>CAYWEI010000010.1:13274-29356 GCA_964457265.1 uncultured Candidatus Saccharibacteria bacterium
CAAACCCGGGCATATTCTCGGGGGCCAACCAACGGGCCCGCCCCCCTTTCGGGGGTGGCGGCCTCCCTCTTTTTCATATCCCGATGACTACGAGACTTTCTCTACGGTATAGGTCTGCTTGCCGTTCGGGGTCTCGAACGTGAAGACATCTCCCTTCTTCTTGCCCATGAGCGCGGCTCCGAGCGGAGATACGTGGGAGAGCTTGTGCACGCGCATGTCGGCCTCTTCGGAACCTACGATCATGTACTCGTACGCATCGCCGCTTCCATCCTTCTTGATCGTAACCGTCGAGCTGAAGCCGACGATATCCTTCTTCTTCCCGTCCGTAACGATCTTCGCGCGCTTCACCAGTTCCTCGAGCTTGCGTATGCGCTCTTCGGTCGCCGCCTGCAGCTCGCGCGCTTCCTGATACTCCGCATTCTCCGAAAGATCCCCGAGCGAACGAGCGTACTCGAGATTCTCCGCGATCTCCGTGCGACGGACCGTCTTGAGATTCTCGAGCTCCTTGATCATCTCATCGAATTTTTCCTGGCTAACGACGGTGTCCTGTTCGGTCATGTATGTAGTGAATGATAGTTGAACGCTTGAGAGTACTTGTATTGTACGTGGCCCCTCTCGCTCGTCAAATAAGTCCCTTCTTCCCTACGTCGGAAGAAACGATGAAGGAATGGAACCGAGGTGTACTTTTTCAGTAGCGCAGACGGGACGTACTGTTTCCGCCGACTTGCGGGAGGCGAAGAGAAACAGTACGGGGACCCGTGGAGCGGATGCAAAAAGATACTTCGGTGCAGTGACGAATCGTTCCTGGCTAATCGAAATACTCCGGAGCACTCTTATGCAGCGCCTGCAGCGCATGATGCGTCGCATAGATGCCGCCAAGCGAGTTAGTTGACGGTCCTTTCTCCATCACCACCACATACGCATATTTCGGGTGGTCGTACGGGAAGAACCCGACGGCCCACGAGTTATAGAATTCGTTATGGAACCCCAGCTGCGCCGTACCCGTCTTCCCCGCGATCTGCACGAAGGAAAGATCCGAAAGCCCCAGGGAAGTCCCTTCCGTCGCTCCCATGCGCATGCCCTCGCGAGCCACCTTAAGCGCGTCGGCGCTTACCGGGATGCTCTGTCCCGTGATGGGCGCGTCCTTGATGATAGTAGGACGCAGGAGCTTCCCGCCGTTGGCGACTGCCGCGACCGCGCGAGCTGCTTCGAGCGGCGTGATCTGCATCGCGTACTGGCCGATCGAAGTATTGTACGTATCCCCCAGGCGCCACGGCTCATCATAAGTCTTCTCTTTCCAAGCCGGACTCGGCACGAATCCGCTCGCTTCCCCTTCGAGCTCGATGCCCGTAAGCGACGTGAATCCGAATGCCTCGTACCAATACTTGAGCCGTTCGATGCCGAGCCCTTTCAATCCTCCGTATCCCCCTCCGACAGCGTAGAAATAGACATCGGATGATACGGCAATGGCACGGCGCGCATCGACATATCCATGCGCTTTCCAGTCCTTGAATACGGAGGGCCGGGAAGGATCGTACGGATTCGGGATGGATATCGATCCCGTCGAGACGATACCCCAGTCAGCGGTCACGATACCGTCCGTGAGCGCTCCCGCCGCCTCCATCGGCTTCACGATCGAGCCCGGGGTATAGAGCCCGGCGACGGCACGGTCAAGATACACTTGTCTCGAGTCCGTCTGGTAAGAAGCGATGACGCTCGACGGGCCGCCCGACGAAAGCACGTTCGGATCGTATTCAGGATAAGAGACGAGGGCGTGCACTTCGCCCGTATTCACATCCATGAGTATCGCGGACCCTCCCTTGAACGGGATCTGCTCGGCCAGCGAGCTCACCGCATCGGCGAAGGCCTTCTGCGCCCGGGCGTCTATCGAGAGCGTGACGGTCTGGCCCTTCTCCGCAGGCTTCACCGTGCCGGATGACTGCACTTTGCCGAGCGCGTCTTCCTCGACGAGGAGCGTGCCGTTCTTCCCGGAAAGGGCTTCGTCCATCGACGATTCCACGCCGCTCAATCCCTTTATCTCGGTATCATAGAAACGGCCCGATGAATCCTTCTTCGGATACGAGACGTAGCCGAGCAGATGGGCGAACCCTGGCGTCTCATACACGCGCCTGACGAAACCTCCCTCGCCCGATTCGTTGTAGACCAGCGGCACGCCGTTCCTGTCCACGATAGCTCCCCGCTCTGCGAAGAGCACTTTCGGGGAGAGCCGGTTCTTCTCGCTCTGTGCGGCATACTTCGATCCTTCGGATATCTGGAGCTTCGCTGCCTGGACGCTGAGAGTCACGAGCATGAGCACGACCGCGAGGCCGATACCGACGAACGTGTTCCGCGATATGGGCTTCTCGAGCCTTCCCTCGAGCGTGCTCCGGTCGAACCCGGACAGGTTCGAAGAGTCCAGGAAGATCTCGTCCGGATTCAGTTCGTATCCATGCTGACGCTTACGGAAGAGACGTCCTCGCTTCATCCTTCCATGATACGCGTCTTCACGAAGCGATGCACCAATAGCGCCAGCAGCGTAGCTGCCGCGCCTCCGAGGAAGAAGAACGGTACGGGAGCGGCATGAGGCGAGAAATAGAGGATATCCGCAGCGGCCCCGAGAACGACGCCGAGCATGGGGAGCACGAGGGCTGCGGCGAGCACGAGTACCGCGGACGCCTGCCAAGGCAGCATGAAAAGCGATAAGAAGGCGACGAGAGGGATCAGGAGACGGAGGGCGATCATGGCATGATGGAAACCCAGGTGACCGAGAACGGATTCAAGACGGGCTTGATATCGACTCGCGATCGCGGAGAGGAAGGATCGCTCTCTACTCTCATGACCGTTCCTATCGGGAACGCTCCGCCTGAAGCGACATATGCCATATCCCCTTCCTTGATGCCCGACTCGCGCGCGACTTCCGCAGCGAAAGCGCCGCTTCCCTCTCCGATGAGAGTCACCGGGATACGGGCTTCTCCGATCCATGCCTCGGTCTCCCGGAGCGGCGTCGAGTACAAGGTGATACGGGAGGAACCGGGCGCTACGCTTTCCACTGTACCCAGCGGCACTCCTCCGAGACCGAGCGCTCGCGCGCCCTCGACGATTCCCGCTTTCGAGCCTGCATCGACGACGAGCACGTCGTAGGGCGATACCGGCGGACGAGCGAGCACCCCGGCGAGGATTCCTTTCGCAGGTTCCGTACGGGAACCGAGCAGACGTATGAGATCCGCTTCCCTCGCGCTGAGCGCGGCCTGCTGCGCGATCAGCGCCGCGTTCTCGGCAAGCAAGCGATCCCGTTCACGAGCGATCTCCGCCTTGCCGGTAAAGAAAGTGCCGGTATTCCCGACGCCAGCGGTAAGGACGGTACCGGTGGCCCAGAACGGCGTGGCGAGGAATGCGAGCGCTCCCGGGACGAAAGCGCGCAGCAGTAAGAACAGCGCCAGGAGCCCGGCCAGGGCCAGGGATGCCGGTCCGAGCATCCGGCCGGTCCCGAGGATCGCGTTACGCCTTCGGAAGGATAGCCGCTTCATGCAGGAATGCATCGCCCCATGGGCGAGGATCTTCAGTCACGATGCCCGTGCCGCGCACCACCGCCGTGAGCGGGTCGCTCGCGATATGGACCGGCACGCCGAGCATCTTGGCGAGGAGCTCCGGGAGGCCGCGCAAGAGCGCGCCTCCGCCGAATACGGTGACTCCCCGCTCGAGCACATCGGAAAGGAGCTCGGGCGGCGCCTTCTCGATCACTTCCTTCATGGCCTCCATGAGCGCATCGAGAGACGGCGAGACCGCTTCGCGGACGTGAGAGTCGGTAAGCATGATCTCGCGCGGGAGCCCGGTCGCGAGGTCGCGTCCCCTGATCGCTTTCACCAGCTCCGTCTCGAGCGGAAGCACGGCGCCGATGGCGATCTTCGTATCTTCCGCCGTCTTCTCGCCTATCGCGAGCTGGAACTCGCTGCGGACGTACTCGATGATGTTGTCATTGAAACGGTCGCCGGCTACCTGCGAGCTCTTCGAGGAGACCGATCCGCCGAGCGCGATGACGGCGATGTCGGTCGTGCCCGCTCCGATATCGAGCACCATCGTGCCCACTGCCTCCATGACCGGGAGCTTGGCGCCGATAGCGCCCGCCATCGGCTCTTCGAGGATGAATACTTCGCGTGCGCCGGCGGTGAGCGCCGCGTCGCGGACCGCCCTCGATTCCACGTTCGTGACTCCCGTCGGCACGCCCACGACGACCCGGGGACCGAACAGCCGCGAGCGTCCCCCTTGCGCCTTGTTTATGAAATAGGCGAGCAGCTCCTCCGTCACCTCGAAGTCAGAGATCACGCCATGCGAGAGCGGACGGACCGCCCGGATGTGCGGCGGAGTCTTCCCGAGCATCGCCTTCGCTTCTTTTCCTACCGCTACCATCTGGCCCGTCTTCTCGTTCACGGTCACCACCGACGGTTCCGCTATCACGATGCCCCGCCCGCGCACGTACACGAGCGTATTGCCCGTACCGAGGTCGATACCGATATCGCTCGAGAAGAGCGAGCTGCGGGAGAATTTCTTAGCCATGATGCTGTTTCTGAGCAGCAGCAGTAAAGGCGAGGAGATCGTCGCGCGAGATCAGCTTGGTTTCCCCATTCCTGCGATACGTCACTTCGATCTGTCCGCTCTCGATCGTCTTCTTCCCGATGACCACGCGGCATGGGATGCCGATGAGGTCGGCATCAGCCAGCTTCTCGCCCGCGCGCAGATCGCGATCGTCGTAGAGCACGTCGACCCCGGCCTTCTGCAGGTCTTCATAGAGCGCATCAGCATATGCCGTCGCGTCAGCGTCGTTCGTCACCATCGAGACGATGTGGACCATGAACGGCGCTGCTGCTTCGGGCCACACCAGCCCTTTCTCGTCAGCGAGCGTCTCCGCGATGATGCCCATCACGCGCGTCGGACCGATACCATAGCTTCCCATCACGACCGGCTTCCGCTCCCCTGCCTCATCGGTATATGAGAGATCGAGCGCTTCGGAGAAACGAGTGCCGAGATTGAATATATTCCCCGCTTCGATGGCCTTCTTCTCTACGAGCGTCGCCTTATCGAGGCCGAGCTTCTCTAAGGTCTCATCCGCATAGACCTCCTTGTTGATCGCCATTCCCTTCGCCTCATCGATATAGATCGTGTCTTCGCCTGCATCTGAGATGGTCTGGAACTCTTCGGAGAATTCGCTGAAGATGCCGCCCGAAGCGAAAGTGACGTATGTACGATCTCCGATGCCGAGACGCTCGAAGACTTTCTTATATGCCTCGCGCGCGGAAGCGAAGAAGGCCTGATGCTCCTCTTCGTTCTTCGCGAAGGAGTACATATCCTTCATGAGGAATTCCTTTCCGCGCATGATGCCCGACTTCGCGCGCAACTCGTTACGGAACTTGTTCTGGAACTGGTATGCCGCGACCGGCAGATCACGATACGAGGAGATATGATCCGTCATGATGCGCGTGATCGGCTCTTCATGCGTGATCGCGAGCCCTGTCTCGCCTCCGCTCTTGAATTCAGTCTTGAACCAGTTATCGACTTTCGCATCGTCCCAGCGGTCGGTCCGGCTCCAGAGCTCCTTGTCCTGAAGAGCGGTCATGACCAGCTCCTGGCCGCCCACGGCATTCATCTCCTCTCGGATCACTTTGACGATATTGTTCAGCGTCCGGAGTCCGAGCGGAAGGTATGAATAGACGCCCGCCATCTCCTTATGGACGAATCCGGCACGGATGAGCAGCTGCGCGTTCTTGGCTTGCTCGTCCGACGGAGCCTCCCTTCTCGTCTTCGTGAATAGCTTCGATTGGCGCATAGTCCCCTCAGTATACGGCTCGAGGAGTACCAGAGCAAAAGTATGACAAAGGTATTTTCTGTGCTCTAACGGATGCAGAGAGCGCGTTCAAGAATCTCTCAGATGCAAGGCGCGGATGAGGAGCAGGCTAAGCCGTATGGGCTATACGGTGAAGGAGCCCCGGAATAAGCAACGCCGCAGGTGAGGATTTTGGGACGTGCTCTACCCGACGATCTTGAAGATGTCACTCGCCGTAACCACCACCATAAGCAAAATCAGGAGACCGAAGCCGATCGTGTTCACCGCATTCGCGAATGACGGCTTTATCGGCTTGCGCGTGACCGCTTCGATGATGACGAAGAAGAGACGGCCGCCATCCAGTGCCGGGATCGGCAGCAGGTTGATGAGCGCGAGGTTGATCGAGATGAGCGCGGTGAGCGCGAGCAATGACGCGATGCCGTCGGAAGAAGCGGTGCCGACCGCTCCTGCGATGCCTACGGGACCCGCCACCTGCGAGAGGTCAGCCGTGAAGGTCGCGATGCTCCCGAAGAAATGCACGAGCGCGACTGCAGTATCCTTGGTGAGCTGCCAGGTGAGCTGCGCCCCGACGAAGGGAGCTTCGAGCAACGGGACCTTCACCGTACCGATAGTCGCCAGACCGATACCCAGTGCCAGCCGCTCAGGGTTGGTCGCGATGACGCCCGTAGCCGGCGTGACCGAGGCGGTCCGCATCCCGTCGCCATGCCTTATCGAGAGGACGATCGGCAGGCTCGCTCCCTCTTCGGCCACGAAGGACGTGAAGAGCTTCGGGTCAGGGCCCGCATAGCTGCCGCCAGGGCCTTCGGAGGACAGGATGATGTCTCCGGGGACGAGACCTGCCTTAGCCGCAGGCGAACCCGGCAGCACGCTCGCGATCGCGAGCTGCGCGTCCGGAGCACGAGTCACTTCCTCAGCAGACAGAGCCCGGGTGGTGCCCAGAGCGAGCGTCGTCGAGAGCAGCACCCATGCGAACAGGAGATTCATCCCGAT
The DNA here is from genome assembly GCA_964457265.1 of uncultured Candidatus Saccharibacteria bacterium. Taxonomy (GTDB): domain Bacteria; phylum Patescibacteriota; class Minisyncoccia; order Phycocordibacterales; family Phycocordibacteraceae; genus C7867-001. The sequence continues at coordinate 20,104 of CAYWEI010000010.1, forward strand.
TCCGGCGAGCAGCACGAGGGCCTGGAGGATCCGAGGCTTGGAGGAGAATGCCCGGGGATCGGGATCGGCTCCTTCTTGCGGATCTTCGCCATGGATCTTCACGAAGCCGCCGAACGGAAGCCAGTTCAGCGTATATTCCGTCTCCCCGAACTTCTTGCCCCACGCCTTAGGCGGGTAGCCGATGCCGAACTCGTCCACGCGCATGCCCGAGAGCTTAGCGACGACGAAATGCCCGAACTCATGCACCACGATGAGCGCCACCAGGACGAGGACGAAGAGGAGTATGGTCATAGGGAGATCTCGGTTTCCTTGCGCTTGGCGAGAGCATCCAGAGCCTCGTTTGCCTTATCGATCTTCTTCTGCACCTCGTCCTTATAGCGAGCGACGTCATCCTTCCCCATTCCGCCCTCCTTCTCCGCAGCGTCGATCGCCTTCAGGGTATCGGTCCGATGCCCGCGCAGCGTGATGCGCGCGGTCTCGAGCTTCTCATGCGCGACGCGCAGGAGCATCGTGCGGCGCTCTGAGGTGAGCTCCGGGAACGTGACGCGCAGGCCGATGTCATCGGTCGCGAGCCCTACGCCGAGATCGGCGTCCTGTATCGCCTTCTCGATGACTTTCGTAAGCGACTTGTCCCACGGCACGACGCGGAGCGAACGGGCATCCTCTATCGTTATCGCGGCCATCTGGTTTATCGCCGTGCGGGTTCCGTACGCTTCAGGCTTCACCCCGTCCAGGATCGAAGGCGTGGCGCGGCCGGTGCGTACGCTCGACAGCTCGCGGACGAGCCATTCTTCTGTCTCCTTTATGGAGGTGTCTAGTCTAGAGAAATCGAATGATGCCATATAGGAAAGAGTGTAACAGGAGCGTACTAAAAAATCTTCATAGCGCGGCTCGCGAACGTAGGTAAAAAAAGACGCGCGAAGCTTTGAGCTTCGCGCGATAGTTGATGTCTGACTGGGGACGTTCAGACCCGAGTCTTGCCGGCCTCGAGCTTTGCCCGGTCTTTCAGCTCCTGGCCGTAGCGGCTCGCCGTGCAGAGCTCCGTCCTCTTCGCGACGAAGACATCGCGATCTCGGATCAGCTCGGTGTTTCCTGCCGAATCCGAAAGCGGAACCTCGACGCCGGACGGATATTCCCTGGCGATCTTTTCAGATTCGTCCTGGCAGGATTTCCGGATATCGGCGATGAGCTCGACATCGCTGGCGGGACTGCGCGCGGTTACGATTCGAGCCCCGCAGACGATTCCCGCCAAAGGCAGGAATAAACAGAAGAAAAGCCTTATCTCACCCTTTGCCGCCATGATGACCCCCAGCAGCCTCAGCTGCATGCTCTTACGAACAGGCCCATGCCCATCCGTCCAATGGGTTATAGCACGGCTCGCGTCATGCGCGCAGGCCTTCCGGAAGGACGATGAGCAAGTGCTCGAAGATCATCTTCAGCGGACCCGAGCGATCATGCAGCATGGGCGCGAAGCGTTCCAGGTCTCGTAGGAGCAGCGCGAGCTCTTCGGAATCATCCTTGAGCCTTGCTACGTACGCGACGCGTGTGATTCCTTCCAGCAGCCCTATCGCCGCTAGCCGTGCCGCCTGCTTCTCTTCATCCTTATCCGATTTCGTCCGCAACAGGAGCTTCGCTATCGCCTTCTCGCGGCCTGCCGCATCCGCAGCAAGGAATTCCCGCACCTCTTCTGATGCGCCCCTTTGGTCAAGGTCCGTCCTTACGCGCGGAAGCGGGACGAGGCGCGAGCGCAGCGTCGGAAGGAGGATGCCTTCGGAAGGAACGATGAGCATGAGGGTGGTGCCGGCAGGAGGCTCCTCGAAGAGCTTGAGGAGCGCGTTCTGAGCTTCATGGAAAAGCCTGGCGACAGCGAGGATGATCACCTTCTTATCTCCTATCACGGGAGCCTGCATCGCTACGTCCCCCACTCTCCTCGCATCCGCCACGGAGAAGAGGCCGAATGCGAATCGCGCTATATCCGGATTTGCCTGGCGGCTCATTCCGAGCTCGCGCTCACAGAACGAGAGCGCGGCCTCGATGCCGTCCGCCTGGTTGCCGCTGAATACGTACGCGTGGTGCGCCATAGCCAGTATTGTACGCGGTGCTAGACTGGTTCCATAGCACTAACCTGCAGGTCCCGTATGAATATGAATCCGAAAATCGTTACCGGTATCGCGATCGCCCTGGCGCTCGTCATAATCTGCGGATGGTACTGGCTCTTCATGACCCCGCGAGCGCTCGCCCCGGCCGGAGACGCGGCAATGGCTCCGGCCCCGGAGCAGAGCGTGAATGGCGCAGCCATGAGCGAGGACGCGTTCGCGGCAACGCTTGCCGGCGATTGGCGGAGCAAGGACGATGCGAAGTTCACGCGCCAGTTCACCGCAGACGGTACCGTGACTGACCGCTACGAAGGGATGGACGACGCGACGACCATGGGCGAATGGGAGATCGTCAGCGATCCTTCCAGAGAGCCGATCCTGCTCCCTGTCGTCAAGGATGCGAAGATCATGCGCATCCAATTTCCAGAAGAAGCGCTGTACTTCGCCGTGACCGGCGCGACCGCCACTGACCTCTCCCTGGTCTACCTCAATGGCGCAGGCAACGGGAATCTGGAGTTCACTCGAGTCAGATAGCGGCCGCAAGCATAAGAAAGAGCCCGTCGGTACGGGCTCTTTGTCTTTTATCGAAGCTACTTCTTCGAGATGATGCTCTTCTTATACGTATCCAGATGCTTCAGCGCGATGCCGGTACCGCGCGCGACGCAGTAGTACGCATCATCAGCGAGCTTTGCCGCGACGCCGGTACGCCGGTATACGAGCTCAGGAAGATTGCGGAGCTGGCTCGTTCCCCCGGTAAGGATGATGCCGTTGTCGATGATATCGCTCGCCAGTTCCGGCGGCGTATCCTGGAGCACCTTACGGACCGCGTTCATCATCTCGCGCAGCTCGCGATTCATCGCCTGGACCACTTCGTTCGTTCGAAGCTCGATAGTACGAGGGAGGCCGGAGACGAGGTCCCGTCCCTTCACCAGCATCGTGAGCTCTTCGGTGACTGGGACCGCGGATCCGATCTGTATCTTTATCTCTTCTGCCGTCTTATCTCCTATAGAAAGGTTGTACTGCTTCTTCACATAATCGATCACCGACCGGTCGAGCTTATTGCCTGCCACCTTGACCGACGTCGAGGCCACGATGCCGCCGAGCGAAATCACCGCCACGTCGATAGTCCCGCCGCCGATATCCGCGACCATGCGTCCGAGCGCTTCCTGGATAGGAATGCCCGCACCGATAGCAGCGAGAATAGGTTCCTTCACCACGTACGCGTCAGCAGCCCCCGCCTTCACCGCAGCTTCTATGACAGCACGCTTCTCGGTGGAGCTCACGCCGGCCGGCACGGAGACCAGGACGACAGGCTTGAAGAAATTGCGGCCGAGCGCCTTCCGTATGAAATAGCGGAGCATCGCTTCCGTCACGCGGTAGTCCGCGATGACCCCGTCCTTCATCGGGCGATATGCCTGGATGCCGTCCGGCGTCCGGCCGACCATGGCCTTGGCTTCGGTACCGATAGCCAGGACCTTGTTCGTTTCAGTAGAGACCGCGACCACCGATGGCTCGTTAAGGACCACCCCTTTCCCGGGCACGAACACGAGGACATTCGTCGTCCCGAGGTCGATGCCGATGCGTGGAGAGAAGAAAGACATGTGAGTGGAAGCTATCATACCCCGCGCAAGGCGAGAGGTGCAAAATTCCTTCATAAAGTGCTACAGGCTCTGTACCCACGAGCGCCGCTGGGGTATAGAATACCCACATGCCGAAAACGGACGAAATCAGCTTCAAGGTCGAAGGCGGGCACACGCTATCCGGAACTATCGTGACGAGCCGCTCAAAGAATGGCGCCGTCGCGCTCCTTGCTGCTTCCCTGCTGAATAAAGGGACGACGACCTTGAAGCGGATGCCGAAGATAGAAGAGGTCTATCGCCTCATCGAAGTGCTCGAATCCATCGGCGTCTCTGTCGAATGGAAAGAGCGCGACGTCGTCATCACTCCGCCCGAGATCCTGTCCCTCGACACCCTCGACCGCGAGGCTGCCGTGCGCACCCGCAGCATCCTTATGTTCATCGGCCCCCTCCTCCATCATTTCCCTTCGTTCTATATCCCTCAGTCCGGCGGCTGCGACTTCGGCACCCGGAGCGTGCGTCCGCACCTGTGGGCTCTCGAGCGATTCGGGGTCTCTATCGAAGCGCTCAGCGACCGCTTCGTGATAGCGCACGAAGGGCTTTCTCCGGCGACGGTCATCCTTCAGGAATCGAGCGATACCGCGACCGAGAACGCCCTCTTCGCCGCCGCACGCATCGAGGGGACGAGCGTCATCAAATACGCATCCGCGAATTACCAGGTGCAGGAAGTCTGCGGATATCTCCGCGCGCTCGGAGTTACGATCGAAGGACTCGGCTCTACCACGCTTACCATCACCGGCGTGAAGGAGATCCGGCAGGACGTGGAATACACGGTAGGCGAGGATCCCACCGATGCGATGTTCTTCATAGCGACGGCGGCGGTCACGAAGTCGGAGCTCCTGGTGCGGCGCGTACCTATCGACTTCCTTGAGATAGAGCTTTCCATCCTCGAGAAGATGGGGCTCATGTTCAGCATTACCGACGCCGGCATATCCGAGAACGGCATCACCAAGCTCGCGGACGTCCAGCTGCATCCCTCAGAGCTCGTCGCCTTCCCCGAGCGCATCCATCCCCGGCCGTACCCCGGCCTCAATATCGATAACCTTCCCTTCTTCGCTGTTATCGCCACACAGGCGAAGGGTGCGACCCTTATCAATGACTGGGTCTTCGAGAAGCGTGCTATCTACTACACCGAGCTCGACCGTCTCGGCGCATCCACCCTGCTCCTCGATCCGCATCGCATCCAGATCACGGGCCCGAAGAAGCTGCGCGGCGCCAACATGGTCGCGCCCCCTGCCCTGCGTCCTGCCACCATACTCCTCATCGCCATGCTCGCGGCTCGCGGCAAGTCCGTGCTGCGCAATGTCTACATCGTGAATCGCGGGTATGAGGATCTGGCTACGCGTCTTCAGTCTATCGGCGCTCGCATAGAACAGGTGTAGTTCGCTAGCAATAGCGCTCGACACGTCCCGAAAAAGGTACGCTGTCTTTTCACCCCGCCGGGTGCCCTGCTGCATTGTCTGCTGAAAAAGCAGCTCGCTCTCCCGCCGTCGCGGTCCGAGAGCCCTTTTTAGTGACGTATCGTCGCTCACTGCTAGCTAGTACGTTTGGTACTATGATCTTATGAAGCGGATCGGCGACCTCATTCCTCAAGCAGCGCCCGAGGAGCCCAAGTCGAGGAAGACCGAGCGCGGCGAGCTCATGCGCTTCTTCCAGCGGCACCTCAATCACGCCCGCTCGCAGGACGGCCTCCCCAAGCTCACCATGGGCCGCATCGGCAAGGAGCTGGAAGGCATCCCTACCGACGACCTCTACTACCTCAAGACCGTCTGCAGCCGCGCGAAGAACTTCAGCAAGAAGTTCTGGTGGGAGATCGATCCCAAGAAGCATGAGAGATCTGACCAGCCGTTCTGAATTGACTTACCGCATAATGAGCGTATAACTATACAGCGGCCAGACACGCAAACCCCGGCCGCGCAGGACGTCCGACCATGGTGACAGCGACCTCCTCACGGAGACCCGATCCATGCCTGACGTTCGCACCTGGAACCCTTCACATCTCCCCGGATCGACGGAGGGATCCAGCGCTCTCGTTCAGCGATGAGCAGCCGCCGGTGACACGGACCACCGCGGGCGGGGATACCTCGCCCCCGCTCTGCCCTCCCGTGCTCACCGGCGGTACTCGCCGTTTCCGCCGATCCTCCATCCGAGGGTCGGTTTTTTTATCTTTCGCATATTGACTTCGCCAGGCATCGGGGCAATATGGAACTGCTGAGACGGGGAGGTCTCAGCACGGGATACGCGTGCCCGCGTGGTACGCCGTATCGAGCAGGACCTTTGTTCAGGGCATCAGGTCCCCGCTCTGCCGCCGGTCCCGCCCTCAGGCGTGACTGGCGGCATCCCCTGATGCCTGAGTACTCTAGATCCTTGCTGGCCGCCAGATAAGCCGAGTCCCTGCAGGCCCGGCTTTTTGTTTTGGTATAGTTCCTGTATACCTTTCCTATGAGCACGATAGTCCAAGACGGCGAAGCCGTACTCCGCAAGATAGCGGAACCCGTAGCCGAAGACCTCTTCGGCACTCCGGAGCTGCAGAAGATACTCGATGACATGATCGTCTCGCTGGATAGAGAGCCCGACGGCGTCGCCCTGGCTGCTCCGCAGATAGGCATCTCACGTCGGATCTTCATCGCTCGATTCGACCGGCTTATTCCCCCTCCCGGAGAGGGCGAGCCGGAACGTTCGGCCGAGGTCGGCGTATTCATAAATCCGGTATTCATCCGTTCCTCGCAGCGGCGCATCGAGATGGATGAAGGATGCCTTTCTGTCCGCACTATCTACGGAAAGACGCGACGGCATGAACGGGCGACCGTCAGAGCACGCGCATTCGACGGCTCCGTCTTCGAGCGCGGAGGCGGAGGCATCCTGGCCCAAGTCTTCCAGCACGAGATCGATCACCTCGATGGCATCCTCTTCATCGATCACGCCACCCGCCTCGTGAAAGTGGAGCGGCATGACGAACCTGCCGATGCATAAGCCGTTCCTTTATTTCGGTACGCCGTACGTAGCGAGCGACACCCTCGCGCTACTGATGGAGCGCGGCTTCGTCCCCTCCGCGGTGATAACCTCGCCGGACGCCCCGCGCGGGCGCGGCCTCGCGAGCGCACCTTCCGAGACCCGGACATGGGCCGAGAATCACGGCCTTACGGTCCTTGCGCCGGAGAAATTGGATGCTGCGTTCATAGAGACGCTTGAAGGATACGGCGCGGAATACGCTATCGTCGTCGCGTACGGGAAGATCCTTCCCCAAGCACTCATCGATGCGCTCCCTCTAGGTATCCTGAATATCCATTACTCGCTGCTGCCGAAGTATCGCGGGGCGTCACCCGTTGAAGCAGCCCTCCTCAACGATGACGCGGTGACAGGAGTAACCGTTCAGCAGATGGCATTCGCGCTCGACAGCGGAGATATTCTGGCAACCAGCGAAGTTGCGATCGAGCCCGAGGAGACTACCCGCGAGCTTCGAAGAAGGCTCATTGCTCTTGGTGCCGATCTTCTCGCCAGCCTGCTTCCCTCCTTCGAGCAAGGAGCGATCACGCCCGTCCCGCAGGACGCCTCCGCAGCCACCTTCTGCGGCCGCATCCTGAAAAGCGAGGGCGAGCTCACGCTCGCGGGCGACGCGCAGGCCAATTGGAACAAGTATCGTGCCTTTGCAGAATCCCCCGGAACGTTCTTCTTCGGAGAGCATAAGGGAAAGCGCATCCGCGTAAAGATACGGACCGCGAACTTCGAGAACGGAGCATTCATGCCTGACCGGATCGTGCCCGAAGGGAAAAAGGAGACCGGCTATGCCGACCTCCTTTCCCATGGCTTTGTCCCTCTTTAGACGCTGAATCCCCGGAGCATCGACTTGATCGTCGCGCCCCCCTTCCGCGCAAGCGCCTGCTTGCGCTCTCGCGCACGACTGAGCTCGCTTCCGAGCTCGTTCACCGCGCGATCTATCGCTACCTCTATAGATTCCTCAAGGGCGACTGCCCGATACCTCTCCCCCTTGATATCGAAATTGATCTCAGCTCGCCAGATACGTCCCGACTGATGCGCTTCAGTCTCCTTGCCAAGCTCTACGTACACCCGCGCTTCTTCATCGCCTCTTTTTATATGCTTCTTCAATCCGCCGATCTTCCCTCGTGCGAATTCGCTTACGTTCGGCGGCAGATCATAATTGGTACCTTTGAAATGTATTTCCATAGCCATCAGAAAGAAACGTTAGCTGGCAATACCCCCATCTTACTCCTGGTGCCCGAATTTCTTATGAAGGTAGGCGACTATATCGTCGGACTCATACATCTCGATGCCCGCTTCCTCATCCGCGAGATACGGCATCTGACGCTTGCCGCCTCTCGCGATCAGTTCATCCGCGACGGCAGGATTGGCGACATTACGCAGATCGAACGCGATTCCCAGCTCCTGCCCCGCCTTGAGCACCTTCGCGCAGAACCCGCATCCGATCTTTATATACAGTATGAGCATGGATTGCAGAGCTGACTCGTAATAGGGAAAGTATAACAAGAAGCCTGTGAACCGGAGTTCACAGGCTTGAGTTCTGAAGGAACCGCTGATTCACGGCTCCCGGCCTTATGGATCCCTGAGGGGGCGGGTACGCTTTGCGAGCGGCTCGCGGAGCTTATGCGAGAGCTCCAGCCGGGCCCGATGCACCGCGGATTTTACCGTCCCTTCAGGGATATCCAGGATCTTTCCCGCCTCTTCATAGCTTGCGCCCTGAACGAGGATCAGATCGAACGCGCCTCGCCGGATTCTGCTCATCGAAGAGACGATGACTCGTACTTGCTCGAGCATGAGCCGCGCGTCCCCTCCGCTCGCTCCGGATCCCTGATCTGACTGCGAGGTGAAATACTCGGGATCACGGGTCTCCTGCCGGCCGTTCCGACGCAGTTCGCTGTAGTAACGATTGCGCAGTATGACGAACAGCCATGCTTTCAGGCTCGTCCCCATCATGAACTGATGCCTCTTGGCCAGGGCGCGCACGACAGTGTCTTGGACGAGATCTTCGGCCGCGGACCGGTCTTTCGCAAGCGACAACGCGAAGGACGCCAGGTCTTGATACAAAGCTTGTACTTGGTCTTCGAAAGAACGTTCGGAGCTCATTGCCCTCCCCTTTGATGCTCAGATGCTGTTCCGGTGGGACCACCATAGCACCCGTTAAACCGTTGTACAGCATGCTAGTCCCTCGACCCCGTTGCCCTTACCCGTATTTACGCTAGAATGGCGAGGTCCCGTCATAGCTATCGCTAAGACGGAACATTCCGCGGTAAGCCGGCTTGTCAGAACAAGCGGCTTCCTACCTTTCGCGGCCTCGGTCATACGAATGCAGACATTCGTGCGACACTCGGCCACTCAGGTAGTAGCTCAGACCTGAGCACCGCGGAGTGTAGACACTATTCCGCGGTAGCTCAGCGGTAGAGCGGTCGACTGTTAATCGATTGGTCGCAGGTTCGATCCCTGCCCGCGGAGCAAGAAATAGTTAGGCCTGATATGAATGTATCGGGCCTTTACTATTTCCTC
>CAYWEI010000011.1:0-2143 GCA_964457265.1 uncultured Candidatus Saccharibacteria bacterium
AGGATGCGATCTCTCCCGTGAATACCTTCTCCACTTCTTCGCGCTTGTCAGCCTGAAGCCTGACGATGCGACCGACACGCTCCTTGGTACCGGTGTTCGCGTTATAGATGTACGAACCTGCGGATACCGTTCCTGCGTAGACGCGGAAGAAGGTAAGCGCTCCCACGAACGGGTCAGTCTGAAGCTTGAACGCGAGTGCAGTGAATGGCTCGCTATCGGAAGCGGCGCGCTCGACTTCCTCGCCGGTCTTTGGATTCGTTCCCTTTACTGGAGGAAGATCGAGAGGAGACGGGAGGTAATCGACGACCGCGTCGAGCACGAGCTGCACGCCCTTGTTCTTGAGCGCGGAACCGGTGTAGACCGGGAAGATCTCATTTGCGATAACCGCCTTACGTAGAGTCTTCTTAAGTTCTTCGAGCGATGGCTCGTTACCCTCGAAGTATGCATTCATCTGTGCGTCATCGTGCTCGACGATACGCTCGATGAACTCAGCACGATACTTTTTCGCTTCTTCGACATACTGCGCGGGGACCTCGCCTTCTTCGACGATCTCGCCCATTGAGCCCGAGAAAGTGTAGGCCTTCATAGAGAGGAGGTCGACGACGCCTTCGAAGTCGCCTTCAGCACCCATCGGGAGCTGTGCGCGAACAGCCTTCTTCGAGAGGCGCTCGAGGATAGAAGCATACGAGGTCTCGAAGTTCGCACCGGTACGGTCGAGCTTGTTGATGAAACAGACGCGCGGCACGCCAGCCTCGTCGGCATAGCGCCAGTTGGTCTCTGACTGCGGCTCGACACCGGCAACTCCGTCGAACACGACGACTGCGCCGTCGAGCACGCGCATGGAGCGCTTCACTTCCGCGGTGAAGTCGATGTGTCCCGGGGTGTCGATCACGTTGAAGCGGTACTTCTTCGCGATATCCTTCTTGTCCTTCTCGCTGGACTTGGTCCAGAAGCAGGTGATAGCGGCAGCGGTGATCGTGATGCCGCGCTCGCGCTCCTGCTCCATCCAGTCGGTCGTGGTCTCGCCTTCGTGAACCTCGCCGATCTTGTGCTGGGAACCCGTATAGAAGAGCACGCGTTCTGACGTGGTGGTCTTGCCGGCATCGACGTGGGCGATGATACCGAAGTTGCGCACTTTCTCGAGAGGATAATCGCGGTTCATAAGGATAAGTAGGGTAAATAAGGGCGCTAGGAAAAGAAAAATCGCCGAAGCGTTAGCTATAAGATACGTAAAATAAGGACAAAAAGCAAACGAGCCGCGCGTCATTGCTGTTACCGGGAATAAAGCGTACCCTCCTCGGGAGGCTCTTTGAGGAGACTGTCATGAGTGCGAGCATATATAGGACCGAACTCACTGAATTCGGCTTCGACGAGTGGCCGGAGCACGTTTCCGGCAGTCAGCCCGGAAGAATCGAATCGATACCGGACGAACGCCTGCCATGTTTCTGTCATTTCGAGATCGGTACGGTGCGCATGACCTTCGTCGTCGATGAGAAGCGAGGATTCTGGGTCGCAGCAGGCTTCATCAGCCTCTCTGACCTGGGCTTCCATGAAGCTGAGTTCTCCGGACCCGCAAGCGACGACCCGCCCTTCCATTAACGCGCGAGAAGCCCGGCGGCACCTCCCTCAGGGAAGTGCCGCCGTTCATGTCATCCCGGATGGAGACAAGCATCGCATGGAATGATACGGTCTATTCCATACGGGTTCTTTGGGGGAAATCATGCGTAGGCTTACGCGGAATAGCATAGACGAGGCTGAGCTTTCGAAGCGAGGGTTCTGGAAGATGGGTGAGAAACACCAATCGATTTATCAGAGCAGCTTTGACTGCTTTCGCCTGATAGGAGTCCCCGTATTCGTGCGAGGGAGATATAAGGACGCAGGGACGAGATGCACCCTGGTCTTCGATCCTCTTACCGGGCATATCTGGCGCGCTGAGGATCATATAGACCTGTATGGAGCTCCTTTCTACTATGCAGACTTCACGATCTGCGGACTTCCTGTGGATTTCAAGAATCTCAGACTGCAGCCGCGGCGCATACTGCCGCTATGAAATAAAGGTGCCCTAGCTCACCTATAAAAAAAGACGCTCCGGAGAGCGTCTTTTCCTTTGATTGACTGGTCTTTACCAAGCGAAGTGAGCGAA
>CAYWEI010000011.1:2153-5878 GCA_964457265.1 uncultured Candidatus Saccharibacteria bacterium
ATGCCTTGTTGGCGTCTGCCATGCGGTGCATGTCGTCCTTCTTCTTGATAGCGGAACCTTCGTTCTTAACGGCGAGGAGGATCTCGTTGGCGAGCTTCTCGGCCATAGGCTTCCCTTTGCCTGAACGCGCTGCATTGATGAGCCAGCGGTACGCGAGCGCGATGCGGCGCTGCTGCGGCACCTCCCGAGGCACCTGGTAGTTGGCGCCTCCGACGCGGCGGGAGCGGACTTCCATGAGCGGAGCGACATTGCGGATAGCGGTCTCGAAGGTCTCGAGCGGATCAGGGTTCCCTTCAGAAGCCTTGATGATGTCGAGCGCGCCGTAGACGAGCTTGCGAGCCGTGTCCTTCTTGCCGTCCCACATGACGGTGTTGATGAATCGGGAGATAGCCTCGGAGTTATACACGAGGTCAGGGCGGCGAGGATACTTTTTCTTGAGGGGATGTCGCATGATTCTATATAAACGCTAAGCCTTCGGCTTCTTAGCACCGTACTTCGAGCGGCCCTTGCGGCGCTTGTCGAGGCCTGCGGTGTCGAGACGGCCGCGGACGATGGTGTACTGCACGCCGATGTCCTTCACGCGACCTCCGCGGAGCATGACCACCGAGTGCTCCTGGAGGTTGTGACCCTCTCCCGGGATGTAGGCGGTGACCTCCATGCCGTTAGTAAGGCGTACGCGGGCGATCTTACGGATAGCGGAGTTAGGCTTGCGGGGAGTCTTCGTGGTCACCTTGACGCACACGCCGCGCTTGAACGGAGCCGGATAGAAGGTAGGGCGGTTCTTCAGCGAGTTGAAGCCACGGCCGAGCGCCACGACCTTCGTCTTGCGAGAGGTAGTCTTGCGCGCCTTCTTGGTGAGCTGGTTGATTGTTGCCATTTGGAAATGAAAAACCCCGCTTGGGAGTTAGCCAGACTATATAAGATGGCGTAGTTTCGCGCAAGTCTGAGGGCCCGAGGGGTCCTCGCCCTATGCACACTCCTCATGATTATCCTTCCTTAAATTTATCTCCCTCTTAACTGCCAGAGACTACTCTGGCCGGCATGAGCTTCATAATCAACCCAGAAAAGCAGCTAACGGCAGCATTTATAACGTTCTCTCTCCTTACCCTCCCGTTCCAGGCTCTCGCCCAAGAGCTCATCCCTACTCCGCCCGAGGTGATTCCGGATATCGAGCACGTCATCCCCTTGGAACCCGCGCCGCCTGCCCAGGAAGAGATAGCCGCCTCTTCTCTTCCGGATACGCCTATCATCGAAGAAAATCTGAGTACTACGACCGATGCCCCGTCCCGGCTCCTGAATACTGCCGATACGCTCAATGCCCTTTCGCTCCATATAACTCCGACCGGGAATATCCCAGGAGTGTCAGTGCCGTGCACCGGAACCGACGCGACCATGTACTTAGGCCACGTAAGCAGCTGGCCCGGGGCGCCGGGCGTCGTGCAGCGATCGGTATGCGAGGACGGGGTAGCGTCGTTCGCCGCGTTCAATATCGAGGAACTGCTGCTCCGCACTACCGGGCCCGACTGGCAGCAATATTACTTGCCGCCCTTCTATTACATCGTGAAGAACACTACCGGTCTCGCGCCAGGATTCTCTTGGAAGGATTTTCAGGGCCCCTTGAACCTCAACGGGGGCTTCAACGGATTCCGTGCAGCTTCCTATTATCTAGCCGATACCGAATGGCCTACGCTTGCCGCAGGACCTTCGTTCTATAAGGATGCGGACGGCACCTGGCACAACCATACGAACGGGGACGGGACACTAGGAGACGCGCCGCCTCCCGAAGAAGCGACGAGTACGCCCTCTTCCGTTTCAAGCGTGCTCTTCATTCCCGGGATCGAATCGTCGCGCCTGTATGCCACAGATAACCGATGCGCCCCGGACACGTTCGGTTGCGATGAACGGACGCTCTGGGAGCCGGGATTATTCGGTTCGACGCTGGATGAGCTGGCTCTCGCGGATGACGGGACGAGCTTGAACGCGGACGTGTATGCGAAAGAGGATGAGATCATCAGCGCGGTCGGTCCGCTCAGATTCACTCAGTCCTTCTTCCACGATCTGAATATCATGCGCGACGAGCATCGCATCGGCGAATGGAAAGCCATCGCATACGATTGGCGATTCTCGGCAGACGACCTGGCCCGCACGGGCCATGAAGTCGACGGGCGGATCTATTATCAGGATGAGACGAGTGCTCCATATATGGAGCGCGTATTGAAAGAACTCGCGACGACTTCTCCGAGCGGCAAGGTGACCATCATCGGTTACTCGAATGGAGGCTTGATCGCCAAAGCGCTCATGCGCAGGCTCGAAGCCTCTGGAAAAGCGGCTCTCGTGGATAAGGTGGTACTGGTAGGCGTACCGCAGTCGGGTACCCCGCAAGCGATGGGCACGCTCCTCTACGGAACGGGACAAGGACTACTCTTCGATTCCTGCGCGCACGGCTTTTTCGGTTCGCTCTTCTGCGGATTCCTCGTCAATCACGGACAGGCCCGCGCGCTCGCTATCAGCATGCCGGGCGCGTACCAGCTCCTGCCCTCGGCTAAGTATATCGAGAGCACCAGCGGCGATTCTGCCCATCCGCTCATACGTTTCCTCGGTACGCGGATGTACGGAGCAGGTCAGGCGCTCTACGGAGACAGCATCGGCAATGAGAACGACCTGCGTGATTTCCTGCAGGGAGGAGACGGCAGAGGGCATCCGGCCGAGCAATTCACGGATGAGGAAGAGATACTCTCGCCCTCCCTTCTCGGAAAAGCGAGCAGCCTCCATGCCTCGATCGATCCGTGGACACCGCCCGCCGGGGTCGCAGTCTATGAGATCGCCGGATGGGGCAAGGACACGGTCGCCGGCATGGAGCTCTATGACGGCCCGCGAGCGCTCAGCATCCTCGGTTTCAAGAAGCAGCACCGTCCGATCTTCATCGAGGATGGCGACGGGATAGTGCCTGTTCCGAGCGCGCTCCTGATTCCGGAAAGCGATCGGGTCAAGAAGTATTGGATAAATCTGCGGGAAACGGAACGAGTGCTCGAGAAAAAATATGGTCACGGAAACTTGTTCGAGAACGAATCAATAGGATTGTTGCTTGAAGAAATCCTAGACAACACGATTTCTTCGACTCTACCCAACTTCATCGGCACTACACAACCCGCGCCCGTGACTGAATCAAAGAAGCTGATCTTCATACTTCATTCCCCTCTTACGATAGAGCTCGAGGACGAGGACGGTAACGTGACTGGATTGAACGAGACCGGCCGCGCGAGCGAAGAGATTCCCCAATCTTCCTACGGCCAATTCGGTGAGACCAAATACGTCATCGTGCCGGAAGATTCCTCCTATGCGCTCTCGCTCCATGGGCAAGCGAGCGGATCATTCTCCCTCGACATACAGGAGCAGCGAGGGAATACGGTTACGGCATCCGTAAGCTTCGCGGATATCCCGACTACGGATAAGACGGTCGTCACGCTCACTGCCCGCGGCATCGGCGACATTTCCGATCTTGAAATCGACGAGGACGGGGATGGTCACGCGGAGGCGACCCTAGCTCCGATACTTGATCAGACCGTCGTATATACCGGGCCTTCATTACCTGAACCTATACCGACTCCCCTCGCTTCTTCTGAGAAGGGGCACGGCAGCAGCCGGAAGAAGAGCGCCGAGGTCGATTCCTCAGAGACACCCGCACCTCAGGCTATCGCCAGCTCTCCGATCGTTCAGGCCATTCC
>CAYWEI010000011.1:5978-9843 GCA_964457265.1 uncultured Candidatus Saccharibacteria bacterium
TTCGCGATAGCCTTCATCATTCCGAGCGTATTCCTGCTCTTCGTACCGGAAACGGCCTGGCACGCATGGCTCCGGTTCGCGAGATGGTGGCTGCCGCTCTCTATCCTTCTCATCATCCTTACCCCTGACTTCAACGGGAATATCCTAATCCTGATCGATTACTCGAAACTCGCGACAGCGAAGTACATGGGGATGCTCTTCGCGATCCTGAGCATGATCATTCTCGGCTGGCACACGTTCCGAACCAAGAAGAAGTAGCTTCCGGTCAGCGCGCAGTGCCGAGGTGCGGGATATCGAGAGATTTCTTGTTCTCCTTGCCGGCGCGGACGAATCCTTCCTTCCGCTTCTTCTCTCTCGCTAGCATAGGGACCGCGCGAGCCTCTAGGCTCGCACCGAGGAACATGGTGCCGCTCCCGTATCTCTTATTGATGCTGTCCACTGCTTCGAATGCGTCTTCCCGGGAAGCCCGCTTCGCGAATTCG
Source organism: uncultured Candidatus Saccharibacteria bacterium (assembly GCA_964457265.1). Classification (GTDB taxonomy): domain Bacteria; phylum Patescibacteriota; class Minisyncoccia; order Phycocordibacterales; family Phycocordibacteraceae; genus C7867-001. The sequence goes on from CAYWEI010000011.1 coordinate 6,461, forward strand.
CCGAAGAGGTCGGGAGTGAGGGCGTCATCAGTCACGAGGCCGCGGAGCGTGACGCCGCTCGCACGATACGGGATACCGGTCGCATACACCTCGTCGAAGCGTTTCTCGATCTCCTCGAGCATCCCGGACGCGGCGCTGAGCGCGGTCGGCAGATCAAGCTGGACTGCGTGGTACGTGAACTCCTGCGTCTTCAGATAGAAGGATAGCGCGCGAGCTTTCATGCCTGCGCGCCTGAGCTTCGCGCAGGCAGCTTCAACGTTCTTTGAGAGCTGGGAAAGGATGAACGACCGGTCTTCCGACGGCGGCGAGAAGGTGCGGGTCTTCATGACCGAACCGATCTCGCCATGCTTCCCTACCTGCACCGGATTGACGTAGTAGCCCTTCAGCTCGAGCCAGGTATCGCGCTGCGGCTTCACGAAGCCGTTATCGCGGAGCCATCCATCACTCTTCTGTATATAGGAGAGGGCCGTCGGTACGCCGAGCATATTCAGTCGTGAGCCGCCGACCCCGCCAAGCCCCCACACGTCATATATAGGAGTCTCTCCCAATATCTCTTCTATGCGTTCCGTAGGTATGAGCGTGAGACCGGAGGGCTTCCGATACTTCGATGCGACCTTGGCGAGCGTCTTAGACGGAGCCAGACCCACTCCGAAGGTGACTCCTAGGGACTGCTCAAGCTCCGTCTTTATCGTCTGCGCGATATCCTCGTACCGCATGCCGAGAGAATCCTCGAGACCGGTTATGTCAGCGAAGCATTCGTCGATGCTGTATTCCTCGACTATAGGCGTGAACTCGCGGACTATCGCGTACATGCGTCGGGCGAAGATGGAATATGCGGTGTAATCGGAAGGCACGACGATAGCCTGGGGCGCGATGCGCCGTATCTCCTGCATCGGCATGCCTCGATGCAGGCCGAGCGCTTTCGCCTCATAGGATAGCGAGGTGGCCGCTCCTCGCTCGCCGCCGGTTATGACCGGCTTCCCTCGCAGGGTGTGGTCCATCATCTGCAGTACGGACGCGAAGAAGGCGTCGCCGTCGAAATGCACGATCGCGTGCGGGAATGATGCTTCGCGGCTCATAGCGAAGCAGATGGGGATTCTCGAACGTGCCTATCCATACCTGCGGAAGGAGGACGTGACCTTGCCTATGATCTGCCCTTCCCGGGGATGGATGTCCGGGTACCGGTCGTTCGCCGCCTCAAGATAGAACGACTTCCCTTTCCGCCGGAGATACTTGAGCGTATATCCGTCCTCGGTGAGCGCGACGACGATATCTCCCGGCCTGTAATCCTGAGTGCGCTCGAAGATGACCATGTCGCCTCCGCGTATGCCCGCATCCTGCATCGAGTCCCCTTCTACCGTGAGAAGGTAGCTCGCGTTCGGATTCCCTATCAGATAGTCGCCGATGCCGATGGTGTCCGCGAGCTCCTCTTCCGCGGGCGCCGCGAACCCGGCGCGTATATGCCCGACGTGCCCGAGCGAGAACAGGGATGCCGTCGGGATGAGCTTCCCTGCCCTATCCTTCTCCGCGACCCCCTCTTCGACCAATCGCTTCGCGACGTTGAAAGCAGAGCTCCTCGAGGAGAGCCCGCAGAGCTCCATGAGCTCGGTGATGTTCGGCATCCGCTTATGCGCACGATAGAAGCCGATCACCTTCCCTTTCCGGTCGCTTATCCTGTCTTCCATGAGATAAGCATACTCGAACAATTGTTCGAGCGCGAGCGCTATCCCCCGTTCGCGCGATATTCCCGCTTCACCTGCCAGTATGCGGCTTCGGTGCCTGGCTCCCCTGCTCTCGCCTCTTTATTGAAAACGTCTGCCGGGTATTTCTCCCTGACCTTCGCCAGCTTCTCTTCGAGCATAGGCGCGACATCTATATCGAGCACCGACGCCATATCGAAGCAGTAGATCATCACGTCCGCGAGCTCTTTCCGGATCAGGGCCATCTTCTCTTCGTCAGCCTTGATCTCTTGCGCTTCCTTGTTATCCCACTGGAACAGTTCGAGCAGCTCCGCTCCCTCGATTATGATGGACTTCGCAAGATCCGAAGGACGCAGCTCGTGCCAGCCGCGCTCGAACAGGAAGGCTCGTGTCTTCTCTTCGAAATCCTTCATGGCCGTTACCCGAATATCGTGCGGAGCATCTCTTTCCCTGCCTGCTCCAGGAGCCGGATCGCTGCCTCCTGATCGCTTCCGTAGCTTTCCCGCACCTTCGCATGCTGATGCGCGAGGAAGGCTCCCCCGCTCTCCTCATCGTGTCCCTGCCGCTTGAACGTCGCGCCTGAATTGAGGATGTTCGTGATCTTAGGCAGAGCCTTGTCGACTACTTTCACGAAACGGGCTTCGGGCGTATCGAGCCGCTCGTATTCCTCGAGCGTCGCGCCTACCCACGGGAGCTCGGGATCCATCTCGGAACGGATGCGAGCGAGCGCGGCATCCTCGCGCGCTTTCTTATCGGAGACATCGGTCTCGGTCATGATATGCGCCGTCGGCGTGTCGCCGGCATATACCTCGACCAGATCGTGGACGAACGCGAACTGCGCGATCTTGCCGCGATCGAGATCAGGCGCGAACCGTTCAGCGAATGCGCATGCCACGAGCCCGAGCATGACGGTGTGGTCAGTGTCTGATTCAGACGTGCTGCCGTCCGGATGGCAGGTGGCCCGGTCTACGCGTCCCAGAGCGAGCGACATCTTTCCGAGATCGACTATAGCCTGGAAAGCCTGAGGAGAGAGTTCCGGATCCTGAGCCATGGCATTAACCGACGAGGATCCGGAATACGTAGCCTACGAACGCGCCGAACGGTGCCGAAAGGAATTGGGAGAAGAGGAACAGTATGAGGATGAGCGAAAGGATGCCGCCCTGCTGTATCTTCTCTTCGATTTCCCGGAATCCTAGAGAGAGCTTGTATGGAAGCAGGCCGCGAAGGACGGTGAAGCCGTCGAGAGGCGGGATCGGTACCAGATTGAAAAGGCCCAATGAAAGATTCACCGATACCACGAGCGCTGAAAGCAGGGCGAAATCGGTCATGCCCGCTCCCCACGCGAGCCGCGTGATGAGCGCGAAGAGCACTGCCAGGAAAAGGTTAGTGAGCACTCCCGCGGCCCCGACGATCGCCTCTCCCCACCTCTGATTCTTGAGATTGTAGGGATTATAAGGAACCGGCTTCGCCCATCCGAACAGGAACCCGCTTCCGCTGAGCACGAGGAGCGCAGGGACCGCGATAGAGCCGATCGGATCGATATGCCGTATCGGATTGAGGCTCAGGCGGCCCTGCATCTTGGCCGTCGGATCGCCCAGGGCATTGGCTGCGTAGCCGTGCGCTACCTCATGCAGGATGACTGAGAGGATGAGGGCTGTGATAGTGAAGATACTGGTTTCCATG
>CAYWEI010000011.1:9943-13779 GCA_964457265.1 uncultured Candidatus Saccharibacteria bacterium
AGTTGCCTTAAAACGCTTACGTATGCTAGCATGCGAGAACTATGGCACGAAGCTGCGCAGTAACCGGAAAGACGACCCAGATAGGCGGGCGGTACTCTAACCGTACCCGTGCTACCCAATTCAACCCGACCGGCAAGGTCCGCCGCAAGGCGAACCTCCAAAAGCGGAACATCTTCGTTCCGGAGCTCGGTACGACCGTCCTCGTGGACATAAGCACCAAGGGAATGCGTCACATAAAGAAGAACGGCGCCTTCGCCACTCTCTCGAAAGCAGGCGTCATCTAGAGAAGAGAAAGCCGGGATTCCTACGAATCCCGGCTTTTTCTATTTCCGTACCACCGTCTTCCCGTCGGATATGAGCGTAATCGTGCCTGCATCTATCGTAGAGACGACGGCCGCGCCTTCCGTCCGTATGCGATCGAGCGTCTCCGGGTGCGGATGACCGTACGAGTTCCCTTTGCCTGCAGAGATGACTACGGTATCTGGCTGCACCGCAGCGAGCCATGCATCATCGGTCGAATGCTTCGAACCATGATGCCCTGCCTTGAGCACGTCGCTTCGGAGCCGATCCCCGTATTCGGAGACGAGACGGTCCTCGACCCAGGAAGGAGCGTCTCCCGTTAGCATGAATTCAGTATCGCCGTACACGAGACGCATGACGATGGATGCGTCATTAGTATCCCGGAGCTTGCCGACGTTATCTTCCGGATGGAACACGTCCGCATAGACGTCCTTTCCGAGATGGATGCGCATGCCCTCTCGCGCGAGGATTCCCTGCATTCCGGGCTCTGACGCCTCCATCGCGAGCAGCTGAGCGTAGACGCTCGAATCGCTCGCCTTTCCCGGGGAGAGGAAGTACGCGACCGCATACTTCTTCAGCACTTCCGGCAGGCCGCCGATGTGATCCGCATCGGGATGCGTCTCGACGACCAGATCGATGCTCCGGTCGAGCGGACCGATGACGCTCGGCAGCTGCCGCAGGACTGACCTATCCTTGCCGCCATCGATAAGCATCTCGACGCCGTCCGGACTCTTTATGAGGATCGAGTCTCCTTGCCCGACATCGAGGAATGAGACCGTGAGCACGGGCGCAGGAGGGACGAGCAATGCATACGCTATCGCCCCGTCGGCAGCCACGAGGCATGCGAGCACGATCAGCCATGCGCTCGTACGGGCTCTGGTCATATATAAGAAGGATAGCACCGGACGCGGCGAGGCTTCAGAGCGGAAGAAGGGCGGGAATGATACTATTTTCTCATGACGTACACACCCCGGACATTCGATTTGCCAGAACTCAAAGGACTCTCTAAGAAGCAGATAGACGTGCACCTCGCGCTCTACGGAGGGTACGTGAAGCATGTGAATCTCATACTTGAGAAGATACGGGAGCTTCGCGAAGAGGATGCGGACGGAAACGCATTCGTGATCAATGAGCTCCGCCGGCGTCTCGGCTTCGAGTTCGATGGCATGCGCATGCACGAATATTATTTCGAGCAGTTCGAAGGAGGCGCGCGCGTCGCTGATGCGGAAGGAAGCCTCCGCAAGATAGCGACCGAGAAGTACGGAAGCTGGGAGGGATTCATCGCGCACGTCAGGCAGGTCGCGGGCACGCGCGGAATCGGATGGGTCGTCGTGTACGCAGACGTGAAGGCGTCGACGCTCCATACCGCGTTCGTCAGCGATCACGAGATCGGACAGCTCGCCGGACTTCCGATCATCCTCGCCGTCGATTTGTGGGAACATGCCTACATGGTCGACTACGTCCCGGCTGAGAAGAAAGACTATGTCGATGCGTTCCTCGAGAACGTGAACTGGACCGCGATCGATGCCAGACTCGCGAGCGCGATGCCCCGCGCATAGCCGAACGGACGAGAACACCCTGAGGAATATTCCTCAGGGTGTTCTCTTTTTCATGCGCCAGACGAGGAGGCCGAGTGCCGCGTATGACGCGATCACTATCACGAACGGGAATGACGGTACGACGACCGCGGCGAACGGAAGCGCCGAAGCTCCGAGCGCGATCCGGATGATATAGGAGAGCACGAAGTGCGCAGGCAGTCCGGCATACGGAGCGAGCATGGGAGCGAGAAGCCCGGCTACTCCCGCGAGGAAAGAAAGAAGCATCGCCACCGGAACCATAGGGAGCACGAGCAGGTTCGCAGGCAATGCGATGATCGACAGGTTGCCGGTCTGATACAGGAGCAGAGGGAGCACGAAGAGCTGCGCTGCGATGGTCGCGGCGAGCATCTCGCGCACGAACGCATTCCGGACGATGGCGAGACGCCGGGCGAACGGTTCTGAAGCGAGTATGAGTCCGAGCGTAGCGATGCACGAGAATTGGAATCCCGGATCGTACGGGAGCAGGAGAGGATTGAACGCGAGCATCAGCACGAACACGACGAGCAGCGCGCGCAGCGCATCATAGGTGCGGCCGCTCGCCCGCGCGAAGAGCGCGACGCCTGCCATGAGTCCCGCACGGATCGCTGACGACCCGCTGCCGGCGACGAATACGAAGAGCCCGATCGCGATCGCGGCGACCATGACCGCCCACCGCTTCGGAAGGAAGAAGAGGCTCCGAAGGATCGCTTCGGCGATGATCATCACGTTGTATCCGGAGAGCACGACGATCGGCAAGAGCCCGGCGATGGTGAATGCTTCGAGCAGCTCTTTTCCGAGACCCTGCTTCCCTCCCGCGATGAGTCCGGTGGCAAGCGATGAGTCCGGCTCGGGCAGAGCTCGCGCGAGCGCATCCTCGAAGGCATGCTTCCCGTCGAAGAGAGCGCCGGCCAGACGGGTACCGGCTCCTTCCCGAGGTCCCGTGACCGTAAGCGAAGCCGGGTCGACGAGCGCGAATATGCCGTCCTTAGCCAGGAAGAGATCATACCGGAACGTCCTTTCTCCGTCGGTCTCGAACGGCTCGGGTTCCGCGAGCTCGCCCCGTATCTCTACCCGTTCGCCATACCTGACCTCAGGATAGCGCGGAGCGACCGCCAGGATTCTCGTTTCGTTCCCTCCCTTCATTACCTCGACCGTGACGCGCTGAGCGGTCTCGCGGAGATCCGGATCGCTTACGACTACGCCTTGCAGTGAAACAGGAGTATCGAGAAGCGGCTGATACTGCTCCGGAAGCGTCCGTGGAACGAGGTTGGCACGTACGGTTCCTACGATGAGCGTGAAAAGAAATATAGCGAGCGCGAGATAGGCAGGCCTGCGCGTGCGCGACCAGAAAAAGATAAAGAAAACTAAAAGCAGTGCCGATAACGCTAGACTCTGCCACGGGAAATATATGCGCGTACCGAGAAATATCCCGCAAGTAAGCCCGATGAGAGCGACGAACACGTTTCCCGGCATCCGGAGAGGATACAGAAAAAAGATAAAGTAACCCTGAAACTGAGATAAAGTCCTACGCCCCTCGGTCCATCGCCTCGTTCGCGAGGCGATCCGCATCCTTATTCGCGTCGCGATAGACGTGCTCGAAGGATACGGAATTGAAATCCCGGACGAATTCCGTTACACGAGCCGCCAGCGGCTTCAATCCCGGATGCTTCAGCTTCCACTCGCCGCGCATCTGTTTCACGACGAGCATGCTGTCCATGCGCACGTGGACGTCCGCATCCTTCGCGTCGTCGGCCAGATGCGCCGAGAGGGATTCGAGCGCGCGCAGGACCGCCGTGTATTCGGCGACGTTGTTCGTCGTGACGCCGAGGAACTCCGAGACCGTAAGGACCGTCTTCCCGTCCTCATCGCGGACGATGGCCCCCGACCCTGAAGGGCCGGGATTCCCGCGCGAGCCGCCGTCGCCGTAGATAGTGAAAAGCATCGGGTCAGTATACCAAG
>CAYWEI010000011.1:13879-25681 GCA_964457265.1 uncultured Candidatus Saccharibacteria bacterium
GTTAAGAAACTATGCGGGTTGGGCGTCTTCGACCAAATCAAACGGATGCAAAAAGATACTTCGGTGCAGCGAACGAAATGATGCCTAGTGCCGGTAGTCAGGCCTCTATCTGATAGCGATGACCCTCAGACGTATCGGCTGTCCGCGCGTGAAGAGATCGCGCTCGAGATGCGCGAGTATGCTCCGCGTCGTTCCTGCAGAAAGATTCTCGCAAGCCGAGCCGAGCTCGCGCTTCGCGAAGAATGCGATCGCCTCTATCGGCGGCTCCGGAAAGTTCTCGTCGCCGCGACCGATATGCAATCGGAGATGCTCCTCTGATTTTCCGAACCACGCGACGCGCTCGATCCTGACATCATGGAGAGCGAACGACGGCTTGCTGTTCTTCATGCCGAACGGAGCGAAGCGCTCGAGTCTCTGCAGCAAGGAGTCGCTGACGGAGTCGGGCGTGATGTGCATGTCGGCGCGCGCCTCATCCGCGGCACTCGGCGGCGGAAGTTTCGCCAACGCTTCTGCGAGCCGCTCTTCGAGATCGAAGACCGCATCGGGCGCGACCGAATATCCGCCGGACGCCGCATGCCCTCCGAACTCGAGGAAGGTATCGCCGGCTGCCTGCATGAGCTCGACCACGTGCACCTTGCCCGGCCCTCCGCGGCACGATCCCTTTATCGTGTCGTTGCCTTCCTTGCCCCAGAGGAATGTCGGGCGCCCGTACTCTTCCGCGATGCTGTTCGCCGCGAGTCCGAGAAGCCCCGGACGCCAATCCGGATCTCCCATCGCTATCACCGGAGGGATCGTGCCGGCCATCTTCCGGTCGAGGAGCCGGTCGTGTATCGCGCGCGTGATCGCCGCGCCCGAAGAGCGGCGACTGCGATTTATCGACTCGAGCTTCTTCGCGAGAGTGTCCGCTTCCGCTTCGTCGGTCGTCGTGAAGAGCGTGAACGCATCGCGCGGATCTCCCATGCGTGAGGCGGCATTCACGCGCGGAGCGATCATGAACCCGACGTCGCCTTCATCCATCTTCGATTGATTCACTCTCGCTGCCTTGCAGAGTTTCTGGAATCCTAGGCGCGGCGACTTCCGCATCACCTTCAGTCCGTAGGAAGCGATGACCCGATTCTCTCCGGTGAGCGGAACCATGTCGGCGATAGTCGAGAGGCCCGCCATGTCGAGCAGCCATTTCTCCCACCCGAGAGGGATATTCTCGCGACCCGTGAAGCCGACGGCGAGCGTCGCGCATACGAGCTTCCAGGCGACTCCTCCTCCGCAGAGCTCGTGATAGGGATACGTCTCTTCGGCGCGCGCATTCGGATTGAGTATCGCGAACGCGGGCGGCAGCCCTTCGTTCGAAGGCAGGTGATGGTCGGTCACGATGACTTCCATCCCGAGCTCGTTCGCGCGGGCGACCGCTTCCGTATCGGTGATGCCGGAGTCGACCGTGATCATGAGCGTGTACCCGAGAGACGCGAGCTTCTCGACCCCCGGAATATTCACGCCGTATCCTTCGTTGTGCCGATGCGGGATGTAGTTCGTGAAGTCGGCCGCAGCCTTCTTGAGGAAGTCGTGCAGCACGACGCCTCCCGGGATGCCGTCGCAATCATAGTCGCTCCACACGACGATCTTCTCTTTCGCGCTTATCGCCTGCGCCACGCGCGCTGCGGCCTTCGGCATATCCAGCATGAGCATGGGGTCATGGATATGCTCGTCGTAGGAAGGAGAGAGGAACGCCTCTGCCGCCTCGCGAGTCGCGACCCCTCGTCGCGCCAGGAGCGCCGCGGTGAAGTCGTCATATTGCGCGAGAGCCGCTCGCAGAGATTCATCGAGAGGATCATGCAGAGGGAACGTCATGAGCCCATTGTATCAAAACCGGCTCCCGGAGCTTGCTAGTCCAGGACTTCAAGCCCGGGCAAGGTCCCTTTCGCGAGGAAATCGAGCATCGCGCCCCCGCCTGTGGAGATGAAGGAGAAGCGTTCGCTGAGCTTGAGCTTCTCTATGGCCGCGACCGTATCTCCGCCGCCTACTATGGAATGGGCGCCGGACGCTGCGATGGCTCGGGCGAGCGATTCGGTGCCTTCCGTGAATCCGTTCTCGTAATTGCCGAGCGGCCCGTTCCAGAGGATGGTCCGGGAACCTTTGGCACGTTCGCCGAGGAACGCGATGCTCTCCGGTCCGTTATCGAGTATCGCCTCGTTCTCTTTCACGTCGTCGGTACGCGCGAGCCTCCCCTGCGCGGCAGTGGATCCTGCGGGCGCCACTGAATAATCGAGCGGAAGCGCCAGCTTTCGATCAGCCAAGAGCGCCTTCAGCTCCTTAGGGTCCGCCCCCGACACCAATGATGCGCCTACCGGTTTCCCGGATGCCTGCATGAGATCGTTAGCAAGCGCCCCTCCCACGTACACGCGGTCATAATTCGCCAGAAGCCTTCTCAGCACCGGCTCTTTCGTGGAGAACTTCGCCCCCCCGATGATGGCGAGCGAGGGCTTCTTCGGCTTCAGCGCCTTGGTCAGCTGCTTCACCTCCTCCTCCACGAGGAATCCGGCATAGGACGGGAGCAATGCGGGCACGCCGACCACTGACGCATGAGGACGATGGCAGACGTCGAAGGAATCCTCGACGAATACGTCCGCGAGCTCGGCCAGGGCTCGAGCGAACTTGGCATCGTTCCCTGCCTCTCCCTTATCGCGTCTCAGGTTCTCCAGCATGAGCACGCCTCCGGGCTCGAGATCACGCACCGCCTTGCGCGCCTGGCTTCCCGTCGTCACGGGACAGAACGCGAGCCCGGGAAGCATCTCGCGCATCGCGCGATAGACGGGCTCGAGCGTCTCGGTCCCCTTGTCGCCGATATGGCCGATGAGTATCACGCGCGCATGGCGCTTGCGCAGGTACTCGATGGTCGGAAGCGCGCGCCGGAGACGGAATGCCCCTGCCACTTCGCCATCCTTGATAGGCACGTTGAGCGCCGTACGCACCAGCACGGGGATATTCTCGAGGACGCGGATCTTCTTTACGCTTCTCATGTCGCTAGTATAAGAGACAACCGGCAATCATGCAGTCTGATCAGAGGGCCGGTCCGCGTGCGCGAGCAGCGCGGCCGCTATCCTGATGACAGCGCTCACGAAAGCGCCTTGACGAGCGAGGAGAAGGTCGTGACATCGGTCGACGCGCGTCCGACCAGGAACCCGTCGACGCTCGTGCCGTTCGCGAGCATGCGGATGTTGTCCGGATCCACCGAGCCTCCGTAGATCACGCGCACGCGCATGTTCGCGCGGCCGGGCATGAAGTCGGCCAGGATCTTACGGATGTAGAGCACCATCTCTCCGAGATCCGCCGGCGTTATCGCTTCGCTTCCGGTCTTACCTATCGCCCATACCGGCTCGTACGCGATCACGATCGCCAGTCGTTCCTTCGCCGTGAGGAGAGCCATGACTGCGCTTATCTGAGCGCGTATCGTCTTAAGGTACAGGGCCTCCGCATCCCGCTCGGTCTCCCCGATGCAGAGTATGGGAATGATCCCGTGCGCAAGGGCGTGCCGCGCCTTTTCCGTCACGATGCTATCGGTTTCCCCTGCCGCGCGACGTTCCGAGTGGCCCACGATCACGTACTCCACGCCGAGCGCAGCCAGCGCACCCGCAGCCACTTCGCCCGTCGCGGCTCCTCCGGTGGTCGCCGAGACGTCCTGAGCCCCGAGGGCAGGCCCGCCCTTCCCTCCTGCGAGCATTCCTATATAGGGGAATGACGGGGCGACGGCGATCTCATGGCCTCCCTTCGATGAGAGGCGCTTGGCGCTCGCGAAGAGCGCTTTCGCCTTGGTTCCCGATTCCACGTACGCCTTCCAATTACCGACGATAAGCATATAGGACTATGCTAGCACGCGGCCGCAAGCCCTATCGCTCGCGCCAATCGACGAACTTGTAGTCGGTCGAAGTATATGGCGTGAATGCGGGCGGGTCGGTCGAGAGCTTGCGATCGAACGCATCGATGCGCGTCTGATATCCTCCATCGCCGGACCATCCGCACCCGTTCACCCATTTCGTTCCTGTACGCAGATTCGATACCGTAGTGCCGAGGATAGTAAGCGTCCCCCGGGGCTCATAGCTTCCTGGACAATCGTAGAGGTTCCGGCCGAATGCGCCGTCCTGCGCGATGAAGATGCCGTTGAGCGTCATGTTCGTCGGCGAATCCGGCGTAATGAGCACGTTGTTCTCGGCGATCACCGTGAGGCCGTCGGTGCCGTCCGTGGCAGCATAGGTGATATTTCCAGGAAGCATCGCGCTCGGCGAGATCCCTGTCGTCGTCACATTCGCTGCTATCACGGTCACCTTCCGGTCGATCGTCCCTTCTACCCACACGTTATCCTCGACGAAGATGAGACCGCAATCCGCAGGGATCGTATAGGTGCTGTATACGGACTCGGACGCGATGAGAGTGCGATCGACCGTGTCGTCGGAATTTATCGGGTTCGAGGAGAGCGAGGTGGTGCCTGACACCCGATAGACCGTCACGGTATTGTTCCCGTTGAAGACGAGATGGTAGCCGCGCCAATAATTGGAGTTGTTGCGGTTGCCGGAGCTGTAGCGCGGGAAATACAGGCCGCTCGCGGCGGCAGCGGTCTTGAGCGAGGAAAAATTCGCGGCGATAGCGCTGAAATCCACTTGAGGGACGGGATATCCCCATAGCCCCTGGTTAGGGCCGCTACCGAAGACGCCGTTCTTAGTCTGGTTCCAGGAGCAGCCGAACGATGATGTACAGAGCCACGTCGCCAGGGAGCTGGTCACCGGCGCATTCGCCGTCCCGTCCATGCGCACGCCTCCGTTGCTGTGATAAGGGCCCGAGATGATGCGATCGTCGCCTGCCCATACGCTATCGTTCAGGATGTAGGAATAGTTGGCGACAGTCGGACGCGCGTATCGCGCCTGGATGGTGCGCGCCGCTGTCGCATCTTCGGCAGGCGTTCCGGTCGAGCGGATATCTACCGAGGTGATCTGCCCGCAAGACAGGTTCCCGGTAATAGCGAGAGAGATGGTGCCTGTCTGCCCGCCCTCGGGGTCCATATAAGGAATCGAATACGGGCCTGCCGTCCCGGTCCCGTTCTGGAGATCCGTCGGGAAGTGCGCCAGGTACCACCGGTAATATTCGAGACCCGCTTCCGCTATGGCGATGCCGCGGCTCTGGCTCGTCGCGACCGATTGCGAATGGTTATTGGTCAGCACGAAGCTGCTGAGCGCGCCGAGCACTGTAAGGAAGATCGATCCGAATACGAGCGCGACGAGTATCAAGTAACCGCGTACGGGAGTCTTCATGGCTAACGGAGGTTACGTAGCGTCGCGCTCTCCTCGAGAGTGAGGATGTTCGGCGCGCGCTGAGGATTAAGATCGACATCGAGACGTATGCGGACAGAAGAGATCCGCCCGACGCTGATGGTCCCTGTCAGTTCCGTCCCGTCAGTATCGAAATACCGGAAGACCGGAGTCGATGTGGCATTCTTGACGTACGTGGCGATGGTCGAGACAGCCTCGGTCTGTCCGGCATAGGTAGGCGGGTTCCCTGCAGAGTTGGTGATGCCCTGATACAAGGATCCGTTCTGGACATACAGCCTTACGCGCTCCACCGTCGCATCGACATCGATATCGCTATAGAACGTGACGGTGGAGGTAGCCGCAGCGATCAGCGGATACGAGCCGTCCTCTCCGTACGATGCTTCGCGCATGCTCTCGAAAGCATGAGAGAGGCCGCGCTGCGCGCTGTCGATAGCGCTGGTCTGCTCCAGGAGGAACGCGTTCGACCGGTAGAAATATATGATCATCGACGAGAGCGTGAGGCCCACGACCGACAATATCGCCATGACGACGAGTGTCTCTGCCAGGGAGAAGGCGCGATGCATACGCCTATTGTACGACAAGCCAGGACTCGAGCGAGGACGCCGGCGCGAGCGTGTAGGGCGGCGTGGTCGAGGAGCTCACGAGCGCGTATCCCGTGAAGCCGACGCCGTACACGTCCCACTCCAGCGGAAGCGTGCGAATGCCCGCGGCATCCGTCGTGGTGGCGACGACGGTCTTGTAGATAGCAGCCCCGGTGCCGGTCGTTCCCTTGCGCTTGGCGCCCGTAAGCGTGAGCGGCACATTGGGTAGCGGCAGAGGACCTTCCTCGAAAGCGATGGTCCAGTCGAGTACCGATGGCGAGGCGGTAGTCGCCGCCGTCGCGAGATCGGCCTTGATCCGGAGCGCCGGGTACGTGCTCGTCGAGATGCCCGCAAGGCTTATCGGGAGCGTGGAGAACCCCGCAGCGTTCCCCGAGAGCACCGTATCCGGAAGGAGGGTCCCTGTGCCATCGGCGACATGCAGCTTCACGCTCGTGCCGGCAGGAAGCGTGCGGGTCGCGGACACGGTCTTCCACTTCCATATATACGTAGGCGCTGTCGTGGTCGACTGAGCCGCCCCGGACAAGGAATAGCCTGACGCGTCGCTCGCGAGTGTGAGCGCGCTGCCCGTGACCTGAGTCCCTGACTGGGACGCGAGGGACGCCGCATTCGCGAAGAGGTCAGTGGAAGAAGCGGCACGGACCGGAGAGAACGTCTTCACGGTCAAGGAAGCGAGCGAGTCGACGGCGAACGTGCTCGTCGTAGTCTGATTAGCGGCGACGGTCAGGTACGCCGGCGTCGGGTTCTGATTCGTGGCATCGCGCGCATAGGTCTGCGCGGTGGAATACCCCGTCTTCGATACCGTGATCCGATAATCTGTCGAGACCGGCGCGCCCGGGAGCGCGACGATCCCCGTGGCATCGGAGAAGGTCACGAGATCGACCGCAGGAGACAGGCTCGGATTCTGTATCCGTACGGACGCGCCGGCCACGGGGCTTCCCACGGCATTCACTACGCTGATACGGAGCGTGCCCCCTCCGGTCGTCGTCTCGAGCGAAGGCGGAGCGATATTCGATACGAGCGCGACTTCGCGCGTCGTCCCGCGGAAGGCATACGTCACCGCCACCTTCGCGCGCTTGTAGTCAGTCATGATGTGGTTGGTATCGCTCGCGCCCGTCCCGTCCTTAGCGTCATCCACGTATTCGATGAACGTGCGGATGCCGTACGTGACGGTGTTCAGTGTCGTCGACGCGTTCTGCGGGATCGTACCGGACGGGATCCCGCCTGCCGTGCCGAGAGAGTCGTAGGGCAAGGAACGCAGATATTCGAGCTGGCTGGTGGCGACGGTGGTAGCTCCCGCCTTGAGCTTCGCTGCGGAAGAGACGAGAAGCGAAGCGCGGAGCAGGCCGAATAGCGCGAGGAAGATGATCAGCATCAGTGCCGTCCCGACGAGCACGTCGATGAGCGTCATTCCGCGAGGAGCTTTCATAGGAAGATGATACCGCATCGCGCGGCGTGACCTGCTCCGGGCGCGCAAGCTAGATCTTGTCGGAGAGCGAGTAGATCGGCGTGATCATCGCCATGGCGAAGACGCCGACCGCGCCGCCGATGACGAGCATGAGGATCGGCTCGATGATGGTGGAAAGGTCCTTGGTGCGGTCCTCGACATCGGTCTCGTAATACTGGGCTACCTGGCCGAGCATATCGGCCACCTTTCCCGTCTCTTCGCCTACGGCGATCATGTCAGCGACGAAGGGCGGGAAGAGCTTAGGATGGTCCTGGAATGCAGCGGATAGGGCTTCTCCCTTGCGTACGCGCTCTTCGGCTTCCGCGACCACTTTCCCGAACGAGTTGTCTCCCACGACTTCTCCGGCGATCGAGAGCGCGGAGAGCATCTCGACCCCGGAAGAGAGGAGCGAGGAGAGCGAGCGGGCGACGCGGGCGCCCATGGTCTCCCGCACGAGCTCGCCGATGACCGGCAGATAGAGCGATACGCGGAGCAGGACCTTCGCTCCCGGCTTCGACTTCACGAAGAACATGATGAATCCGAAGAACGCCGCGAGCCCTATCAAGGAGAGCGCCACGTTATTCGCCAGGAAGTCAGAAGCGGAGATTATCGCCTGCGTCGCGGCCGGCAGCTTCACGTTCAGCTCCTTGAACGTGCTCGACAGCGTCGGGACGACATACATGAGCATGAGCACGCCGATGATGATGACCGCGGCGAGGATGATGCACGGATAGATCATCGCGCCCTTCACCTTCTTCTCGAGCGAGTGGGCCCGGTCCATCTGGCGCGCCACGACATTGAGAGCGTCGGCGAGCGTGCCGGATTCTTCTCCGGCACGCGTCATGGCGATGAACAGGTCGGAGAATACGTTCTTATGGGACGCGAGCGTCTCATGGAAGGAGTCTCCCTTCTTCACCTTCTCCTCGAGATCGAGCACGATCTTCTTGAGCGCCTTGTTCCGCGTCTGCCGTTCGATCACGGAAAGCGCGCGCGGGAGCGGGAGCCCGGCAGAGAGCATGGCGGCGAGATTCTTCGTGAATGTGATGCGCTCGTCAGTCTTCACGCCGCTGCCGATGGTTATGTTCGCCCATGCCGGCATGGCCATGCCGCCTCCTTCCTCGACGGAGACGACCGTCAGGCCCTCCTTCTCCATCTGCTCGTAGACGCCGAAACGTGATGCCGCCTCGATCACGCGCTTCTCGCTCGCGCCGTCGGAAGTCTTCGCGGTCACGCGGAATTTCATGAAAGCATCGTAGCATGCACGCGAGTCGCAAAAGCAAAAAGCGCCGAGATGGCGCATCGTCCTTGCGGTCGCAGGGACGTATTATTCAGAGACCGCGCGGAGCACTTCTTCGAGCGAGGTGATGCCTCGCGAGGATTTGTAGATGCCGTCCTCGAGCATAGTGAGCATGCCTTCCTTGCGGGCCTGCTCCTGTATCGCGTCCGGCGTCCCGTTATGAAGGATGAGATCGCGTATCGCGGGAGACACGGTAAGGATCTCATGGATGCCGATACGGCCGGAATACCCGTCCTCGCATTCCGATGACGGGGATGCCTTATAGAACGGCACGTTATCGATCTTCGTGCCTTCCTTGACCAGCTTCTCTTCAGTGAGGGCCGTGAGCGCCGCCTGGAACTTGTCCTCTTCCGCGATCTTGCTGCGTTCCACGCTGTCGAGCGAGTATGCTTCCTTCCCGTCGCAGAGCCTGCGGACCAGGCGCTGTCCGAGCACCATGCGGAGCGTCGACACGAGGAGGAACGGCTCCACACCCATATCCATGAGACGCGGGATCGCGCCTGCTGCCGAGTTGGTGTGGATGGTCGATAACACGAGGTGGCCCGTGAGCGCCGCGTTGATCGCGAGCGACGCGGTCTCGGCATCGCGGATCTCTCCGACCATGATGATATTCGGGTCCTGACGGAGAAGGGCGCGAAGGCCGTTAGCGAACGTGAAGCCTATAGCCGGATTCACCTGGGTCTGATTCACACGCTTCATCTGGTACTCGATCGGGTCCTCGACAGTAGAGATGTTCACGTCCGGTGTATTGAGTATGTCCAGGATCGTGTAGAGCGTCGTGGTCTTTCCGGAACCTGTCGGACCCGAGATGAGGAGGATGCCGGTGGTCTGCTTCATCGAATGATGGATGCGCTCGAGGGAGCTGCCATGGAAGCCGAGCACGTCGAGCGTGAAGCCTTCTCCGGTCTCTCGCAGGAGACGCATGACCACTTTCTCTCCGTAATACGTCGGCAGGAGCGAGACGCGGAACGAGACCTTGTCGGCATCCGTCTCCATCTTGAAGCGGCCGTCCTGAGGCAGGCGCTTCTCATCGAGCTTCAGGTTCGAGAGCACCTTGATGCGCGCCGTGATGCCCGCGGTGGCGGTGCGCGGAAGCGTCATGGCGTCATGCAGCACGCCATCGATGCGGTACCGTACGAGCACTTCGTGCTCCATCGGCTCGATATGGATATCGGATGCCTTCTGGAGGATCGCATGGCGCAGGAGCGTATCGACGATGCGCACGATAGGCAGGTCTTCGGCCATCTTCTTCAGGTCTTCGCCTGAGGCCTCGTCGCCGGCAGGCGCGTCCTTCACGAGATTGATGCGGCCTGCTTCCGTCGTGATGAGGTCGCCGAACTCTTCCTTGAGCGACTTCTGGTACTGCAGGAGCACGTGCTTGAGCGACTCGTCGTCCGTCAGGCGGGCTTGGATCTTGAGGCCGGTCTTCTTCCGGACCGAGTCGATCGCCTGAAGGTCCTCCGTGTCGAGCATCGCGACCTCGAGCGCATCGCCTTCCTTACGGAAGGCGACGATACTGTGCGTGCGCGCGATCGGCTCAGGGATGAGCGAGAGGATCTCGAGCGGGATCTTACGGTCCTTCAGGTTCACGAACGGGATGCCGAGAACATACGCCTTGATGCGACGGAGAGAATCCGAGGAGAGAGCGCCCTGCGCGATGAGGATGTCCCCTATCGACTGCTTCTTACGCTTCGCTTCCTCATCGGCAGCATCGACATCCTTCCGAGCGACGAGGCCGGAGTCGAGAATAAATTCCTTGAGTTCGCTTTCAGAAACGTTCATGCTGTCCGCAGTATACCGCGCTGCATACTCAATCATCCATGCGTTCCGACTAGTGTCGGGGAAATTAAGGTTTCTTTATAATTCATACTGTATGATGAATTCGATGCGAGACATGCGTTTTCTGGGGCGCCAGTACTTCATGCGCGATGGCTTCACGCTCATTGAAATACTTGTCGTCATCGCCATCATCGGCATTCTCTCCTCCGTAGTCATCGCGAGCCTCAATACTGCGCGCGACAAGGCACGTCTCGCCGCAGGAAAAAAGATGGACTCTTCTGTCTACCATAGCCTCGGCGCGGATCTCATCGCATCGTGGGATTTCGACGAGGGCAGCGGTACCAGCATCGCTGACAGTTCAGGGAACGGGAACAACGGCACGTACCCGGGTGCCGCATGGTCAGGTTCGACGCCTTACGGTACCGGCAACGCAGCATCATTCAATAATGGAACATCCGCCTCCTTCCCGAGCATGCGCCTTCCGTCATCCGTGGTGACGGTGACCGCATGGATATATCCGACAGCTCATCGTAATTGGCCTAATATCGTCAACAATAACTGGGTAGGAAACGGGTGGCTGCTCTTTACTGACGTAGGTGGATACACGTTATTCGGAGTCGGCCAGGGAGGGGCGCAATACAGCAGCAAAGGGAGGACCCCTCTGACCTTAAATACGTGGCACTTTATCGCGGGAACCTATGATGGGAGCAAGGTCTCGGTATATGTTGACGGGGTACTGGACGGTACCGCGACGGTCCTTTTGGGTGCCTCGCTCACCAATAGCGGTACCGTAACCGTCGGAGGCGGCACGAGCGGGTATGTCGACCAGGTCCGTATCTATGACAATGCGCTTCAACTGACGCAGATACAGAAGCTTTTTGCCGAAGGGGCGCAGACTGCTCCAGAATCCTAACCTTCATTGACGCACCATACCTATATATGGTATGTTTTGGCTATCTGAGATGTCCGCACCTGCGGGCATTTCTTTTTAAGGAGGGGTCCTCGTGCGAAAATGCACAGGCGAACAAGACACAATTACATACGGTGCGAACAACTAAATATCGGAACTATGTTGGATCTAAAGACTATACATTCGGTGCTCGGAGAGTTCGAAGAGCGCGGCATCACCAAGGAGACGATGATCGACGCTATCGAGCAGGCGATGGCGACTGCCTATAAGAAGGAATACGGAAAGCGTGGACAGGTCGTCCGCGGGCTTCTCGACATGAATACCGGTACTGTCGCCTTCGAGCAGGTGAAGACCGTCGTCGACGAAACGATGGTGCGTTTCCCTACCGAGGAAGAGGAAGCTGCCGTCGAGGTAGCTCCTCAGCACCCGGCCTATCGCGAGCACGAAGAAGAGAC
>CAYWEI010000012.1:0-21181 GCA_964457265.1 uncultured Candidatus Saccharibacteria bacterium
CAGATCCTGTAAGGATCAAGATTCCTCTCCCGGGCACAAACACGAAGAAGCTGGATACGGATGTATTCAGCTTCTATCGTTTTGTAGCCCGGGAGAGGACTTGAAAGACGGAGGCCGCGAAGCCCTGCGTAGCAGGTGGCCGAGTTGGGGTCGCGTGACTTAGGAGCGGAGCGAGTTAGTCGTACGTGACCAAAAGTGTAATCACGTGTCCTCTCCCGAGCACAACTTGACTTTTTGTCAATAGAGAGGTAATATATACACAGCAAATAGTTCCTTGTCAGCAAGGTGCTAACTAATCACATCGAGGAGACTTTCGATGACCAGCATTCCTCCCGTCGTTGATCCGAACGATCCTACTCTCGAACCAGTAGAACTGCATCCCGGACTGTATCGACGCCTTATGGTCCTAACTGGTATCGGCTATGCCGCACTACTCGGACTGGGCATGGCGACATGGTCCGTAATGCTTATCCCCTTCTTCAATCTAGGGGCTCTATTTTTTCTTTTCGCATTAATCCACTTCGCAAGATCGTGGGTGATTGTCGACAAGGATGAGTGGGCTGCGTTCTTCTTCTACGGACGTGCCTTGAAGTTAGTTGAAGCCGGCCCTCACTTCAGGCCTTGGCTGCTGATGCAGCTTGAGAAAGCTCCTAAGGGCATACAGCAGTTCCAAGCTCCAGGAGAGCCGGAGGAGATCTTCCATGGCGATGAGAAACTATCTCTCCCGCCCGGGATGGTGTGGCCGATCCGCATTACGACGCGGGAACCCCTGGAGACAGAAAAGGGGCATCTGGATGTCCAGATGCCCACCGAATGGTCGTTCTACGTCCAGTTCCAGATTCTGGACTTCTTCCTGTTCCTCGCTCGTGTAGGGTCATTCGAACACGCCGTTAAGATGATTCGGGACACGGGTGAAGCCGTCCTTAACGAATTCGCTTCTGAGATGACCGTGAACGGCATGATCGCCAACATCAAGGTTATCAACGCCACGATCGACAACCGCATCCGCGCGCTGGCGAATAAGTGGAGTATGCAGATCTACGAAGCGAAAGCGCTCACGCCGAATATCTCTCATGGCGTCGCGACTGCTTTAGCTGGGATTCCAATCGCTCGCGCTGAGCGCGAGCAAATGGAAGAAAGAGCTGCCGGAACCCGCAAGAAGCTCGAGGAGGAAGGCGCGGGTGCCGCATCAGCAGAAGGAGCCTCTCTAACAGTGAAGGCAGCAGGCCGCAAAGCGTGGCTCGAAGCAGAAGCTGATGGACTGGAAGCTAAAAAGAAAGCTCTTGGCGTTGAAGGGAGCGAAATACTCGCTGCCGAAGTCGCCAGCGATGCTTTCGACAAGGCGAACTCCATACTGATGGGTGGTAACACCAACGGTGTAGCTGAACTGGTCGCAACCGTTAAGGCGACCAACGCAGCACTTAAAGGAGAGGGTAAGAAGGAATGAGCTTGCTTATAACTCCGGCCCTCGGGTGGATTGTCATCGGCATTGTCGTGGTCGCCCTTACCCTGCTCGGGAAAGATAGGCGATCTCATCTCATCCATAGAGCGAAAATTGCGATGAGTAAGAAGGAGGTCGCCCACACGGCCGCCGCCTCGACGCCTGCCCCCGAAACCCACCACGAAAAGAAGCACGACCATCACGGCGGTCACGATGATCATGGCGCAGGTCATGATCATGCGAAATCCGGCATGGGTCTCTGGGGCTTCCTCGCGACCGTAGTCGTCGTCGCCGCACTGCTCTTCGTAGCAGTGAGGATCGTCGATAACCCTACGGGCCCGAATAAGGACGGCTGGTATCCGATCACTGCTCCGGCAGGAAAGGACGCCTGGTCCGAATGGCTGCGCCCTGACGGCCCGCTTCGCTATTGCGAGGTTGCTGCGGACGGGAACTGCAAGGAGGCTGCCGATATCACGTATCGGCGGCAATGCCAGACCGCCGATGGGAACATCCACGACTGGGATCCTGTCATCTGCAAGAAAGGCATCGCGAGCCGCGTCGGTTCAACGACCGACACGGACATCAAGATGCTTTACAAGGAGATCGACGCCCGTTCTTAAGGCACCTTGCACCGACCAAACTAGTAAGCCGCTCCCCTTTCATAGGGCGAGCGGCTTTTCTTTATCTACGTAGCTCCTACGGTAGCCTTTATGAGCGAGATGATCGCATTAGCCCCGAAGATGATAACGAGACCGATGATGCCCCATATCATGTGCTGCTGCCCCGTCTTGCGCTTCTCCTCGTCCTCAGACGATGCGATCATCTGCACCACCCCCCAGACGAATAACACGAAGGCTCCGAGGGAGAGGAGCGTGATGATAGGAGTGAGTATAGCGTCCTGCACTTTTCCGAGGAACTCGTGGAAAGGGTCCATATCAGCCAATGATAGCAGAAGCCCGCACTTTCGTGCGGGCTTCTGGGTGGAGAAACTCGGTGGGACCCTACTGCGAAGCAGGGAGGGTCGGCGCGTAGTCCGGAACGTTGTTGTTGAGAGAGAACGTCCCCTTGAGGATGTTCACGAGGCCCCAGACCGAGACCATCACGAAGAAGCCGATGATACCCCAGAGCATGAGGCTCTTTCCGGTCTCGCGCTTCTCTTCGTCATGCCCGCCCGCGATGAAGTAGGTGAAGACTCCCCAGAGGAAGACGATGAACGCGAGCGCGAAGATGAGCGGTACGAGAACCGTGTTGATAAGGGTGACGATGCCTGCGCTCAGGGACTGAACGCTGGTCGCGTTTACCTGCGCGAACGCGAAGAGCGGGAATGCGAACGCGATGCTGAGATAACCGAGTTTCTTCATGATAGTTGTTTACGAGTAACGGGCGTTAATAGCTTAAGGATAGTCGGTAATGAGGTGACGTCAATAGACCTCTGAGGGCTATGGGGAAAAGATGAAGAGCTAGGCTCCATCGTCAGGATTCCACGCCGGAGGAGGAGTATTGCCATTCGTGTTAGTTCCGCCGGGATGGAATCCTGGGAGTTCAGGAGCATTCTGCCCTCCGAAGTCGAGAGTCTCGACCAGGAGGTTCACGATGCCCCAGAGACACATCATCACCACGAAGCCGATGATGCCCCACATCACGAGCTGCTTCCCCTTATCCCGCTGCTCTTCGTTGGCTCCACCCGCTATGAAGTATTGGAATACTCCCCAGAGGAAGACGATGAACGCGAGCGCGAAGATGAGCGGGATCAGGTACGAGTTTATGAAATCGACGATACCCGCGAGGTACTCGCCGAGCGCGCCGCCATTGAAACCGGCAGCCGATGCGATTGCCGGCGTAAAGGACGCGAGCGCGATGACCGAGGCGGCGAGGATGTATTTCTTCATATGAGTAAGAGTAGCAGGAGGGAGGGCTGTAGCAAGGCGTTATGCACCGGTAAGCGTTGCGAGCAGGAGCTTCACTATGCCCCAGACCGAGAATATCACCACGAAGCCGATGACCCCCCAGATCATGAACTGTCTGCCCTTCTCCCGCCCCTCCTCGCCCCCGAGGAAGAAGAAGCGCAGCATCCCTATGAGGAAGAGGACGAACGCGAGCGCATAGATGAGCGGTATGACCGCTCCGTTGACGATACCCACGATTTCGTCCGTCAGGTCGGCGAACGAACCCTCTGCCGCATGGGTCAGGAGCGGCATGCCGGAAGCCAGAATGAGCGCGAGATAGCGTTTCATCATTTGAGGCTGGATACCGTGGACTCAATGACGAGACCTATGGTTTTCGCGCCCAGCAGCACCAGGCCTCCCACCACGGTCCAGACAAGCGCGCTACGGGCATTCCTCAGCTTCTCCTCGTTGCCTTGGGCAGCTACGAACAGGAAGCCTGTATATACGAGAGCCAGAAGCAATATGATCGACCCTATCTCGACCACCGCATCCAGTATCGCGTTCATGAAGTCCTGCAGCGAATCGATCTTATTGAGCGGATTTACCAGACCCGAGCTGCTATCCGACCCGCCATTCGGGGAAATGTCATTCTGGCCCCCGGTTGGCGGGGAAATGTCATTCTGGCCGCCAGACTGCGCATGCACGGAAAGCGCTAAAGGTCCTGAAAACAGCGTAGCGAGAAGCAGTAGCAAGGGTATGACTCGTCTCATAAGTATTATTTTAACGACGCATTAAGGGACTGGTCAGCAGATGACAAGGCTTCTCGCACGGTCTGGCTTCCGCTGATCACGTTCCCCACCATCGTACCAAGGATGCGATCCGTTATCGCGGGCGCTGGGGACAGCCATCCCTTCGCGATGAGCGCCTGAGGGAAATAGACCGGCTCATAGATATCATCTTTCACAGGAGCCAGGAGGGCGCGCTGAGCGGGCGCCATGCCCAAGCCATGAGCTAGTCCCGGAAGCGTATCCTTGCTCGTGAGGCTCATCGCCGCGCGATACGCGCCGTTGCCGTTAGGAGAGGACTTGGGTATCGCGAAAGCGTACGCTCGGCCATACGTCACGCGAAGCGTAGCGGTGGACGGCACCGGCACTGCGGCCATATCGAAATCAAGGTTCGGGTTCGCTTCGGCGAGCTCCGCACGCTCTGATGCGAACCCGAGGTAGAGCGCGAGATCGCCCGCTAGGAAGGCCTGGCGGCTGTTCGGGAGCGAACGGTTCCAGGAATAGACCGTCTTCCCCGGATTAGCGAATTCCGTGTAGAAATTAAGCGCGCTCTCAGCCGGAGAACTCCCGTATACGTCTTTCGAAGGGTCGTTAAGCGTAGTCCTCATCCCGTTGGCCGTGCGGGCCGTGAGGGAGTAGCCCGACTGCAGGAAGAGGAGCGATAGCGCCGCCCGTGCGTTCTCCACGTTCTCATAAGTGCCGAGCGCGATAAGGCTCTTCGTGAGGCTCTGTCCCTGGCTTTCCTTATTAAGGCTCGAGGCGAGCCCGGTGACCGCTTCCCAGGTAGACGGCGCGATAGCGACGCCGGCATCCGCGAGTACCGGCCGGCTGTAATACATCATGAACGGGTCCACGGTGAACGGTATGCCATAGGTACCGCCGGGAGCGAGGAATAGTTCGTCGATCGGCAGATACGTATCGCGGAACGTGCGCTCCGAAATGGTAGACGACGGGATGAGCGATATCTTGTTCTGCATGGAGAGCAGCTCCTCTTGCGAGATGAGCAGGAGGTCGGGACTCCTCCCCGAGGCGACCGCTTCTGCGAGGTCGGCAGAGAACGTCTCTCCCGGACGCTGCACATAGGTCACCTGGGCGAGCTCCGGATGACCCTGCCTCATGTCGGCGAGCACTTTCTGGATAGGGCCCGCAGGTATCGTTCCCCATATAGTCACCGGACCGAGCGGCTTCACGCCGCCTGCGAATCCTTGGAAATTCGCGAACAGGAAGAGCCCCAGCAGAGCTACCAGCCCGAAGATGACCATGACAACGACCTGGAACGGCTTGAGAGTTTGCATACGCTAAGGTGCGGTGAATACGATGGAGTAATGGTGCGGCCCGGCGCGGAAATCCTTGACCTTATGGAAGCCTGCCGTGATGAAGAGTTCCTCGGCCGCGTGTTCGGATACAACATGATGCGGCAGAGGCCCCATACCCCCGTACGCGCCTGCCCAGTCGATGACGAGCAAGCGTCCGCCCGGCTTCAGGATGCGACGGATTTCCGCGATAGCGCCTTCCTTGTGCTCCAGCTGGAAGAGCGTGTTCGAGAGTATCACCGCATCGAGCGATCGGTCGTTCAGCGTCGTCCCGCCAAGCTTCTCGAAGTTACCCCAGACGGTCTCCACATTCCGCAGTCCCCGCTCCCGGACTTTGTCGCTCACATGCTTCAGTATGTCTTCCTGGATGTCTACGGCGTATACGCGGCCGGAAGGACCGATGACACTCGCCGCCGATACCGCGTAGTGCCCGGAACCTGCGCCCAGATCTCCCACCCTCATGCCGTCCTTAAGACCCAACTGAAGGACGTTGCTGTGCGGATCGCTGAAGTTCATTACCTTAAAAATACCACGAATTCCCCTCTAGCCTGTTCGAAATTAACAAACATACTTGAAGCGGAACCAGTAGTGCGCATTTTGGAGGCTCTGCGCAGCCTGT
The DNA here is from genome assembly GCA_964457265.1 of uncultured Candidatus Saccharibacteria bacterium. Taxonomy (GTDB): domain Bacteria; phylum Patescibacteriota; class Minisyncoccia; order Phycocordibacterales; family Phycocordibacteraceae; genus C7867-001. Next base: position 6,045 of record CAYWEI010000012.1, read on the forward strand.
CGAGGCGAGCAGGAAGAAATTTCTCAGCAGAGAAATATTCTGTACTCCAAAATCGTATTATTGGTGGAGCGTACGTCTAGAGAGCCACCATCGAGGCGATACTGTCTCCCTCCCGCATCTTCATGACGCGCACTCCCTGCGTCGCGCGAGAGAGCGATGGGATCTCGGCGGTAGTGCAGCGGATGACCTGGCCCTTCTTCGAGATAACTACCAGCTCCTCTTCTGACGCGGCTTCGCCGATCAGCACCTTCGCGCCGATGATATCTCCGGTCTTCGGCGTCACGTCAGCGGTCTTTATGCCTGAGCCGCCACGGCCCTGGATCTTGTATTCCGAAAGCGGGGTCTTCTTGCCGTATCCTTTCTCCATGATGATGAGGAGCGATGCGCCCTTCGCGATCGCCGGTATCACTTCCGCAGAGACGATGAGATCGCCCTTCTTGACGGTCATTCCGCGCACGCCGGCCGCTGTGCGGCCCATAGCGCGCGTATCTGCCTCGTCGAAACGGATGCTCTGGCCCTTCGCGGTCACGATGGAGATGCTATCGCCGTCTCCTGCGAGCGATGCCGAGACCAGGCGGTCGCCGCCCTTGAGCGCGATCGCGATGATGCCGGAGCGGCGGACGTCAGCGAATGATTTCGCCGCGACCTTCTTCACCACCCCTTCCTGCGTGACGAAGAATATCGAGAGCGCCTCCTGTGCCGAGCCCTTCGGAACGGCGAGCACGCTGGTCACCTTCTCTTCGGCCGCGAGCTGGAGGAAATTCATCATCGATTTCCCCTTAGTCGCACGCTTCCCTTCGGGAAGCTCGTACATCTTCATCTGGTACGCCTTTCCGTAATCGGTGAAGAACAGGAGGTCCGAATGGGCCGACGCCTTGAGGAAGTGGGTGACTACGTCCTCTTCCTTCGTGGACATATCGATGACGCCGATGCCTCCTCGCTTCTGTATCTTGTATTCCTCAGGGTTTGTACGCTTCACGTATCCGCCGGCAGTGAGCACGAGGACCGATTCCTCGTCGGGTACGAGGTCTTCTATTGAAATATTCTTCACGCCGCCTTTCACGATCTTCGTGCGGCGATCATCGCCATACTTATCCTTCACGATGACGAGCTCCTCGCGTACCACAGCGAGGATGTTCTTCGCGGAAGAGAGTATCTTCTTGAGACGGGTGATGAGCGCCTGCACTTCCTTGAGCTCGTCATCGATCTTCTTGCGCTCGAGTCCCGCGAGCGTCTGGAGACGCATCGCGAGGATCGCTGCCGTCTGGCGCTCTGAGAACCCGAACTTCTTACGGAGCGCGAGGTCTGCGGTCGGCACGTCCTTCGACGCGCGGATGATCTTGATGACTTCCTCGATGTGATCGAGCGCCTTGCTGAGGCCGAGCAGGATGTGCTCGCGTTCCTCCGCGCGCCGGAGCTCGAACTCGGTACGGCGCTTCACGACCTCCTTGCGATGGCCGATGAACGCCTCGAGCATTCCCTTGAGCGACAGCGTCTGCGGCACGCCGTCCACGAGCGCGAGCATGTTGTAGTGGAACGTGCTCTCGAGCTCCGTGTGCTTGTAGAGGTTATTGAGGACCGCCTGAGGATACGCCGAGGCCTTGAGTTCGACCGCGATGCGGATATCCACTGCGGACTCGTCGCGGAGGTCCTTGATCCCCTCGAGCTTCTTGTCGCGCACGAGATCGGCGATACGCGTGATGAGATCCGCCTTGTTCACGCGGTACGGGATGGAGGTGATGATGATGCTCGTCCCCTTCTTCTCCTCGATGATGTCAGCTTCCCCGCGAACCACCACGCCGCCGCGGCCGGTAGCATAGGCATGCTTTATGTCAGCCTGATTGAAAGCGATGGCGCCGAGAGGGAAGTCAGGTCCCTTCACGTGATCGAGGAGGTCGTCAGTGGTCGCTTCAGGCTCATCGATGAGGCGTATCGTGGCATCCACCACCTCGCGAAGATTATGCGGAGGGATGTTGGTCGCCATGCCCACCGCGATGCCGAGCGCGCCATTAAGGAGGAGGTTCGGAGCCGCAGCCGGAAGCACGGTAGGCTCCTGCTTGCTCGCGTCGAAGTTCGGGGCCCATTCGATAGTCTCCTTCTCCAGATCCCGGAGCATCTCGTCCGCCAGGCGGGACATCTTCGCCTCGGTATAGCGATAGGCCGCGGCCGGGTCCCCGTCGATGGATCCGAAGTTACCCTGTCCCGCTACGAGCGGATACCGGGTAGAGAAATCCTGAGCCAGCTTGACCATCGCGTCATAGACCGACGCGTCTCCGTGCGGGTGATACGAACCGAGCACCTCTCCCACCACGGTCGCCGACTTGCGGAACTTAGCGGTCGGCGTGAGGCCCGTCATGCGCATCGCGTAGAGGATGCGGCGATGCACCGGCTTGAGCCCGTCGCGGACGTCCGGGAGCGCGCGGCTCGTGATGACCGACATCGCGTAGTCGAGATACGACGTGCGCATCTCAGTCGTGATCGACTGGTCGATGATGTTCACGCGCGGCTCGGGAGCGGTCTCAGGCGCCTTCTCTGCTTTCTTTGCCATACCGTATTAGAAAGGGATGACCGTCTTATCGGTCGCGTTATCTATCTTCGTATCCATCGTCGTCGATTCGTTCGCCGTGATGATGGTGAGCGCCGCCTCGCTGCTCGTCGCGCCGATAGCCGCGCCGGCGGCGCCCATCAGGCTCGAGAACGCGGACTTGGTCTCAGTGAAGGCCTGCTTCACTTCCGCGTCCGGATTCGCTCCCGATCCGCTCGGCGACGCATCGGCCGGCTTCAGTGCCAGGGTGCCGCTGGTCGTGAGTACCATCGCCCATACCACCACTACGAGGGCAGTGATGCCCCCTGATACGCCGAACGCGATCCGCTGCCGGACATGCTCGGGCTGCGCACGTAGTCGGTCGATGTGATCTATGACAGTTGCCATACGTTATGCAGTCAGGACAATGATAGCACCGTCTTTCTCCAGCGTGTCCTTCTTCTTGAGCATCAGCTTGTCCACCTTCTCAGCGTCCTTGCTACCCTCTTCCTTGAGGAAGGAATCGAGCGCGTCTTTCTCGCCCATGCCCTCCCAGTGCATCGGTATGATGATCTTAGGCTGGAGCGACACCGCGAGCTTCGAGGCTTCGGCAGGGGAAAGCACTCCGTCTCCTCCCACAGGCACGAAGAGCACGTCTATCTCATCGATAGCCTCTCGCGCTTCATGCGAGAGCACCGCGTCGGAGAGTGCGCCCAGATGCACGAGCGTCATGCCTTCGAGCGTGACCGCGTACACCGTGTTCACCGCATCGAGCTGACCCTTCGGAAGGGCGTACTGGCTCTTGGTAAGGAATCCCTGGACCGTGACGCCCGAGTGCTCGTATTCGCCTGGACCTTTTATAAGGAATGGCTCCTTCCCTCCGAACGACACTTCGTCGGTCCCGTTCATGTCCGGATGATTACGAGAAACAAGCGCGATATCCGCACCGAAACGTACCGCAGGAAGAGTGCCCGCTTTAGAGACGGGATCGAAGACGAGCGTGAGATCGCCGAAGGTGACTTTGAAGCATTGTCCGCCGTGGTGGGTGATGACCATTACCCTCTATTTTATCATGAAGCGAAGTTCATGTCCTTGCCTGTGGGTATCCATATAGGTACGGCTTCCCTTCCTCTTCATCATTACGACATATCCACAGCCGTATTGACAATAGATGAATTCTGTACTAACGTACTTCCTGCAAGGGTGCCTGGAATCAATTCAGGAGAACCGATTGCATGAAGGGAACGAACATGAAAACGAATCCCACCGGCCACATTGGCCACTCGAGTAAAATGGGACCCAGCCTGAACGGCCTCACCATGCCGCGGCCGCCCTCCGCCCGTCGGCGCCAGCACGATTCGGCCCATTTGATCATCGATCCCCTGCTCGCCGGTGTCGGCGCCCTCGCCAGCAAGCCCGTCCGCTTCGGCGCCGCCGGCCACTAAGCCTCGGCGACCGACCGCTCAACACAAGCACCTTCTAGGGACCTGTCACTGACAGGTCCCTTTCAATGTGATATCTGATTAGACTTTCTGGATATATCTGTTATTTTCTTCCTACTCGACTCGAGTCAACACGTCACAGGAGGTCAGTGATGAGCGGCAGTTTCGACCACCAGAAGCGTGGAGGAGGCTGGAACTCCTATGTTTCCCAGCCCCAGCAGGCACGCGCGAAAATCATCTTCGACACCGAAGATGACATGCCTGAAGAGCACGAGACCGACAATCAAGAGGTCGATAAGGCCGCCTGAGCTCTTTCCTGGACCTGTCCGCTCCCCCGCGGACAGGTCCTCTTATTTTGGTATTTACCTGGTTCTGTGCTACAAATCCCCTATCGCGCGGGCGTATATAAGCCGCGAACGGGCTATCCCTGGCATGCCTCACGGTAGCTAGTACCCGTCGCAGACGACGCCCCGCACAATACTAAATGCCTGAAGAAACACAGGCGGCTACGCTGGAGCGCAAAGCTCCGCCGGTCGTCTCAACCATCGTTATCGAGCCGGGCCATCCCATGGAGAAGCTCATCGATAGCATCCCTGTCCCGCCACGCGTGGGCGACCTCGTCGAGGGAACCATCATCGAGCTCGTCCGCGGACGCCTCTATGTCGACCTGCCTCCATTCGGCACCGGCCTCATCTATGGTCGCGAATACCTCAACGCCGCTGACGTTCTCCGCAAGGCGAACCCGGGCGATACTATTTCCGCTAAGGTCGTCGACGCCGCCGGTCTCGACGGCTATATCGAGCTTTCCCTCAAGGAAGCTCGCCAGGCTGCTATCTGGAGCGAAGCTGAACAGGCTATCGCATCCCAGGCTGTCTACACCCTTACCGTCGACGAAGCCAACAAGGGAGGCCTCATCCTCTCGTGGCAGGGCATCCAGGGCTTCCTCCCTGCTTCCCAGCTCACGAAGGATCACTATCCGCGCGTGCCCGAGGGCGATAAGGACAAGATCTTCCAGGAGCTCCAGAAGCTCGCAGGAACCATGCTCTCGGTCCGCATCATCACTGCCGACGCGAAGGAGGGCAAGCTCATCTTCTCCGAGCGCCAGGGCGACGAGGAGCACGAGAAGGCTTCTCTCGTCGACAAGTACCAGGTAGGCGACGTCGTAGACGGCGAGGTCACGGGTGCCGTCGACTTCGGCGTCTTCGTGAAGCTCGAGCAGGGTCTCGAGGGACTCGTGCACATCTCTGAGCTCGATTGGGGCCTCGTCGAGGATCCTCGCACGCTCTTCAAGGTGGGTGACGCCGTGAAGGTGAAGGTCATCGAGGTGAAGGACGGAAAGGTCTCCCTCTCCGTGAAGGCGCTCAAGGAGAATCCTTGGAAGACCGCCAGCGACCGCTACACGAAGGGCATGGAAGTATCCGGCGTCATCATCAAGTACAACAAGCACGGCGCGCTCGCATCGATAGAGGAAGGCGTCGCAGGACTCGTCCACATCAGCGAATTCGCTTCCCCGTCCACGCTTCGCGAGGAGCTCGAGCTCGGAAAGACCTATCCGTTCACGATCACTCTCTTCGAACCGAAGGACCAGCGCATGACGCTTACGTACGCAGGCGCGAAGAAGAAATAATCCTCCCGGGTTACCGGCATAAGAAAAAGACCGTCCTTCCGGGCGGTCTTTCTTGTGTGCCTACGTGCAAGGCTTTCCTGAGCCATCCACTAGGTACGTGCGGAACTTGCTTCCGTTCTTGCTTATGCGAATCAGCACCGCGACGATCGCATCTTCGAGCGGCGTGTTCTTCCACCATGATTCAGGACGGGGAAGAGTTCCGCGTTCAGGCAGCTGTCCCTCCCACTCGGGAGGGAACGTCTCGATGCGCATCCTGAATAAACTGTCCTCTGCGTCACTCGCCACGACCGTGGCACGCACGAATAGTCCCAATCGGTCGCAGAAATGGAACCCCTCACGGCTGCTGCGGGCAATCGAGCCCAGGCGCGAGGCGGTCAGTTCTATAGACATCGGCAATCTCCCAAGGACCTTTTCGTCCGGACAGAGTCTACGCTCCGGCTAGCGCGCGTCAATGCGGACCGGGATCCTGATTAGACAAATACAGAAAATGTAGTAATGTGCATACGTACTATATAGGCTCTTTAAACGATAAAGAGCGCCGGTAAAGGAGACTGTCTTGCCGCTTCATGATTCTTTCTTCGAGAAATCTACGCTCGTAGGCATCGCCTACGACGAACAGGCTTTGGCGCACCTGGCGACCGTGGCCTTCGGGACAGGGCAGATCGATGATTTGGCATGTACCCATGCTGAGGAGATGGTCTCCGGTCCCATAACCTGCAAAGTCTTCTACGCCGACGGCTCGATGGCTGACGCCACGAGACAGGAGACGCCGCTCACTCCGCAGGACATCGCACGCCAGCTCGTGAACAGGTTCGGCAATGATTTTACCTGGAGGTTCGGCATTCCGTATCTGAGGCCCAAGGACTACCGTGAGGCGTGGGAAATCCGCACAGTGCTGGTAAGCCGAGTTCCGGCCGTGATCGCACGAGCCATCTACGCTCCGAAATAGACCGCAGAGCTACTGACCGCAGCCCTTAGGAGCGAATCCTTTCGGCTGCGGTTTTTTTTATTTGGTATTAGCGACGAGCATCGCTTTCTCCACTCCTTCCGTCACGAACAGGCACGCTGCCTCCGTCGCCTTCTTTAGAGCCTTTTTAAGCACGGCTTCTTCTGCTGGCTTGAACTTCCCGATCACATGGCTGATCACCTTCTCTTCGCCTGACACTTTCTTCGTCCTCCCCTTCGGAGTCTGTCCGGAAATGCCGATCTTTATCTGTACGAAATCTTTAGTCTTTAAGGCCCGCATGATACTCTCGACTCCCTTGTGCCCGCCAGCTCCCCGACCGTAGGTAGTCATCTTCACGGTGCCGAGCGGGAGATCCAGATCGTCCCGTATCACGAGCAGCTTCTTCGCCGCCGGCTTGCTCTTCACGAGCGCGAGGGCGGCTTTCCCCGAGACGTTCATGAATACCTCCGGCAGGACGATGATAGCCTTCTCTCCTTCGAGCGAGCCTTCGCTCACCGATGCCTGCGCCAGCTTCTTCAGCTTGAACTCAGGGAATCCTTCCTCCTTCGCGAGCAATTCGGCTGCCATCCTCCCGGCGTTGTGCCGGGTCTTCGCGTACTCTGCGCCGGGGTTCCCGAGCCCGATGATCACGTGTGCCATTCCTGCATCATACCAGGACCAGCCGGCTTACGACGAAGGAGCGTCCAGCCACTGCGCTATGGCATCGGCCACCTCGTCTTCGCGGCCGGTAAAATCATGATCCGCCCAGCTTATGGTCGAATGCCGTGCGCAGGCGAACCGTTTCGCATAGTTGCGATGCTCGCGAGGCGTCGCGACAGTATGGTCCCGTTCGGCAGACACGATGAACGTGGGCAGATCTATGCGGCGCGCGTACGCCGAACCGTCGAAGCGGAAGAAGTCGCTCCACCACGACACCGTATTGAGACGGAATTTCTCTCCCCGGATGCCGAGCATCGTCTGATGCCCTCGGATAAGTGAAATGAGCGCGAATGGCAGCTGCCCCCACCACATAGTCTTCCAGGAGACCGCAGGAGCGAGCAGGACGAGCCTGGTCGCCTCTCCCGGATGCTCTGCAGCGTACCAAGCGGCCAGGAGGCCGCCCATGGAATGTCCGACGAGGGTCAAGGGCTGCGTAAACCATGACTGAGCCTTCATATACGCGCATGCATCCTCCATATCCCTTGCATACTGCGTCGTCGTCTCACGGAAGAAGTCTCCGTCCGGACTCGTTATGGCATTGGATTCCTCGAACCTGAGCACGGCGTAGCCGCGACCCGCGAACATCTCTCCTACCGTCACCAGGATCGACTGATCCTTCCATCCGCCGAGGCCGTGGAGGATGAGGACCGTACCCCGTATAGCGCCCTCCGGTCGCTCAAGGGTAGCGGCCATCCGCTTCCCGTCCCTGTTCAAGAGCACCAATTCCTCTTTTCTCATTATCGACAGCATACCAGTCTCTGTTATTCGAGTCTTTGCCGGAATGCAGCGAGTTCCTATCAGAAAAGAGAACGCTTTCCCGGAAGCAGCCTGTGATTGCGAGGAGTCGAGAAGAAAAAACGATTTAGCGCAGCGTTCATCGTTTTTTCGACACGAGAGGACTACGCAGAACGGCGCCCTGGAGTGCGGGCTCCGTTCTCTTTCTGGTAGGAGCGAGCGTGCCTAAAATCTATTACGAGTGAAAAGACTTAGAAATTCGAACTACCCTTGGGTGAAATATTTGACGCGCGAAACTATAGGAATAGAATATGCCTATGAAAGTTCTCGGGACTGCGTTCAAAGAGATCTTCTCCTTCGCTGTCCTCGCTATCGTCATCGTCGTACCGCTCCGACTCTTCGTCGCGCAGCCGTTCGTCGTCGAAGGCGAAAGCATGCATCCCACCTTCGAGAGCGGCGACTATCTCATCGTCGATCAGCTCACGTATCGATTCGAAGACCCTAAGAGGGGCGATGTCGTCGTGTTCCGCTACCCGAATGACACTCACATCTTCTATATCAAGCGCATCATCGGCCTTCCGGGAGAGACCGTCCACATAAACAAGGGCAAGACGAGCATAACGAAGGCCGACGGGACCGAGATAACGCTCGACGAGTCCTACGTCGTCGCTGAAGACGCCACCTATACGCTCGATCGGACCCTGGGTACCGATCAGTACTTCGTGATGGGAGACAATAGGCCGCGCAGTTCGGATTCCCGCAGCTGGGGAGCGCTCCCTAAGGCCGACCTCATGGGTCGCGCCTATATCAGGCTCCTTCCTCCGGGCAAGACCGGAGTGCTCCCGGGCGCATTCCACGAAATCCAATGAGTACCGCTGCACATCGACCTGTCCTCCAGCCGAGCGATATACTGAAACGGACGCATGCGGTCGGGAACTATTACGGATTCACCCCGCTATCGCAGCTCGCGCTCGCTAACCGCGGGAAAGGAGCTCGAGGACCCTACCCTGAGAGCATCAACCTCGACGCGCTCGACCCCTCTGCGCGCGAGGTCGTCTCCCTCCTGAAGCAGGTCCGCGATGCAGGCATCACTCCCTCCGCCCTCCAGCCGCTCTTCCTCTGGCACACGAATATCACCGCCGGAAGACCCGCTCCCAAGCAGGTGATCATCCAGTTCCACGTGCTCGGCGTCGAGCACGCGATAGCGGATGCCGTGCTTATCCGTACCGTCCGTTCGCTTCTCGGCGATCTCACGAAATCAGAGCCGCATCTGAAGCTGAACTCGATGGGCGATCGCGAGACCCGCAGCCGATTCGCGCGAGAACTCACTCAGTTCTTCCGGAAGCATGGTCCCGTGCTTCCGGACACCTGCGTGGAAAGGGCGCGGCAGGGCGAAGTGTTCGAAGCCGCTGAGCTGCTCGCATGCATGAAGGAGGAATCAGACGGCATGCCGAGCCCTACCGACCACCTCTCCGAAGCGAGCCGCAAGCATTTCGAGGCCGTGCTCGAATATCTGGAAACCACTGATACCCCGTATGAGCTCGCACCGACTCTCCTTTCGCGCGGCGCCTCATGGACAGAGACCTGCTTCGAGATAAAGACAGCGGACGCGCATGCCTGGGGCTCCCGCTACAACGAGCTGGTCCGTCCTTTCTTCAAGGGAACCATCCATTCCGTCGGCGCGGTCATACGCGTGGAATCAGAAGGACGCGAACCGGTCGTTCCGGTAAAGGAACGCGGTACGCCCCGTTTCGTATTCGTGCATATCGGCGACGAGGCCAAGCGCGAGAGCATGAAGATGGCTGACGATTTCCGAAAGGCCCGCATCCCGCTCACCCAAGCCATGGGCGTCGCCTCGCTTTCCGAGCAGATGCGCATAGCCGAGACGGCGAACCCGCAGTACCTCCTCATCATGGGCCGCAAGGAAGCTCTGGAACGCAACGTGATCCTGCGTGAACGTTCCACTCATACCGAGATCTTCCTTCCTCTCGACGGGCTCGTAGACAGGCTGAAGCTCGTGGGCGCCTAGATAGCTAGTCAACTAATAGCAGGCTCGCAAAAGCGAGCCTGCTATTGACATATGTATATAATATGTAGTATAGTAAATACAGGAAATCAACGGGCTTAAGGAGCCTTCTCATGACGTACGTGTCTTCCATGAATAAGGCGACCGACTGGCCCGTGATGGTCTTTATGTCCGTCTTCTTCGTCCTCTCCCTGCTTCTGGGCTGGGGTTCCCTGAACCTACCCGGCACGACTGAATGGACGCCGCAGGGCAGCTTCATCACTGGCCTCTTCGCCGTCACCAGCTTCAGCCTCGGCTGCATGCTGCTGGCGATGAGTCGAGGGTACGAGAAACTCGCCATAGCGTTTTTCATCTCGTTCTTCCTCAGCTTCCTCGGCGCCCTCTGGTACAGCATCACGGTGTACCTCAGCATCCATCCGCTCTAGCAGGCACACAAAGGAGATTCGATACCCGCACGTCTTCGGACTGGCGGGTATCTTCTTTATATGTGCGGTCCTAGACAGAAAAGCGCTACCTATGCTATTCTCCACACATGCAAAACGCAGTACGCGTAGAGGTCCAGCGCGGCAAGAACGAGAGTTCTGCCTCGCTCATCCGACGCTTTTCCCGACGTGGCCAGGGTCTCGGACTCGTCCGTGCCCTACGCAAGCGCCGCTATTATGCGCGCAGCAAATCGAAGAATGTCGAGCACATGCGTGCCATGGTCGCCGGAGCCCGTCGCGCCGACTACAACGAGCAGGTGAAGCTCGGAAAGATCGACCCGGCAGCCCGCCGCACCAAGGGCCGGAAGTAGCAGAGGAAAGCGCCTTCGGCGCTTTTTTCTTTGTTATCCTAATGGGTATGAAAAGCAATCTCGATATTCGTAACTTCACCCGCAAGCAGGTACCGTCCTTCCCGTTCGCGGCCGCGCTCGCTGCTACCCTTCCCGGATGGGACCTGTCGCTCGTCTTCGCAGGGACGACGCGTGCCAAGCATCTGAACGAAACGCTGCGCGGGAAGGACTACGTTCCGAACGTGCTCTCCTACGAGAGCGGTACCGATAGCGGAGAGATCATAATCTGTCTCGAGGTCGCGAAGAAGCAGGCCCCTTCCTATGGCATGACATATACTGAATTCGTCGGATTCCTGTTTATCCACGGATGCCTGCATTTGAAAGGAGAGGCACACGGCACTACAATGGAACGACAGGAACGCTTGATCCTCAAGCGTATTACTAATCGTTCTTCACGATCCTCCGCCAATGTCCCGACGAATCGCCACAGGCATTGATATCGGCACGCACCAGACGAAAGTCGTGGTGGTGGAAGAAGTGCAGACACCGGAGGGTCCGGAGCTCCATATCATCGGGACCGGATTGTCAGAGAGCCGCGGCATGCGGCATGGCTATGTCGTCGATACCGAGGACGCGGCTGCTTCGGTACGCCTCGCGCGCCAGCAGGCAGAGCAGATCGCGCGGGTCCCTATCCGTCGCGGGTTCCTCGCCATCGGCGGCATCTCGCTCGATGAGGTACGTGCAGGGGGCGAGACCATCATCTCTCGCGCGGACCAGGAGATAACCGATCTGGATATCGAGAAAGTGCTCGACGCGGCACGGGAAGCGGCGAACCCGCACTTCCTCAATCGGACCATCCTGCATGAGATTCCCCTCGAGTTCCGGGTCGACGGCGCAAAATCGCTCGGCGAGCCGATCGGGCTCAAGGGTACGCGCCTGGAAGGCGACTACCTTTTCGTGACCTGCCTCACGCAGCATGCTGACTCCCTCACCGCCTGCGCCGAAGCTGCCGACATGGAAGTCATCGATCGCATGGCGTCGCCGCTCGCAGGCTCGTACGTCACCCTTACCAAGGATCAGAAGATGAAAGGCTGCGTCCTCGCCAACATCGGCGCTGAGACCGTTTCGATCGTCGTGTACGACGAGGGCCTTCCTATTTCCGTAAAGGTATTCCCTATCGGCTCCACCAACATCACCGATGACCTGGCCCTCGGCTTCAAGGTATCCCTCGAAGATGCCGAACGGCTCAAGCTCGGCCGCCTCGGAGGGAACATGTACCCGCGCAAGCGCGTCGAGGAGATCGTCACTACCCGCTTCCGTGCCATGTTCGAACTCATCGACAAGCATCTGAAGATGCTCGGCCGCCGCGGCACCCTCCCTGCCGGCATCATCATCTCGGGCGGCGCATCAGGCCAAGGTACCATAGCCGATATCGCGAAAGGGGCCCTCAACCTCCCCTCCCGGATCGCCGACCTCAAGGTGCCGCCCGAGACCAAGGTCCGCGACGCGACCTGGGCCGTCGCCTACGGCCTTGCATTGTGGGGACTCACCGGAGACACCGAGGCGCCTAAGAAGGCGGGTATGAACGATCTCATATCGACCGCGCAGAAATTCCTCAAGCAGTTCCTCCCGTAACTCTCCGCTCGCTACATGATTGGAGAGTGCGCGTCGATTCGTTCTAAAGAAGCGATAAGATGCGAGACGTCGGAAGGAGCGACGAGAGATACCTCTTTTCGAGAGCTGCGAATGGGCCGTTCAGTTTCAGCCGAATTGCGGGAGGCGTAGGGAAACTGAACGTGGGACCCATTCGAGCGAACGAAAAAGGTATCTGTCGAGCGACTGAAGGCTGGTTTCTCCACTGAGCAAGAGGATTTTTGCGACACACTTTCTCCCCTTGTCACTCTTCCCAGACCTCTTGTTACTGGTATTATGAGCCAGACCTTACCTTATTGGCCCAGTATTCTCTTATGTCCAAGCGCGTAGAACCCGAAGTCGAAACGTTCGCTCGCATCCGCGTCGTCGGCTGCGGCGGTTCCGGAAACAATGCCGTGAACCACATGATCAACTCCAAGGTGAAAGGAGTTGAGTTCATCGCTATCAATACAGACGCCCAGGACCTCCACCGCAGCCTGGCTAAGCGAAAGATCCACATCGGCAAGAACCTCACGAAGGGACTCGGCGCAGGGATGAATCCTGAGCTCGGACGCCGCGCAGCGGAAGAGACGCGCCAGGAGATCCAGGAAGCGCTCCAGGGTTCCGATTTGGTCTTCATCACCTGCGGCATGGGCGGCGGCACCGGCACAGGCGCTTCTTCCATCGTCGCGAAGATAGCCAAGGAGATCGGCGCGCTCACCGTCGCGGTCGTGACCAAGCCGTTCTCATTCGAAGGACTCCAGCGCAAGGAGATCGCGGAACGCGGCCTCGCCGATCTCAAGAAGGAGGTCGATGCGTTCATCGTGATCCCTAACGACAAGCTCCTCGCCATCGTCGAAGCGCAGACCAGCGCCAAGAGCGCCTTCGCGCTCGCCGACGAGATCCTCCGCCAGGCGGTCGAAGGCGTCTCTGACATCATCACCACTCCCGGCGAGATCAACACGGACTTCAACGACATCAAGGCGATCATGGAAGGCGCAGGTCCTGCCCTCATGGGTATCGGTATCGCTGATGGCGATCGCCGTGCGCAGGACGCGGCGGCTCAGGCCGTCAATTCCCCGCTCCTCGATGTCTCCATCACCGGAGCCAAAGGCGTGCTCTTCGTCGTCGCAGGCGCTGACGATCTCGGCATCCTCGAGGTCCAGGAGGCAGCCAAGGTCGTCTCCGATTCCGTCGACAAGTCCGCGAAGGTCATCTTCGGTATCATGCGAGACGAGAAGCTCAAGAAGGGCCAGATACGCATCATCGTCATCGCGACCGGATTCCCGGAAGGCGAAGGCGACCTGCAGCAAGGAGGCATCGAGCGATCTCTCTTCGCGATGGAACCGGTACAGCAGGAAGAGACCCGCGGAAAGATTTTCAACGAAGCGCGGCCCGCAGCTCTTCCTGTTCCCGAGAAGCGCGAGGAACCGGCATTCACCCCTGCTCCCGAACCGGTCCGCAAGGAAGAGCCTGTCGTGACCGCGATGCCGAAGCCGCGTGAAGAAAGCGTAGTGCCTCCATCAGCCCGTCCGCAGGCAGCTCCTGAAGAGGAAGATGACGCATGGGGCGCCATTCCGAGCTTCTTGCGTCGCCACAAGAAATAACTCCGCTCGCAGCCAAGAATGCACGCAGCCCGGCGCTCAGGTGTCGGGTTTTGCATTGTCGCCTCTTAGCGAGATAGCCCTGGAGCGCTTCGTTAGTCGGGCTCTCTCTTCTCGGCTCCGTGCAGAACTACTCTGCCTTCGGTTTAGCGAGCTTTTCCCATCAGGCTCGCTCCGTAGTGCACACGCATCGCGAACCTGACTTTGGTATACTGCACGCATGAAAGACCTCATCATCATCGGCGGCGGGCCAGCGGGCATCTCGGCTGGCGTGTATGCCGCTCGCAAGCGTCTCACGTCAGTGCTCATCGCAGAGGAGATAGGGGGTCAGTCGACCGTCTCTGAGGGAGTGGAGAATTGGATAGGCACTATCAAGATCGCTGGCGCTGACATGGCGAAGGCCTTCCGAGCCCACCTGGACGCCTACAAGGGCGATATCGTGGAAGTAGTGGAAGGCGACCGCGTAGAGACGCTAACGGCCAGTGAAGGGGGCTTTACGGCGACTACGAGGGACGGGAAGACCTTCTCTGCCCGGGCTGTCCTTATCGCCTCGGGCGCGAGCCGTCGCAAGCTCGGGATTCCCGGCGCCGACACCTTCGAGAACAAGGGCGTGACTTACTGCGCTTCCTGCGACGGCCCTATCTTCGCAGGCCAGGACGTAGCGGTGGTGGGCGGCGGGAACGCCGGCCTCGAGACTGCCGCCCAGCTCCTCGCCTACTGCAAGTCAGTCACGCTCATCCATCGCCATGATGCTCTCAAGGGTGACGCGATAACGGTGGAGCGCTTGAGCGCGCATGAGAATTTCAAGACCATCTGCAAGAGCGAGCCGACGGCCGTGCTCGGAGAGAAGTTCGTATCGGGCCTTACGGTAAAGCATCGCGATACGGGAGAAGAGACGACGCTGCCGGTAACGGGAGTCTTCGTCGAGATCGGCGTGATACCGAGCACCGGCTACGCGAAAGATGCCGTGAAGCTCGACGAGGTGCAGCGCGTCGTTACGGACCCGAGGAATCAGCGCACATCCGTGGAGGGCATCTGGGCCGCAGGAGACTGCACCGACGAGCTCTACCACCAGAACAACATAGCGGCCGGCGACGCCGTGAAAGCGC
>CAYWEI010000013.1:0-3353 GCA_964457265.1 uncultured Candidatus Saccharibacteria bacterium
CTCTTTTTCAGGAGACGAGATGGGACGATATGTTTCGGTGACTTGCGGGAACCCTTAGGAAACATATCGGGGACCCATCGAGCGGATGAAAAAAGACACTTCGCGCAGTGACCGACCAGACATTTTATTAATTCGAATATGTGGTATAACTGAGCCCAATGCCTGAATTCAAGGAACACGCCGACAAGCTCGGCCTTTCGTTCAAGAACCTCGACCTCCTAGTCGAGGCTCTTACGCATCGCTCGTATCTGAACGAGCACCGGGCAGCCGGGTCCCATAATGAGCGCCTCGAATTCCTCGGAGACGCGGTTCTCGAGCTCGCGGTAACGAACTTCCTCTTCCATCGCTTCCCGAATAAGCCGGAAGGAGACCTGACGGCGTATCGCGCCGCGCTCGTGAACACCTTCTCGCTCGCAGAAGAGGCGGAGCGTCTCGGGGTGAATGGAATGCTTCTCCTGTCGAAAGGCGAGAAGAAGGACACGGGGCGCGCTCGCCAGATCATTCTCGCTAATGCGTTCGAAGCGATCCTCGGTGCGATCTATCTCGATCAGGGATTCGAAGCCGCGGCCGATTTCATCGCCACTAACCTCCACCCGAAGATCGAGAAAGTGCTGTCTGAACGGAGCTGGCAAGATGCGAAGAGCAATTTCCAGGAGACAGCGCAGGACAAGAAGGGAATCACCCCTACTTACAAGACGCTGGCTGAAGAAGGTCCCGACCACGACAAGCGCTTCACGGTCGGCGTGTTCCTGGCGAATGATGAGATCGCGCGAGGAGACGGTCCCTCGAAGCAGGAAGCAGAGCAGGCAGCAGCGCAAGCGGCTCTTGCTAAAACTGGTTGGTAATTGTATAATACATAACAGGTCCGCAGCTCTTTGCGGTCTCGGAATAGTTTCAGTGGAGGCGTAGATGCCGAAAGATACCGCTAATCATCCGTCGGCTCATGAGCCGACCAGATGGAACGTGCTCCTGTGGGGCAGTCTCCTCATCTGCGTTCTCTTCCAAGACATATGGGCGGCATTCCGATGGCTGGAGATTCCTGCTTCTGGCTTGCTGCCGCTCTTGCATGCAGGTATCGCGATGGCGCTTGCCCTCGTGGTCACAGGCGCGGTTGTTCTCGGCAAGCGTCATATCTGGAACAATCAGGGGCGCTGGTTTCTGCTGGGGTACTACGGCGTGCTAGTAGTATGCGTGGGAGCCTTCTTCATGATCCCTGGAAAGGATCATTCAAGCGGAAGCCCGGCCTTCTGGGCCGCCATGAGCGTGCTTGAGACAGGTCTGCTCTGCATCATGGCGTATTTCGCCCTGACTGATCCGGATCGGCCGCACTGACCATAGTAGCGGCCCGCACTAAAGAACCGCTTCCTTCCGAGGGAGCGGTTTTTTTTATATATCCCGTCGTGCCGGCAGGCGTACGGTATACTCTTTCTAATGCTGAAGCGGTTAGAGATCGCGGGATTCAAATCATTCGCGCGGAAGACCGTGCTCGATTTCTCGTCGTCGGTCACGTCGGTGGTGGGTCCGAACGGTTCGGGGAAATCGAATGTCGCCGAAGCCTTCCGCTTCGCGCTCGGCGAGCAGTCGATGAAATCCATGCGCGGGAAGCGCAGCGAGGACCTCATCTGGTCCGGCTCCAACATCGCGCCGCGCGCCAACCGGGCAGCGGTGACCATCGTGTTCGATAACACGCGCCGCATCTTCCCGAAGCTCGATTTCGACGAGGTCGCGATCGAGCGCGCCGTGTTCCGCGATGGCGCGAGCGAGTACGCGATAAACGATTCGAAGGTGCGCCTGCGCGATGTGCAGGAGCTGCTCGCATCCGCGAACATCGGCGAGACCGGGCATCACATCATCTCCCAGGGAGAAGCGGACCGCATCCTGACGGCAGCGCCTCGCGAACGTCGCGCGATGCTCGAGGACGCGCTGGGTCTCAAGGTATTCGAATTCCGCAAGCAGGAAGCCGAACGGAAGCTCGAGAAGACCGAAGATAATGTCGCGCAGGTAGAGGCGCTCAGGCGCGAGATAGCGCCGCACATCAGGTTCCTGGCGAAGCAGGTGGAGCGGCTCGAACGGGCAGAAGAGCTCGCCAAGGAGCTCCGTGCGATATCCCAGACATACTTCGCGATCGAGGAAGCGTATATCCGCATCGAGAAGGATAAGGCGGAAGGGGCTGCACGAAGCGTCAAGGAGCGGCTCGCCGTCATCGAAGCCGAGCTTGCCGTGTTCGAAGAACGCGTCACGACCGATTCCGAGGGCATGAAGCGTTCGGAAGCCGTACGGAAGGCGGAGCGGGAGCTGGATCGGGTGACAGGAGAACGCGCAGCGCTCGCGCGTGAGCTAGGGCGCATAGAAGGAGCGCTCGCAGGAGCGAAGCAGCGGAGCATCGCGGTGGCCCGTGATCCTTACGTCAAGATCCCGCGCGACGATATCGCTACCCTTAAGGAAGAAGTCGAGCGGCAGGTGAGCGCCGTCGAGAATGCCGATTCCGGAGCTATCTTAGCAACGCTCCAGTCGCTCAGGAACGTCATGAAAGCGTTCTTCGAACGGTTCGCGCTCCCGAATGACGACCATCTCGCCGAAGAGGAGCAGCTCGTTCACGACTTAGAGAATCAGCGCGAAGGTATGGTGGCGAAAGATGACGCGCTCCTCGAAGAGGTCGAGCGTGCCCGTAATGCGCTCGGGCGAGCGCGCGAAGCTACTATGGCGCACGAGGAGACGGGTCGCGAGCAGAATCGCCGCCTGCTTGATCTCGCGGAGACCAAGGCGAAAGAGGAAGGAGAGAATTCAAGGCTCGCAGCTCGGCTGGGAGAGCTCGACTACCTCGCGGAGGAGCTCGAGATGGGCAGGCGGGAAGCCGTCGCGCTCGTAGGCGTGAATGCGCTTTCCTTCGATCCGCTCGACGCATTGCCGGACGAGGATCGCCGCGCCCAGGAAGACCGCAAGAGATCGATGGAACGCCTCAAGATCCGCGTCGAGGAAGCGGGCGGCTCAGGGGAAGATGTGCGCAACGAGTACAAGGAAGCGACCGAGCGCGAAGCATTCCTGGCTAAAGAGCTCGAGGACCTTGCGACGTCGAGCGCGAGCCTGCGCGAGCTCATCGCCGACCTCGATAGCGAGCTGCAGAAGAGCTTCGCGGAAGGCCTCGCCGCGGTGAACTCATCGTTCGGCGAATTCTTCGCGCTCATGTTCGGCGGGGGCGGCGCTCGCCTGATACTCGAAGAGGCGCATCAGCCGGGAACGGACGATGACGAGGATGAGGACTATGAAGAAGAGATTTCCGTAAGCAAGAAGAAGAACCAGAAGCCAGGCATCGAGATCTCGGTGAACCTGCCGAAGAAGCGCGTGCAGGCGCT
>CAYWEI010000013.1:3453-19197 GCA_964457265.1 uncultured Candidatus Saccharibacteria bacterium
GACGTCTACACGAACGGGGAGATCATGGGCGTGATGCTCGACGAGTACGAGCGCATCACGGGGAAGAGCCAGCCTGCGATGATCACGGGGAAGCCGCTGGCGCTCGGAGGATCTCTCGGGCGCGATACCGCGACTGCGGACGGCGCTATAGCGGTACTGAAGTGCCTCATGCAGGATCGCGGGCTTGATGCGACGACGCTTGCTGCAAGCGTGCAAGGAGCAGGGAACGCAGGCGCTCATGCGGCCCGGCTGCTGTATGGGATGGGGATGAAGATAATCGCCATCGCTGACAGCGAAGGGACGCTTTTCCGGGAAGAAGGTCTCGATGCAGAGAAGGTGCTCGCTCTGAAAGAGACGGGGAAGCATGTGCATGAAGCGAGCGAGTTCATGCGCGGCTCCTCCGCTGCGCCTCCCGGCGCTGCCATAGAAGCGGATTGCGACGTGCTCGTCCCGGCTGCGCTTGAGGAACAGATAACGAGCGAGAATATCTCCGAGATCAAAGCCGGCATCGTGCTCGAGGTCGCGAACGGGCCGGTTACGCCCGAAGCGGATAAAGTACTCGCGGCACGCGGCGTAGCCGTGATCCCGGATGTGCTCGCGAATGCGGGCGGAGTCACCGTCTCCTATTTCGAATGGATACAGAATCGCACGGGCGAGCGGTGGGAGGCGCAGATGGTCAAGGAGAAGCTCGAGAGCACGATGGGGAAGGCATACCGCTCGGTAGCGGACTTCTCGATCGAACGGGGCATCACGCTCCGCGAGGCCTCCTATGCTCTCGCGGTCGAGCGCATCATCGGCGCCCAGCGCGCACGCGGCCTATAGATATAAGAAAAGGACCCTCATGGCGAGGGTCCAGTGCCCGCAGACATGTCAGAGTCTGAGGGCGGGAGCCGTCTCGTCAGTTCTTCGACGAAGAATCTGAAAAGAAGGATCCGATACGTCTGCTCGGGCGCATGGGTATTGTTGATCCAGTTCTGAACCGAGAGGCGCGTGCCGGGACGATTATCGACGATGAGGTCCGGGGTGATGTTCTCGACATTGACCGCGATCCGCACGATGACGTAGAAGAGCGTGTCATCCCGCAGGTCCGAGTTGACCGTGCCCTTGTCGAGATACCCGTTGTCATGGAATCTGACGGGTTCCAGGAGTCCCTTGATCGTCTCAAGGAGTCTGCCGGAATCATTCGTCTTCTCGATTCCCTTCAGTATGTCTATCAGCTGGTGAATCGGAGTGAGGACGGCCTCACTCACGTATTCACTGATCGTTTTCTCTTTCGGCATGCCGCGTACTCCTTGTCGCTGCCTGAGGAACTTTCATGAGTAAAATACGATATTCAGATGAAGAGTCAACATTCGGTATGATGAGGCATATGGAAAAATACACCGGCGGATGCCATTGCAAGAAGGTGCGTTACGAAGCAGAGCTCGATCTTTCGCATCCGGTCCTCGAATGCAATTGCACGCACTGCGCCATAAAGGGCGCGCTGCTTTCCTTCACTCCGGAGACTTCCTTCGCGTTCACGTCTGGGGAAGACACGCTGACCGAGTACCGCTTCAATACGGAGAAGATCGCGCACCTCTTCTGTTCCGTATGCGGCGTCGAAGTATGCGGGAAGGCCACTGACAAGGAAGGGAAGCCTACGGTGGCCGTGAACGTGCGCACCGTTGATGGGGTCGAGCTTGAAACGCTCGCGCGACACTCGTTCGACGGGAAGAGCATCTAGGGCCGCTAAGGAAAAGCCCCGTCAGCGATGACGGGGCTTTTCCTTTTCGCGATAAGGCTTACGCTGCTACGAGAGCGAAGTCGAGCTCGCGCTCAGCCAAGCGCGCGGCCATGAGCTTCACGCGGATGGGGTCGCCGAGCGCGTATTCCTTCTTCGTACGCTCGCCGATGATGCGATAGCGCTTCTGGTCGTAGACGAAGTAGTCGTCGCCGAGATCGCGGATGCGTATCATGCCTTCGGTGCGGGTATTCGTGAGCTCCACGAAGAGGCCGCGATCGGATACGCCGCTGATGACCGCATCGAACTCCTCGCCGATGTGCTCGCTCATGTACTCCACTTGCTTCATCTTGATGGAATCGCGCTCGGCCTCGACGGCTGCGGCTTCTCGTTCGCTCGAATGGACGGCGAGCTCGTCGAGCTCCTGGGTCTGCGCTTTCGAGAATTCTCCGCCGACGGTGTAGTGCTTCACCAGGCGATGCACGAGAAGGTCAGGGTAGCGGCGGATAGGGGAGGTGAAGTGCGTGTAGAAATCGAATGCGAGGCCGAAGTGGCCGAGATTCTTCGTGGTGTACACGGCCTTCGCCATCGAGCGGAGCGTCGAGGTCTTGATGAGGTATTCCTCAGGCTTGCCGGTCGCTTCCTTGAGCAGCGCGTTGAGGTCGTCTCCCTTTACCTTCCCGCCCGAGATAGGGAGGTTATAGCCCAGTACCTTGAGGAATGCAGCGAGAGTCTCGATGCGGTCAGCGTCGGGAGAATCGTGAACGCGGTAAATGGTCCCGCCGACGATGTGCGCCTTCTTCATCTCTTCGGTAAGGAACTCAGCGACCGCTTCGTTAGCGAGGAGCATGAAGTCTTCGATGAGGAGGTTCGTATCGCGGCGCTCCTTGAGTACGATCTTCACCGGCTTGCCGGTCTCGTCGAGAAGGATCTTCACTTCAGGTGTATCGAATGCGATGGCGCCCTTCTTCGTGCGACGCGCGCGGATCTTGTCGGCTAGGCGCTTGAGGGTGTTCAGCTCTTCGAGCATGTCGCCTCCTTGGGTGTCGATGACCTCCTGCGCATCTTCGTAGGTGAAGCGGCGATCGGAGTGGATCACGGTCGGCCCGAACCAGCGGGAGACGATACCGGCCTCATCATCGAGCTCGAATACGGCGGAGACCGCGAGGCGCACCTCGTGCGGGTTCAGGGAACAGAGATCAGTCGAGAGTACCTCGGGAAGCATCGGGATGGTGCGGTCGACCAAGTAGACCGAAGTCGCGCGCTTGCGCGCTTCGTCATCGATAGAGGTTCCTGGAACCACGAAATTCGAGACGTCGGCGATATGCACGCCTATCTCGGTGTTCCCGTTCGGAAGCTTGCGGACTGAGAGCGCGTCGTCGAAGTCCTTCGCATCGAACGGATCGATGGTGAAGGTGGTCGCATCTCGGAAGTCCTTTCGCGTACCGGCTGCGATCTCTCGATCGGCGACATCCTCGAGCAGCGTCTTCTTGTCGGCCTTCTCGAGCTCGTTCGCTTCCTTCATGACGCCGGGAGGGAAGTCAGAACGGAAACCGGAGCTCAGCGCGAGCGCGCGCATCTCCGTCTCGTGCTCTCCAGCAGGGCCGATGATCTCTTCAAGGGTTCCCCACGGGTAAGGCTGATGCGCATTCCATCCCTGGAACCGGATGAGCACCTTCTGCCCGATCGGAAGCGACTCTCCTTTCACTACGAAGGGCACGTACATCTTCTTCCAGTCAGGAACGAGCATCGTGAGGTTCTCTTCCTTGTTCTCGGCGAGCGTGCCCACGAAGGTCTCCCGATTGCGCTTCAGGACCTCGACGACCTTACCGGTCTGCTTGGTCACGCCGGTCCGGGGATCGGTATCGCTGCCTGCGATAGCCACGCGCACCGTGTCGCCATGGAAAGCGCCGCCCAGGTTCTCCCCCGGGATGAAGAGATCGTCTTTCACAGGGTCGATAGTAAAGAATCCTTTGCCTGTCTTGATGATGGTTATCGGACCGTCGAAGGTCTCTTCTGTAGTGTCAGTCATTTGCCTTTACTCTAGCAGAAACAAAGGTTTCTGGTAATATTCCTGTCGTGTCATCCCCATGATGACGCCCCCACCTTGGGCGGTGGTCACTTCGTTTCCCTGGCCACCGCCCATTTTTTCGAAACCGTACCTTCCTGATTCCCGTCCCTTATCCCCGCGGCTGGCCCTATGGTCCGCCGCTTATTCGTTCATATACGGCGACAGGAGAAGGAACGGAGGCGAAGCGTCTCTTTTTGCGTAGCGAACAGGGGCCGTTCAGTTTCAGCCGAATTGCGGGAGGCGTTAGGAAACTGAACGTGGGACCCCTGGAGCGGAGCAAAAAAGACGCTTCGCGGAGTGACTGACCCCGACCTCTAGGTTTCCGCCGTTTGACCCTTTATATCCTTTCTGGTACGCTTCCTCCCACATATGTTGATGATCCGATTCCAGCGCATTGGCCGTAAGAACGACGCGTCGTTCCGCATGGCCGTGCTCGAAAAGACCGCAGGACCTAAGGCCGGGAAGTACGTCGATCTCGTCGGAACCTATAACCCGAAGACGAAGCAGATTACCTACAAGGCAGACCGTATCCAGGATTGGATAGGGAGGGGTGCCCAGGTTTCTCCGTCCCTCAAGAACCTCCTTATCAAGAACGGCGTACTCAAAGGAACCAAGTCCTCCCAGGTAGTCTCCAAGAAGAACCTCGAGAAGAACATCCTCAAGAAGAAAGCTGAAGAGGAAGCAGCAGCCGCTAAGGCCGCTGAAGAGGCTGCTAAGGCAGAAGCTGCTGCAGCTAAGGCCGCAGAGGAAGCAGCTGCGAAAGCAGAAGAAGAGAAGGCGGCTAGCGCTGAGGCTCCAGCTGAAGAGGCTGCTCCAGCAGAGGCTCCGGCCGAAGAAGCCGCTCCTGCAGAAGAAGAGGCGGCTGCATAAGCCAGTCGCGGAGCTCTCTCCGCATCCCGTGCTCCCATTACTCCGACCGTTCAGACCACTCTAGATACGACTTTACGACTTATGGAACAAGATCACGCATACCTCGATTACACGGTAAGAGCGCTCGTCGATAATGCAGACGCGGTGGTCATCACCCGTTCCGTCGATGAGATGGGCGTACTGCTCACCCTCACGGTGCACCCGGACGATATGGGCAAGATCATCGGTCGCGACGGAAACATCGCGAAGGCTATCCGCACGCTGCTCCGCGTCGTCGGCATGAAGCACAACGCGCGCGTGAACCTCAAGATCAACGAGCCACAGGGCGGCAAGCGCTTCGGAGAGGCGGAGGGGAAGAGTCTCGACCAGTCGCTCGACGATCTGGGGTAGCACGAGCGATAGACCCTATCTGCGTCGTTGCTCGCTCCGGTCCTCCTTCAACGTACTCTGAGTACGTCTCAGTACGGGCCTCACTCGCGCCTTGCATCTGGAGCCTCTGGCTCGCACTACTTACCATAGGGAGCGCGTTACAATTTCCGTATGATTCGATTCCATCTGATAACCCTCTTCCCGGAAGCCTGTGAGGCGTATCTTTCCGCGTCCATACTCGGACGCGCTCGCGAGAATAAGAAGATGAGGGTGGACTACCAGTCGCCTCGCACGTATGTCACGAACCGCTGGGGGAAGGTGGACGAGCGTCCGTATGGCGGAGGTCCCGGCATGGTCATGACCGCGCTTCCGGTGGTGAAGGCCGTGAAGAAGGCTGTCGGCCGACGTGCAAGCAAGAAGGCGATCATCTGGTTCAGCCCTTCCGGAAAGCAGTTCACCAACAAGGATGCTGACCTGCTCGGCAAGTACGACGAGGTCGTGTTCGTCTGCGGCCGCTACGAAGGCATCGACGAACGGGCGAAGAAGATAATCGCTACGATGGGAACGCTGAAGACCTACGCCGTCGGCGAAGCGGTCTACACCGGCGGCGAAGTTCCCGCCATGGCTATGGTTGATGCGATCACGCGCAGGCTTCCGGGAGTGCTCGGGAAAGATGAGTCCGTGGAAGAGCGCCGGGTGGCAGCTCCCGATGTGTACACCCGCCCAGAGTCCATCGAATGGGAAGGGAAGCAGTACAAGGTGCCGCCCGTCCTCCAGACGGGGAATCATGCGAAGATCGACGCGTTCCGATCCAAGAAGCTCGCAAAGAATGCCGCTCCCTCGAAGTAGGAACTTGTACTGTCACTCATTGACTTTACTGAGTTAGAGTGGCATATTTGTATACGAGCCCAGCGACCGCTGGGAAGTCATTGACACTCTGTGGGGGATTGAAATGCCTAAATATGTTCCGGCCCTCTCGGCCTTCTTGTTGACGGTGCTGGCCATCGGCTTCGCGCCGGTTCTGCTCACGCGCTCCGGACTCATCGGAGTCAACGGCCTGGAGTGGAATTTCATCAGCGGCGGCTTCGCTCTGGGATTCTGTTTCGTGGTGCCGTCCAGCATCAGATTGGCGCACTTCCAGAACCTGGCGAGATCCGACTGGGATTGCCTCGGCATCGCCGCGAGCATCCTGATGGGTACCGTGCTTGTCATGGTCTATCGGATATACGGCGGCAATGCCGCTGCCTTCACGGCGCTGGCGTTCGTCGTCGTACCTACAGTCGCTGTTTTCGGCTATGTCTTCTGCCAGATCCTCCGTGATGAGCGAAAGGAGGCAGAAACGGTTGGCGAACAGCAAACCTGCGGCCAGTCGCGCTCGCCTCACTGCGCCAACTTCCATCACCGTAATCCCGTCGACTACAAGGTCTACCCCCTTCGCCGACTGCGACACACGGGCCCGCTTTCACACGAACGGGGGCCCGATTCTTTATATACAAGGCCGAACTTGACCATTTCCCACTCTTCACGATATATTTAGGGAACGAGATTGAGTAACGGCTGATACTCGGGCAGGGCGGAAAACCAAGTGCGATTTTTAAAAAAGCGTCTCCTATGAACGAGGGACGCGGCTCATGCGTACATGAGCCCCTTACGCGTTTATAGCGAGCAGTAATACACGAACGACACATGCTAAAGAAAAAGCTCGTGCCAAAGACCTTCGGCGCCTTCAGGGAGCCGCGCGTCGAATTCCCCGATCTGGTCGGCCATCAGCGGGAATCGTTCAATTGGCTTCTCAAGGACGGCCTCATGGAGCTCTTCAACGAGTTCTCGCCGATCCCCGATTATTCAGGTAAGAAGTTCGAGCTCCGTTTCGATGGATTCGAGATAGGCGATCCTAAGGGGACCGAGGAGGAGGCGCGTGAGAACATGCGCACCTACGAGGCTCCGCTCAAGGCGAGCGTCACCCTCGTGAACAAGACCTTCGGTTCCGAGAAGACTCAGGAAATATTCCTTACTGACATCCCGATGATGACTCCGCACGGGAGCTTCATCGTATCGGGCGTCGAGCGCGCTATCGTTCCGCAGCTCGCCCGCTCCTTCGGCGCATTCTTCGTCTCTGACGAGGTGAAGGGCAAGCAGTGGTTCGGAGCGAAGCTCATCCCTGCGCGCGGCGTATGGATCGAGATCGAATCCGATTCTGACGGCGCTATCTACGTGAAGATCGATCGCAAGCGCAAGTTCCCGGTGACGAACCTCCTCACGGTATTCGGCGCAGGAACCCGCGATCACATCCTCGATAAGTTCATCGGGGACGATATCGCTACCGCGGCTCTTACCACGACGCTCGCGCACGACACCGCGGCTTCCGTCGAGGATGCCTACGTCGAGATCCACCGCCGCATGCGCGACGGCGACCTCGCGACTCCTGAGAACGCGAAGCAGTACGTGAACGCGCTCTTCGCTCCTGAACGCTATGACCTTTCCAAGGTAGGACGCCACCGCCTGAACGCTCGCTTCAATCTTCCGACCGACAAGAAGTCGCTCGAGAACCGCGCGCTTTCCCTCGAGGACCTCATCCGCATCGTC
Source organism: uncultured Candidatus Saccharibacteria bacterium (assembly GCA_964457265.1). Lineage (GTDB taxonomy): Bacteria > Patescibacteriota > Minisyncoccia > Phycocordibacterales > Phycocordibacteraceae > C7867-001. The sequence continues at coordinate 11,070 of CAYWEI010000013.1, forward strand.
GGAGAGATCGCTCGCATGAACCAGGACGCGAACGCCGTTCCTGACGATATCGATCACCTCGGGTTCCGCCGCGTCCGTTTCGTCGGCGAGCTTCTCCAGGCTCGTATGCGCGTCGGCATGTCGCGCATGAAGCGCAACATCCAGGACCGCATGTCTACGATCGAGAGCGAGACCTCGCTCCCGATGGCATTCGTGAACCCTCGTCCGCTCTCAGCTTCGGTTCGCGAGTTCTTCACTGCCAACCAGCTCTCGCAGTTCATGGATCAGCAGAACATCCTCGCTGAGCTCGAGAACATGCGCACTCTCTCCGCGCTCGGTCCCGGCGGCCTCACCCGCGAGCGTGCAGGCTTCGAGGTTCGTGACGTGCACCCATCGCACTACGGACGCCTCTGCCCGATCCACACGCCGGAAGGTCAGAACATCGGACTCATCCTCCGCCTTGCGCTTCACGCGCGCACGAACGAGTTCGGCGTCATCGAGACTCCGTACGCGGTCGTGAAAGGCGGCAAGGTGACTGAAGAGGTCGAGTACCTCAACGCGCTCGAGGAAGAGGACTACGTGATCGCTCACGGAGCGACTCCTGTCGACGAGAAGGGACACATCGTTCCTGACTCCATCGAAGCCCGCCGAGGCGGCGAGCCAGCGGTCGTCCGTCGCGATGAGATCCAGTACATCGACGCGTCGACGTACCAGATGTTCTCCGCTGCTACCGCTATGATCCCGTTCGTCGACCACGACGACGCGAACCGCGCGCTCATGGGTTCGAACATGCAGAAGCAGGCGACCCCGGTCCTCATTCCGGAGGCGCCGCTCGTATCCACCGGTATCGAAGGCCATGCTGCCAAGAACACCGGCCGTCTCGTCATCGCGGAGGAATCCGGAGACGTCACGTACGCGGACGCGCGCAAGGTCATCGTCACTCCTTCTTCCGGCAAGCCTCACGAGTACAAGCTCCAGGGCCTTACTCAGACCAACCAGAACTCCGCATTCAGCCAGCGTCCTATCGTCGCTACCGGCGACAAGGTCAAGAAGGGAGATGTCCTCGCGGATGCCTCGTCTTCCGATCAGGGCCAGATGGCTCTCGGACAGAACGTTCGCGTCGCCTTCATGAGCTGGAACGGCGCTAACTACGAGGACGCCATCATCGTCTCCGAGCGTCTCGTGGAGGAATCGAAGTTCACCACGGTGCACATCGAAGACTTCGAGTGCGCGGTGCGCGACACGAAGCTAGGCGCCGAGGTCACGACTCACGACATTCCGAACGTCGGCGAGCTCCGCCTCAAGAACCTCGATGAAGAGGGCGTCGTCCGCATCGGTGCTGAAGTCCGCCCCGGAGACATCCTCGTCGGAAAGGTGACGCCTAAGGGCGAGACGCAGCTCACTCCTGAGGAGCGTCTCCTCCGTTCGATCTTCGGCGACAAGGCCAAGGACGTGAAGGACACCTCGCTCCGCATGGATGGAGGGAAGCGCGGCCGCGTCATCGGCGTGAAGGTCTTCTCGCGCGAGCGCGGCGACCAGCTCGAGAGCGGCATCATCAAGAAGATCGTCGTTACCGTCGCTCAGGTCCGTAACGTATCGGTGGGCGACAAGCTCGCAGGCCGTCACGGCAACAAGGGAGTCATCTCCCGCGTGCTTCCGGTCGAGGACATGCCGTACGACAAGGACGGAAATCCTGTCGACATCATCCTCACCCCGCTCGGCGTCCCGTCCCGTATGAACCTCGGGCAGATCCTCGAGCTCCACTTGGGACTCGCGGCGCACACCCTGAACTATCAGGCCGTCGTGCCTCCGTTCGCAGGAGCTACCGCGGACGAGATCCGCGACGAGCTCGAGCTCGCCGGATTCAATCGTTCAGGAAAGATGCAGCTCTTCGATGGACGAAGCGGCGAAGCATTCGCGCAGGACATCTCCGTCGGATACATGTACGTTCTCAAGCTTCATCACATGGTGGAGGACAAGATCCACATGCGTTCCATCGGTCCGTACAGCCTCATCACCCAGCAGCCGCTCGGAGGAAAGGCGCAGAACGGCGGTCAGCGCTTCGGAGAGATGGAAGTCTGGGCGCTCCTCGGCTACGGCGCGGCATACACGCTCCGGGAGATGCTCACGATCAAGTCCGACGATATCCAGGGCCGCTCCGCGACCTTCGATGCGATCGTGAAGGGCGAGCCGGTCAGCCACTCAGGCACCCCGGCATCCTTCGCCGTCCTTACTAACCAGATCCGCGGTCTCGCGCTCGACATCGAACCGATGGAGGGCTACACCGACGCTTCCGCCTAACCGAAATCATCATGGCAAACTTCCCAATGAATTCAGGAAAGCGACCGCCGCTCCCGCGCGCGAACGAATGGGACGCACTGCGTCTCTCCCTCGCGTCGCCTGAGCGTATCCTCAGCTGGTCCCGTGGCGAGATCACCAAGCCGGAAACCATCAACTATCGCACCCAGCGCTCTGAGAAGCACGGGCTCTTCGATGAGAAGATCTTCGGCCCTGAGCGCGATTACGAATGCTACTGCGGCAAGTACAAGGGTATCCGCTATAAGGGCATCATCTGCGACAAGTGCGGCGTCGAGATAACCCGTTCCATCGTCCGTCGCGAGCGCATGGGCCACATCGAGCTTGTCACTCCGGTGGCGCACATCTGGTTCCTCCGCTCCATGCCGAGCCGTATGGCGCTCATCCTCGGCATCCCGGCTTCAGACCTCGAGAAGGTCGTCTACTTCGCGGGCTACATCGTGACCAAGGTCGCGGAAGACGTGAAGAAGCGCCTCCTTTCTGAGCTCGAAGCGGAATACAAGACCAAGTACAAGTCATCCGATACCGACGCCGCGCGCGATGCGCTCAAGGCGAAGATGACCGTCGCGAAGCAGGAGATCGAATCAGTGGTCGTCGGCCGCGTCTTCGACGAGGTTACCTACCACCGCTTCAGCGTCCGTTACGGGACCCTGTTCACGGCTGCGATCGGCGCAGAGGCTATCTATGACCTCTTCAAGAACCTCGATCTCGAGAAGCTGAAAGTGACGCTTGAAGAGCGCTACCCGAAGGCGGCTGCCGCTGAGCGCGAGAAGCTCGCTAAGCGCATCTCGCTCATCACGAGCATGCTAGCTGCGAACGTCCGTCCTGAGTGGATGTTCCTCACGAAGATTCCCGTCATCCCGCCGGCGCTCCGCCCGATGGTGGCCCTCGAAGGCGGCCGTCATGCGACGTCCGACGTGAACGACCTCTATCGCCGCGTCATCAACCGCAACAACCGCCTGAAGAAGCTCCTCGACATCCATGCGCCTGAGGTCATCCTCCGCAACGAGAAGCGCATCCTCCAGGAAGCAGTCGACGCTCTGCTCGATAACTCGATCCGCAAGGGAGGCGCCTCCGCAGGAGCGCTTACTCCGGCGCAGCGCCGTCCGCTCAAGTCGCTCGCTGACTACCTCAAGGGCAAGCAGGGATACTTCCGTCAGAACCTCCTCGGAAAGCGCGTGGACTACTCCGGCCGTTCCGTGATCGTCGTCGGTCCTGACCTCGAGCTCGACGAGTGCGGTCTTCCGAAGCACATGGCTCTCGAGCTCTTCCGCCCGTTCGTCATCGCAGGACTCCTCGAGCGCGAACTCGCGTTCAACATCCGTGGCGCAGGCCGCCTCATCGAGGACGGTGTCGCTGAGGTATGGGAGATCCTCGAAGAGGCTATCCAGGGCAAGCACGTGCTCCTCAACCGCGCACCGACGCTCCATCGCCAGGGTATCCAGGCGTTCCGTCCTCGCCTCATCGAAGGCGATGCCATCCAGCTGCACCCGCTCGTGTGTCCGGCGTTCAACGCCGACTTCGACGGCGACCAGATGGCTATCCACGTGCCGCTTTCCGAAGAGGCTCAGTGGGAGGCGGCGAACATCATGTCCGCGAACAAGAACATCCTGAAGCCGGGATCCGGCGAGATGATCGTCATGACCCAGAAGCCGCTCGACATCGTGCTCGGAACCTACTGGCTCACGAAGATGATGCCAGGAGTGAAGGGCGAAGGCACCTACTTCCAGTCTCCGAATGCTGCTATCCTCGCGCACGAGTACGGCGCCGTAGATCTTCGCGCGAAGATCCATGTGCTCCCGATCGCCGGCAAGGAGAAGTACTCGGTCATGGGCAACGGCATCTTCGAGACTACCGTCGGACGCCTCCTGTTCAACACCGTCCTTCCTGCGGATTATCCGTACGTGAACGACGCGATCAGCAAGAAGGTGATCACGGGAATCATGAGCGAGTGCATCGTGAAGTACGGCATCGACTCTATCCCGGGCATCGTGAACAAGGTCAAGCGCTTCGGCTTCGAGTACGCCACTAAGTCCGGCGTCTCATGGTCGCTCGATGACGTGTCCGTCCCGGAAGGGAAGACCGCGGTCGTCGACGAAGCTCGCGGCAAAGTCGCTAAGATCGAAGGCGATTTCCAGGACGGTCTCCTCTCCGCAGAAGAGAAGCGCCGCATGGTCATCGAGGTCTGGCACGCAGCCAAGACGAAAGTCGAGGTACTCGTCGAAGACGCGCTCGACCCTGCAGGATCCGTCCACGACATGGTGCGCTCTGGCGCTCGCGGTTCGATCGGTAACCTGACGCAGATGGCCGGCATGAAGGGTCTCATCCAGAACACCGCTGGCGAGACGATCGAGGTGCCTATCGTGTCTTCCATGACCGAGGGACTCAATCCGGTCGAGTACTTCATGTCCACTCACGGCGCGCGCAAGGGTCTGACGGACACCGCGCTCGGTACCGCTCGTGCGGGATACCTCACGCGCCGTCTGTTCGACACCGCTCAGGACTCGATCATCACTGAAGTGGACTGCGGAACCAAGCGCGGCGTCGCGATCAATCGCATCTCGGCTTCGGGCATCAAGATCGACTTCGCTGAAGCGGTCCGTGGCCGCACGCTGGCGCTCGACGTGGCAGGCTTCAAGAAAGGCCGCTACATCGATGCTGCGGATTCCCTCGTGATCGCGGCAGACGAGACGGTCACCACGGTCTCCGTCCGTTCGCCTATGTCCTGCGAGACCCGCTACGGCATCTGCTCGACCTGCTATGGCATGGACCTCTCGACGCAGCTTCCGATCGATCTCGGAGAAGCAGTGGGAACCATCGCGGCACAGGCTATCGGCGAGCCAGGAACCCAGCTCACGATGCGTACCTTCCACGCGGGAGGAACCGCTTCCGTGGGCGGCGACATCACGTCCGGTCTCCCTCGCATCGAGGAAGTCTTCGAGAAGCGTTCGCCGAAGAATTCGGCAGCAGTCTCAAAGACCGAAGGATTCGTCCTCGAAGTCCGCGACGAAGGCCGTGACAAGGTGGTCGTCGTCACCCCTGAGGCAGGCAGCGAGTACAAGAGCAAGGGCAAGGGAAAGAAGAAGGAAGGCTCGAACATCGAGTACCTCCTGACCTATCCTCGCCAGGCTCTCGTCAAGGAAGGCGACGTAGTCAAGAAGGGTCAGCTCCTTTCCGACGGTTCCGCAGACCTCGACGAGCTCTTCGAGAACGCAGGCCGCGCGCTCGTGCAGGAGTACATCATCGCGGAGACGAGCAAGATCTACGAGCTGCAGGGCGCATCCGTGTCCCGCAAGCACCTCGAGGTCATCGTCCGCCAGATGTTCTCTCGCGCGAAGGTCACTGACACCGGAGATTCCGATTGGTCGGTGGGCGACGTGGTCGAGCACTGGGAGCTCGAAGAGGAGAACAAGCTCATGGAATCGGAAGGGAAGATCGCTCCGAAGGCTCGCGAGATGGTGCTCGGTATCAAGGAGTCGGCGCTTTCACGCCGTTCCTTCCTCTCGGCTGCCTCCTTCGAGCAGACAACGAAGATCCTCATCAACGCGTCCCTCAAGGGCTCCGTGGACACGCTCCGCGGCCTCAAGGAGAACGTCATCCTCGGACGCCTCATCCCGGCCGGTACCGGCTTCAAGGGCTCCAAGAAGCACGATGCCATCGACGAGATGCAGGCTCGCCGTGCGGTAGAGCAGCGTGCGCTCGAAGTCGAGCGTGCTGCGCTCGCCGCAGAGACGGTCCAGAGCTCGGTCCAGTAAGGGGGAGACGCGTCGCTCGCGACTGCGAATCTCAACCCTGTAGGAACTAACGGGTTAGATTCGCAGCACGCGAACTCCGCTCCGCACAGAAGCAGCACAGCCCGCTCGAAAGAGCGGGCTGTGCTTGTATAAAAAGAATCTCAGCTATGTGGGCAAGGACGGACCTTACACATGAGTAATAGAGTGCGTAAGGTCCGTCCTTGCACACCTTATTTAAAGGATTGGCGTCGGAGGTATAGATAATAGATGTATATTATATTGACTTGTCAAATATTACGCATAGTCTCCAGATAAGCGGTAAACTGTAGGGAATTGCCATGGATACCGTAGAGCAGATCAAAGGGAAGCTTTCCATCGTCGATGTCATATCGCCGTACGTGAAGCTCGCTAAGGCCGGCAAGTACTGGCGCGGGTTGTCTCCGTTCAATAAGGAGAAGAGCCCTTCGTTCTACGTGAACGTGGAGCGGAACAGCTACTACTGCTTCTCTTCGGGCCAAGGAGGGGACATGTTCACCTTCATCGAGAAGATGGAAGGCGTGGACTTCAAAGGCGCGATGAAGATCCTGGCTGAGAAAGCAGGAGTCGAGATCGTGTACTCGGGCGGCGGAGCCCCGAAGGAAGACAAGGGAAAGAAGGACAAGCTCTACGAGATGGTCGCGCAGGCGGAGACGTTCTTCGCGGAGCAGCTCCTGCTCGGAAAGGGAGTAACCGGCAGCGCGTATGAGTATGCGCTCTCGCGCGGACTCACTCCCGATACCATAAGTGCTTGGAACCTCGGGTACGCGCCTGACGGCTGGCGCACGCTGCTCGAGAAGCTGGCTGAATACGGGTATTCGAATACGGAGCTCGTGGCTGCCGGGCTCATCAAGGAAGCCGACGAGAAGAAGGGGACCTGGTATGACCGTTTCCGGAACCGCCTCATGTTCCCGATACGGGATTCTGCAGGCCGTACGGTGGCATTCACGGGTCGCGCGCTCGATCCGAATGATCAGGCCAAATACCTGAACTCTCCGGAGACCGATCTCTTCAAGAAATCCGAGGTCCTCTTCGGCATGGATAAGGCTAAGGATGCGGTACGGACTCGCGGCTTCGCATTGCTCGTAGAAGGGCAGATGGACCTGCTCCTGCTGCATCAGATCGGATTCCAGAATACCGTCGCGCTCTCGGGAACCGCGCTCACTCCGCAGCACCTCTCGCTCATAAAGCGGTACGCAGATAACCTCATGCTCGCGCTCGACTCCGATCGAGCGGGCCTCGCCGCTTCCATGAAGAATGCTATCGCTGCGCTGCACGCAAGCATGCGGGTGAAGGCGGTGCGTCTGCCGCGCGGAAAGGATCCGGCTGACGTGGCCAAGGAGGATCCGAAGGATATGACCAAGCGGATCGCGGACAGCGAGCCTATCGTCGAGTTCTTCTTATCCGTGCTCAACGAGAACGAGACTGACGCGCACCATCTCATCATCGCAGCGGAGAAGACTGTCCTTCCGCTTATCCAGGCCATCGAAAGCCCGATGGAGCGCGAGCATTTCGTAGGTGTCGCGGCTCGTTCGCTGAGTTCCACGCCTGAAGCTATCCGTAGCGCTCTCGACAGGCTCCCGAAAGGGGATCGTCCGGAAGTGGGAGGTCCTCTCCAGGCGATGGCGACACCTGTAAAGCAGGCGAAGACGGATGAGAAGGGGAGCATGCGCAGGGCCCGGAGACTGCACGCGATAGCCTTCGCTTTCGCCGGCACAGGCCTTGCAAAAAGGCTGGAAAGTGAGCATACTAGGATTATCGGCGCACCGTTCCCGGAAACGCCTCCTCCCGAACAATCTATATTCGAGGAAGGTATCGCTTTTGGCGAGGCCCCGGAAGAATCGGATGCAGACGAGCTCATACGTGCCCTAGAACGAGAGGTCCTTAACGAGCGGTATGCAGAAGCGACCGCCCGCCTTCGGCGTGCAGAGGCGTCCCATGATCCCGAAGCGATTTCCCGAGCGGTAGAAGAATCCCGCACCCTCGCTAAGCAGATCTCGTCATTTTCATAGCATTCTCATTACCCATTTGCTTCTTATAGACATGCCTACGAAGAAACCGGT
>CAYWEI010000014.1:0-8600 GCA_964457265.1 uncultured Candidatus Saccharibacteria bacterium
GGAGCAAGAAATAGTTAGGCCTGATATGAATGTATCGGGCCTTTACTATTTCCTCCGCGGGCAGGGATCGAAGAGGTTGCGAGCATCCAGTCTTAGCAGCTGGAGCTGGATCCGTAACCTGAACCGTTCATGTAATGAAAGATCCCTGCCCGCGGAGTACGTTCAGGAGACATACACATACGTGTAAGGATCGAAGAAACTCTTTGAGCATTTCGTGCAACGAAATCCAAAGAGCGGACAGCGAGCGTAGCTCGAGATCCCCTGCCCTGAAGACGTCGTAGAGGCGGACCCCATTTCATCGCGTTGATTTCAGCATGAAAGAATGTGATAGTTCCGCCAGACCTGAACACCACCAGAGGGACTTGAATAATGCGTGCAGAAATTTCCGGCATCACGGATGCCTTCTTCCGAGCCATGGAGGCCGGCTGGGCACAGGAGGCCTCGACCGTCTCCATTCCGCAGTTCCCGGGCTCGAAGGTGATCTCCTTCCAGCACGGTCCCTATCGCGTCCTCGATACCTACTTCGAATCGCCGGACAGCCACAAGAGTACGGGCATAACCCTGATATGGCACGAAGATGTCCCGGTCTGGGTGATGCATTACCACGGACATTACGCCAAGGCCGCGATCCCCTTCCTGAAACAATGCCTTCTCAAGGCATACGCCACGGAACGGAGATTCTATGGCGGTCGCGGCCCCTTTTTCGTTTCCGACGATGGCTTGATCTACATGAACCAAGTCACCCGTCACGCGCCCGAGGATTTCGAGGGTCGCGAGGAAATCTATGACTCAGCCCGGCAGTCGCTCGGCTATCATTGGTACCGCGGCGGATCACTGACGGAATGCTGAGAAGGAAAAACTGAGTTCTTCCAGAGTGCCGCCCCGGGATACCTTCCGGGGCGGCATTTTAAATACCGGGTCAGGCACCCTTTCTGCTCCTGCTGTTCCTATACTCAAGTGAGAAGCGCTTTTAATTTCCCCCTACGCAAAGCTTCGAGGAATCCCATGCCATCCAGTTCGAATTGCTTCCCGCATAGGCAGATTTGCAATAGGTCACGAGAGGACCTAGTTCGAATACCTGCGCATAGAATCCATCATCATTCTGCGCGATGGCGTTCGCAGCATCCAGCGACACCGCGAGCCCGTACAATTCAGGATGGGAAGAGTTTCTCTTATATACGTACCTCCCGCCACCGGAAAGCGCGCCGGCCGTGTCCTTCGGCAAGCTGCCTATATGGCTTTTCATGACGACTTCGAAGTCGCACCAGTCATTCTGATAGCCGCAAGCAGAGCCGGAGTAAGGAGCGATATTGAAAGCGGAGATAGCTCCGTCTCCGGGGCCGGGATATCTGCCGTTGATTGAATAGAATAATTCCAGAGAACTCTGGATCTCCTTGAGACTGACTATTCTCTGAGCATCTGCAGCCTTTACGCGCGCAGTATTCAGGCTTGCAAGTACCACGCTCGAGAGCACCCCGATGATCGCGATGACCACCAGGATCTCAATGAGCGTAAAACCTCCCGTTCGGGCATTCATCCTGGTAAGTATATCAACCCTCTTCCGAGACATTCCCTTCTGTCCGCGCTTCCTTTACGGGAGCGAATGAGAAAGGCCGGCGAATCTTCATTCGCCGGCCCCATTCTTCCCGGTCCGTTGCCTCAGGCTCTCAGCGCGACGAGCCGTTGAGGTTCAGGCGGACTAAGGGCTTCCGGCATCGGGAGCCCGATGACCATGCCGAGGTTGTAGACGGTCTTGAACCGCGGCTCGCGCGTATGGCCGTAAAGGAACTTCTCGACCGTGTCGCGGCTCACGAACGCCGCGGCCGCGATCGTCTCGGTCTGCATGCCCTTCCGGAAGTGTGCATGCCTTACGGCTCCACGCACATCTTCCAGGTAGGCCTGGTAATCGTAGTCGGCGAGGAATGGAACTTCCTGGCCGGGTCGCAGACTGACAACCTTACTCAATGTACTTACCTCCGTGACGCAGAATGGTCGCTGACTGTATACCATTATTGTTAGTATAAGTCAATATATTCCATCCACCCAGAGCTTTTTTCCTCATTCCGTAGTACTCTATCGATAAGCACTAACAACGACACACATGGGAAAGAACAGTCACGGGGTGAGCCCGAAGAAAGTACGCAGCCATCCTCCGAAGACCGCGAAGCGCCTCGCCGCGAAGCAGGCTCGCAAGGACGCTCGCTAATGAAAAGCACCCTCGGGTGCTTTTCCCGTATGCCGGACACCCTTTCCCTTTCGCCGCCTAATTCGTACACTGTCAGATATGAAATTCATCATTCCCTTGCTCCTTATCGCGCTCGGCATCGGCGGGTTATTCATCGCGTACCAGAGCCAGCTTCCTGAGGCCGCGCCGGTGATCCAACCTGCGACTGAGACCGCAGCCACTACGAGCGAACCGGCAGTACGCTATGCGGACATCGATTCGTATGTGACCAGCAACATATCCGGACTCTCGCCTCTGAAGGAACAGCTGGGCGGCACCTTCTACGTGACGAAGATAGGAAGCGATAACGGCACCGGAACGGTCGAGTATGAAGACGGACACAATGCCTATATAGCGGACTTCACTTATAGCGTCGCTGCAGACGGCAAACCCGCGATCGATAGTTTCGTGATACGCGACTAGCGTCCAGGCAAAGATAAAAGGCCGGCATCTCTGCCGGCCTTTTATCTTTGCGCAACGCCTATGCCTGCCCGTCGAGCTTCACGGCCGCCTCCGGAGTCGAGACCGCCTTGCTCATGACCAGGCCCTTGAGGAGGCCCATAGCGACGAGCCAGTATACGACCATCGCGAGAATCGTCGTCCATTCGAGGACGCTTCCGGAGACTTGTGTCACCCGGAAGACGCTGAGGAAGGGCGCTGCGAATGGATACGTGACCGAATAGATGAAACTAGAGAATCCGGCGTTCGGATTCGCGCCGAGAAGCTTAAGAATAAAGCGGAACGCCAGCAGCGCTTCGATAAGGCCGAGGATGTACCAGACGACCTGCGTGCTCCGGTAGAGCGGCTTGGTGCTGGGTGCGATGCGTGAATCCATAAAAGGGATAGTTCTAGAAAGTGATAACCCTGTAAGAATCACACATGCTTAGTGAAAGGTTCATGAACGGCAAGCCGAAAAAAGAGCGAGAGGAACGGAGCCGAAGTGTACTTTTTCAGGAGAGAACACGGGACGTATGGTTTCAGCCGACTTGCGGGAGGCGTTAAGAAACTATACGGGGACCCGTGGAGCGGATGCAAAAAGATACTTCGGCGCAGTGACTCAGACCTTCTTGCTCGAACATTTTTCGCACTTGCAGCCATAAGGCTTGATATATTCGTCCACATATTCCTTCCCGTAATCATACGTAAGCTCTTCCCCCGGCTTTATTGCCTTCGTAGAGAGCACGAATACCCTTCCCTTATGGATTTCCGTCTCGCAATTGGGCCGGCATGAATGGTTGATATAGCCCGCCTTGTTCATCTTCGGTTTGCCATCGATCGTCTTCTTCTTGCTGATCTCGAAGAGGTACCGGCTCTTGCTCGTCTCAGTCTCTTCCTTGCTCAGCTCGCGTCCCACGTATTCGATGACGCAGACGCCCTTCGGTATCGCCTCCCCCGCGAACAGGCCTAGGCCTGCGCTCGATCGCTTGACCTGCAATGCGAAGTCTCCGGGTGCGAATTTTCCTTTCAGTTTCAGCGGCATGATAGAGCAATACTAATCGGCGAGCGCTCATACGGCAAGAAATGCCTCACTTTCATGGAGACTTCATGAGCTACGCGTATCCTAAGAGGAATCTGCGTAACGCGAACGACTTCGACGAATCTTCTTTTCACTGCTACCTTTCATCTGATGCATCCGCCATCTATGCCAACTGATCTCTCATTCGGGCGGAATCTCCTCCGGGGCAGCATCCTTTTCGCTGCCCTCTTCGGATTCTCTCTCATCTTCTCGAATATCTATTTCGCCGCGAATTCTCCTGCGGTGATAGGGCCCATTCCGGGCATCGCCTTAGCAGGCATTCTGCTGGGCGGTTCCGCTCTGTGGCCTGCGGTAGCGCTCGCGACTTTCGCTCACCAGCTCGTGTCTGGAAGCTCGCTGCTCCTGGCCGTTGGTCTCGCGCTCGCGAACACGCTCCAGGCGGTGATCGGGAGCTGGCTCCTCCGGAGGTTCGATTTCAATACCTTCTTCTCCCGCGTCCCCGATACCATCGCCTTCGCGGCAGTAGCCTTGTTCGTCACTACCCTCGTCCCGACCCTCGGTTCCATCGCGCTCATGCTCGACGGGTACGGCTTCCCAGGCGGCCTTCTCGCTACGTGGATGCCCTGGTGGATCGGCCAGGTGGCATCCGTCCTCATCGTGTCTTCCATCCTCGTTCGCTGGCTTCCCCACATCTTCTTCTCGCGCTCGCGCACCGAATGGGTCGAGATCATTCTCGCGCTCGGTTCGCTGGTGCTAGTCGATCTGCTTCTCTTCTGGACACCGTACCATGAGCTCGCCGGCGTCCCGCTCGTCTACGTGATATTCGGTCCGTTGCTCTGGCTCGCGCTCCGCATCGGCCCGCGCTTCATGACCGTTGCCTTGTTCCTGAACGCTGCGCTCGCGCTCACCGGAACCGTGTTCCTGGCCCGCTCCATGGGGAATCTCGACGTTATCGGAGAACTGCTCTTCCAGACGGAAGTCTTCATCATCATGATCTCCTTCATCTTCCTCATCCTCGTCTCGATCGCCGAAGAGCGTAAGGATACCGCTAACGATCTCCGGCATAACGTGAAGAACCTGGAGAGCGCGCTCGAGCGCATCCAGCGCGAAGATGACGCGAAGAGCCGCTTCATCGCGACCCTGGCGCACGAGCTCCGTAACCCGCTCGCGCCGCTCATGACCTCGCTCGAGCTGCTCGCCCTCGAAAGGCCGGAGCCTGAAAAGATCACGAAGATAGCGCATTCGATGACGGAGCACGTGAAGACCATGCGCCATCTGCTCGATGACCTGCTCGATATCTCCCGCATCTCGCGCGAGAAGCTCACCCTTCAGAAGGAGTACGTCGATCTGCATGGCGTCATCTCCAAGAGCGTGCGCACGATAGCTCCCCTCATGGAAGAAAGGGAGCATACGCTTGCAGTAGAGCTGCCTGACGAGGCTGTGCGGTTCGAAGCGGATCCTGTCAGGCTCGAGCAGATTATCGTCAATCTTCTCAACAATGCCGCTAAATATACCGAACCGGGAGGCACCATCACTCTTTCCGCCGAGGTCGCGAACCAGACGCTCCTTATCCGGGTGCGGGATACCGGCATCGGCATGAATGCCGATATGCTCGAGCAAGTCTTCGAGCCGTTCTTCCAGATAGACAGCCAGGATCGTCGCGTATCCGGACTCGGCATCGGCCTTTCCCTGACGAAGAACCTCGTCGAGATGCACGGCGGACGCATCATGGCCGCGAGCGAGGGACCCGGCAAGGGCAGCGAATTCACCGTGAGCCTCCCGGTAAACGATTTCGTCCAGGAACGCCCGGCTCCGTCTATCCCGACGCAGGCTCTCTCTGAGGGAGCGCGCAGTTTCCGCATACTCATCATCGATGACAATCAGGCGGCGGCAGACGGCCTGGTCAAGCTTCTCACACTGCGCGGACATACCGCCCACGCTGTCTATACGGGCGCTGACGGCCTCAAGCATGCGCCCGTATATGTCCCCGAAGTCATACTCCTCGATATCGGTCTTCCCGACATGGAGGGTTACGAAGTCGCCAAGAGCCTCAAGGCGGATGAAGGAGTATCTGCGACTGTGGTCGCTCTTACGGGATACGGCCAGGAATCGGATATACGGAAAGCAGAGAAGGCCGGCTTCGACCATCACCTCACCAAGCCTGCCGGACTCAGCGAGATAGAGGAGCTGCTCGGAAGAATCGCGGGATAGCATCGCCTGTGGCACAATGGATTGATGGGACGGACCGGATTCTATATCTCTGCGGGCATCGCCGTCGTTGCGGCACTCGCTCTCATTTCCGGCGGATACGCGTTCTATTCCCTTTCGAGCGATCTCAAAAACACCCATCATGAGCTCGCCTCTTCCACGGAAGCCATTCAGGCGAAAGAGAAGCGCATAAAGGAGCTTGAGACGGGCCTTGCCGCGAAGACGGACGAGAGTCGCTCATATGAGGCAGCCCTGACTACGGAGAAGAAGAAGAACGGCACGTTCGAATCCCAGCTCTCCAGCCTCTCCGGAACGGTCGGCACTCTCCAGAAGCTCGCTACTACCGATTCCGAACTGCTCGCCAAATACTCCAAGGTCTATTTCCTCAACGAGAACTATGCGCCGGAACGGCTCGCGGACATCGATGCGGAATTCGTCGCGCAAGAGGGCCGCGTGCTCGAGATACAGTCCGACGTAGCGCCCTTCCTGGACGATCTCCTCCGCGATGCGAAGGATGATGATATCGATCTGCTCGTGGCGTCCGCATACCGCTCTTTCGCGCAGCAAGCAGCGCTTAAATCGAGCTATAAGGTCACCTATGGCAGCGGGGCTAATTCCTTCTCGGCCGATCAAGGCTACTCCGAGCATCAGCTCGGCACTACTATCGATTTCACGACTCGAGGCATCGGAGGCGGCCTTGCCGGCTTCGACAAGACGCCTGCCTTCGCCTGGCTCGGCAAGAATGCCTATAAGTACGGCTTCGTCATCTCCTATCCGAAGAGCAACGCGTTCTATCAGTACGAGCCGTGGCATTGGCGTTTCGTGGGACGTGACCTCGCGAAAAAGCTCCATAATGACGGGAGGCAGTTCTACGACCTCGATCAGCGCAGCATAGATGCGTACCTCGTCTCCCTGTTCGATTAGCGGACCGGGTTCTTCATCTTTCCATTATCCGGCCGAATGCTATCCTCTTTGCATATGACGAACTCATTCGAACGCGGTTCCAAGGCAGTGCGCCAGACTCACGTGTCAGGACCCAATCCTGAAGGCCATCCAGAGATAGATGCGGCCAAGGGCACGATTGAGATCCGTATACGCGATATCGAAGCGGGACATGACGTCATAAGGGACGGACAGCTCCTTAAGATCGAGTCGAAGGTACGAGAGGGCAACGGTGAATATAAAGTAACGTTCAGTGACAGGTCGTTCTGCTATCTTGAGGCGGATGACTTCCTGGAAGTCCCCCTTCCGTCATAGGGATAACGCACGTAAGAAGCCGGACTCGAGGTCCGGCTTCTTACGTTCTCGCGCAAGGCTCGTCCTTACTTGAGGTACTCCCACATGAGCGGATCAGAGCCGCCATCGATCTTGAAGACCGCGACGCCCGCGACCTTGAGGCGCTTCGCGAGCGCGACCTTATCTCCGATCGCTTTCGCATCGCTCCACCACAGCAGCTGTACCGGCGCCTGCTGCTTCTTGGTCTTCGCGAGCGCGAGCGCGCCGGCGGCAGCGAGATTGCCGGAAGTGGTCCCCTTCGGAGCCCACGCGGCGAGGAATCCCTGATTCGGGAGCGCGGCTACCTGCTCTTTCGGAACATAGGTAAAAGAGAGCTCCCCGGCTCGGTTACGGGTCGGCGTGATGCCGTATTCTGCCGCGACGGCCGTCGCGTAGCCCGGATTGAACGCCTCGAGCTTGGTGTAGTCGTAACCGCTTCCGTCGGCATACGGCATCAGCTGATAGATGTAGCCATAGGTAGCGATTCCGATGACCATCTTCCTCTTATCGATATCCTTGGACATGTAATTCACCACTTTCTCTACCCACGCCACATCGGCGACAGGAGCATACACTTCCTTAGCTGCGCGCGCAGCCGCGTTCAGTTGCACATCCGCCGTCTGCTGGTCATACGTCATGACACGGACACGGTCGCAGTGCGTATTGATCTCCTTGAAGTCGTTCGCATACTCGATATTCGCAGGTGGCGTTCCGGCGAAACGCGCTTCGAGCGGCATGCGCGCCTCGATAGTGCACATGAGCCACTTATTCGCCTTCTTCTTGCTGAATTCAGCGGCGAGCTCCTTGAGGAAAGCCGAGTAATAAGGACGGGTCTCGGCGAGCTTGCCCTCATAATCGATATCGATTCCGTCGAAGCCCTTATCCTTCACTACTTTCACGATAGCTTTCACGTGCGCGGCACGGAGCTTCGGGTCAGAGAGGACCGTATGGATAGCGTTCGTATCGCTCCACATGATGGTAGGCACGACCCGCACTTTCTTCGCCTTCGCATCCTTGAAGAGATCCTGCCACGCCTTATCGCTCAATTTAGCGGCATCGTTCAGCGTGCCGTCGCTGCGCACCGTGTAGCCGAACGGGTTCACTTCGGTGAACTGCGAAAGGTGCGCTTTCGCGTCTTTCGTACCGGCTTCCGTGCGCCAGTACGGTATCCATCCGGAAACCTCCACCTTAGTCGAGGTAGAGGATGCGCTCGCCTTCTTCGATGAAGAGGCGGCGTATGCTTGCAAAGGAAGAGCGCTCGATGCTATGAGCATGGCCATGAGGCCCAGGGCGATTGTCGCGGTGAAAGGTACTTTTTTCATATAGGTTCAGTATATAGGATGACGGATGAAGAGCCGCTCCCTTACGGGAGCGGCGCGTGAAGAAAGTGAATGCCCCTATTGGGGATTTAAAAGC
>CAYWEI010000014.1:8610-15636 GCA_964457265.1 uncultured Candidatus Saccharibacteria bacterium
AATCGGTAATTTTTAAATTATGGTCCTTTTTATCGGTTCCCGCCTCACCCCCCGCCCCCTCCGGGCCGGGGCTCTTCATGAAGGAGATTCGCACTATGCGCTATTTCATCGCGAGCGATGGCTCTGCGAACATCGCAGCGAGCTCGGCCTGAGTCGTCGGAGCATGCTTTATATCGACACGTCCCACGACCTTTGCCGTCACGCCGCTGCATACGCCGAGCACCATGGCTGGATTCGTCTCACGTCCGTTAACCGCGACCGTATCGGCCTGGTCCATCTGGACGTCGATTTTATGAATCCAACGCTCATGCATGGTATCCGCGATGATGCGGTACCCGATGAGGTGATCGACCTCGCTGAAACGGCAGGAAGGAGAATCCTTGATCGATCGCTCGAGAAGAATCACCGTTCCGAATGGGAGCTCTGCCGCCATGTCGCGGGATCGAGCTGCCACCACCTCGGAATTCGAGGTCATGCCGCTTGCCGTGGTAGTCGGATCGGAATCCGTCTGCCCCGGCACAGCATTGTAGGCGGTCATTGATACTTGATAGCTGGCGGCTACTTCCTTAGAAGTAGCCAGACGTTTGGAAGGCTCGTCGAGCTCTCCAACAGTCACGCTCGGCGCGGAAACCGTTTCCGCATGTGCCGGCGCCCCTGCGCTACCAGGTAAAAACAGGAAGCCCATAAGGGCTACTACTGCGATAACAGGCATAATGTGAAAACCGCCCTTACGGACGGCTGACTAGCCCATAGTAGCACCCTTGACATATCTTGTCAAGAGCTGTGAAGCAGATCCTTCATATTCGCCGGGGTCCCCTTCCCAATTGTCAACCTGACAAAACGGCCTATATGCTATATAATAAGACCATGTCGAAGATGAAAAAGAAAGCCCGGACGCTCTGGTTCAGGGCCAAGGAGTTCGGATGGGGGTGGTATCCCGTGACCTGGCAGGGCTGGCTCGTGACGGCAGCGTATACCCTGCTCTACGCCGTCTCCGTCTTTATCTTCATCGCATGGATAGGATGGGTGAATCAGGCGGAATCCGGCTTCAGGACCGTCATCCTAGGCATTTTCGAGTTCGTAGCCTGGATGGCGTTCCTCATATACAGCATGATGCGCATCTGCTACCGCACCGGAGAGAAGCCTGAATGGCGCTGGGGAGGAAAACCGAAGAAATAGCCTCGCGTTTCCGCGAGGCTAAGGGCAGGTCCGAGGACCTAATGATCATTCGCCGACGGCGGCGGACTCTTTTCCGTCTCCGAAGGGGGCTTGGGGCGCTGAGGCGTCGGCGAGAAATGCTCGAACGCGAGGAAATCGGGAGCTTCCAGGCTCCGGTAAGGATTGGAAAGTCCTGAATTCCACGGCGCATGAAAGGTCGGGGGCTTATGTCCCACTGTCATCACTCCGTTCTTGATTCCTATGCAGCCAGCACGTTAGCGCTGTACGGGACATGATAATACCTAATCGAGATAAAATCGAGTTGTCCTCGTCTTAATGTTTTTCCTATCTTTCCTCCAGGTCGATATGAAGCGCGAGAGCGTATGCTCCCCGCATGGCGTCCGCAAGTCAGACAAGAATCCTGGCGCAATCCTCACTAGTGCCGATCAAGGTCGCTCCGAGCGTTATTGATCATATCGACGGGTTACTGAATAAAGCGGTCGAATCCGGCGCATCTGACGTGCACATCGACCCCTCCCCAGGAACCATAAGGATCCGGTTCCGCGTGGATGGGTTCCTCAAAGAGACCGTCACCTTCCCTTCCGCGCTTCATAGCGAATTGATTGCACGGCTGAAAATACTCGCGTGCCTGAGGACTGATGAGCACCAGAGACCGCAGGATGGCCGGTTCCGTTTCGTCTCAGGCGAAGGCGTCGAGATAGATATCCGCATATCGGTGATGCCCACTCATCACGGAGAGAATGCCGTCTTGCGGATCCTCGTCCAGGATCTCGATCGATTCACTCTGACCGCTCTCGGATGCTCCAGGTCGCATCGGACGCTGCTGGAAAAAGCGATCGCTAAGCCTCACGGACTCATTCTCGCGACCGGACCCACGGGATCTGGAAAGACGACGCTTCTCTACTCGCTTATCCGCATGATAGATGCCGAGACCCGATCGATCATAACGATCGAGGACCCCATCGAGTATTCGCTTCCCGGCGTGACACAGATACCGGCCGATCCTGCGCACGGTCTTTCCTTCGCGAACGGGCTTCGGAGCATCCTGCGTCAAGATCCGGATATCGTGATGATCGGTGAGATGCGTGATACCGAGACCGCCCGGCTTGCCACGAATGCCGCGCTCACCGGCCATCTGGTCTTCTCGACGCTGCATACGAATGACGCTGCCTCTGCGGTCCCGCGCCTGCTCGATCTCGGGATCGAACCCTATCTGACTGCTTCCACGCTGAGCCTCATCGTTGCTCAGCGTCTGGTCCGACGCCTATGCGATACGTGCCGTATCGAGCATTCCCCCGATCAAGCAGAGCGTGAGCGCATACGTAATTGGGCCGGCACGAGATACCCGGTCCCCGAGAGCCTATTCCGCGGAAGAGGGTGTGCCGAATGCCAGGGCACAGGATACCGCGGTCGGATAGGGATATTCGAGATGCTTGCCATTGACGAGACGCTTAGCGGCGCGCTGTCTCTCGCGAAAGATGCGGAGCTCCTGCGATCCCTTGCTCGTGAACGAGGCATGCTTCCCATGAGCGCCGACGGGATGATGAAAGCCGCCAAAGGATTGACCACCCTCGATGAGCTGATGCGCGTGACCTATGCCTGATCCCCGGACCATCCTCGCAGGATTCCGGATTCACGCCGACGGGAAGCCCCGATTCTTCCGATTCGGTATCGAGCATCAGGTCATGTTCGTAAAACGGCTATCGCTTTATCTCCGTGCCGGCACGCCTATCTTGGAAGCGCTTGCGCGCCTTGAAGACGATGCCCGCACCCCCAGTTCCGCATTCTTATTCCGCGCCTTGAAGACGAATGTAATGCACGGGCAATCACTTTCCCACGGACTCAAGCCTTTCACGAAAGAGATCGGAGAACTCTCGATATCCCTCATACGTATCGGAGAATCCAGCGGAACTCTTCGCGAGACCCTCGAGCAGCTGGCAGACTCTCTCAAGAAACGGAAGGTACTCCGGCAGAAGATACTCGGCGCGCTCATATATCCGTGCGTCATCCTCAGCGCGACCCTGTGTATCACCGTATTCCTCGCGCTCTACGCCTTTCCGAAGATAGTGCCGCTCTTCCGCGGATTCCACGCTGCCCTTCCGTTCACGACACGGACGCTTATCTTCATGACTGATAGCGTCGCGAGCCATGGCCTGGCACTGCTTATGTTATCCATCATTCTCATGCTCATCCTCTGGAGGGTCGGGAACATTCCTCTCATACGGAGGAAAAGAGACCGCGTGCTCCTTTCGATTCCTCTTCTCGGTCCCTTGCTGCGTGCCTATCATCTGGCGGTACTTTCTCAGACCCTGGGAACTCTGCTCAAAAGCGGAGTGCATCTGCTTCCTTCCCTCGAGCTTATCGCGCGCGTATCCAGAAACACCGAGTATCGGGAAGCCCTCGATATAGCACAGGCACGGATCGCTCACGGCACCCGTCTGGCGGATTCATTAGGTCAGCAGGATATATGCTTCCCGCGTATCTTCCGGCAGATGGTGGCGACCGGAGAAAGCACCGGAACGCTCGCGCTCTCGCTCATCGCGCTTGCGGAGCATTATGACGAAGAGCTCGCTGAGATGAATCAGCGGATGACTGCCCTTATCGAACCGCTGCTCATGATCCTGATGGGGCTCATGGTCGGATTCGTCGCGCTCGCGATCATAACTCCCGTGTATAGGATCACCCAGGACCTTTCGCTCTGATCTATGGAGAATACTGCCTGTCATCGCTCTGCCGTACGCATCACCGCCGGCCTTACCCTTCCAGAGCTCGTTATCGTGATCGCGATACTCGGCGTCATGAGCGCCATAGGCAGCATCGCGGGTACGGGATTCGAAGACGCGGGCGTGCGAGAAGATGCAGAGACCCTCTTGAGCCAGATGGTCCGCGCGCGCTCCTTAGCTCTTTCAGGCGCTTGCTCAGGGCAAGACTGCTCTCGCGGATCGGCTCACGGCATTCATATAGAAGCGGACCGTTTCGTGCTCTTCGAAGGCGCGACGTTCATTTCACGCGATCATCGCACGGACGTGATCCAGGCTCGATCGAGCACCGCTGCCATTACAGGTACCGGCACGTTCGTGTTCGAGGCCGGCACCGGGGCGCCGAGGAGCGGAGGAGCCGTGCGTCTCCACGGGAGAGACAAGGACAGGGATATCGTCGTCAGCAGCAGCGGATTAGTCACGGCCAGCGTCCATGATCATGAGTAGAGGCTTCGCCACGCTCGAGATCCTCATCGCGCTCTTCGTGGTGTCCGTAACGCTCGTAGCAGTGACGTTAGTGACGCTAGGGATGCCCTATGTCCTGGAGAGTGCGCGGGCTCATCGGGAAGCGCTGGCGCTTTCATCCGGAAGCCTCGCTCGTGAGCTTTCACGGGGAGCAGGCGCTTTCGATACCTTAACGAGCAGTGCGACGACGACCGACGGGACCTATGCGCATTCGCTTTCTATAGAGATAATGCCCGGCGGGATAATGAAGAGGCTCGTATCCCGCGTAGAGTGGCATGACTCCTTCGGGAAGACGCGTTCCCTCTCGCTTGAGACTCTGGCAAGCGATTATGAGAACGCTGCAGGTAACGCCTGTCCGGGACTCCCTATCGGAGACTGGGACTCCCCGTCCGTACGGACATCATCCCTGACGCTTCCTCCCATCGCTGGATCGGCCTTCGCGGACGGCATGCTTATCGCCATCGCCTCGACCACCCGAGCAAACGGCGATCCCGTATTCTTCTCATTCATGAACCCCGAAATCTCTCTCGAGACCTCGGTACGCACCATGGATAATCTCGCATCGACCACGGTCGGATATCTCGCCGTAGCCGCGTCCTCCCGGGTTGCCTACGCGATCACCGCCGAAAGCACCTGCCCCGACGCTTCCTTGTGCGCTCGGCTCGACAGCGTACGCATCGAGGCTGAGAGCGATCCTGAAATAATCGATTCCTACCCGATCCCTCCTGCACGGAGCGTGCTATACCAGGGCGGCCAGGTATACGTAGGACTCAGAGCGAACCCCGCATGGCCGGAGCTCCTGGTCTTCAGTACCGATTCATCCGGCATACCGGATCGGATCGGAGATGCGGAGATAGGATTCTCGGTGAACAGCCTTGTCACGAGTCCTAGCTCTCTGTTCCTTGCTACGAGCGACAACCGCTCAGGAGGAGGGGCGGTGCAATCCTTCGATCGATCTGATATCCGTCCGGGCATGCATGCTGCTTCTGCTTCGGCACTGGCGGGAGCAGGAATCTCCCAGCGTATAACGAGGCTCGGTCATTCGCTCTATGTAGGCCGGAGCGCTCCGCTCAACTCGAAGGAGCTCTATGTCTTAGCGGCCGAAGATATAACGCACGAATCGTTCTCTCGAGACATGGACTCGAGCATAACCGGAATGGCAGTACGTGGGCCACGCGCCTTCCTGCTTACGAAGACCGCTCTCTCAGTATGGAATATGACCGGGACCGGACTGACCAAGGATGAGTATGAATATACGCTGCCGATAGGAACGAATGGGACGTCCCTATCCTGCAGCAGTCACTCGATATACATGGGGTCAGGGGGCAACGGTCACGGATACGTCACGGCTTTTGCCGGTTCCTGATATGCGCGCGTTCACTCTCATCGAGCTGCTCATATATATCGCTCTCTCGACCATGCTCATGACCGGCGCGCTCACGAGCGTGTATTCGGTCCGGGCATCCGCTCAGAAAAGCGCCGAGGCCATCAGGATAGAGAATGCGGGAGCCTTCCTGATCGGAAAGATAGATGCAGAACTCAAGTCATCCGCGATCGGGGAACCGGGACATGGTTCGGATTCCCAATCCCTCGTCCTCAGCCGGCCTGACGGGTCCGTAACGGCTTTCCGGCAGGAATTCGGCACGTTAGTAATCGAACGAGCCGGAGAGGTGCTTCCCTTATCTGATGATTCCGTGATCATTGAAAAGGCTGAGTTCGTATACGACTCGAATAAGGACATGGCGGGCTTACGAAACCCGCCATGTTTCTCGGTAAGGATCGATATCAACGGCCGAGGCCGGGCGACTTCTTCCCGCAGAAGCTTTACCGAGGATATCTGCCCGCCGTTCCGATGATATGAACAGAGCCCACGCTCCTGTCCGGGGATACGCAGCATTGCTTTCCACGATCATAATATGTGCCGCATTAAGCGCTTTCGCGTACCAGACAGGAGCAGCGGCGTATCAGATGCGATTATCCATTCTGGAAAAGGAGTACGCCACACAAGGCCGGGAACTCGCTTATTCCTGCGCGCAGGCTGCGTTGTATATGCTCGCTTCTGATATCTCTTATCGTCCGAGAGAGACGGGAGACAAGGTCATGCTGGATTCCACGCAGGAGTGCTGGATAGAATCGATAGAGAGCACCCCGCGCGCTATCCGGATGATAGTACATGCTCAGACCGAAGGATTCTATAGTGCCCTTGAGAT
The DNA here is from genome assembly GCA_964457265.1 of uncultured Candidatus Saccharibacteria bacterium. Lineage (GTDB taxonomy): Bacteria > Patescibacteriota > Minisyncoccia > Phycocordibacterales > Phycocordibacteraceae > C7867-001. Next base: position 15,224 of record CAYWEI010000014.1, read on the forward strand.
CGTGGTCGAACCTCACCCTGAGAACACGACCGTTCCCTTCCTATTCACTTCCTTGAGGGAAATTTGAACTCTATCTCATGTATACGTTATGCCGGATACGTATGCTTAATGCATAGCATCTAATACATCATTCATGGATATCAAGAACTGTTCTGCAAGGACTATTCCGTCGCGAGGCTTCACGCTCATCGAGATACTCGTGGTAATGGGCATGCTCGCCCTGCTATCGACTATCGTGCTCGTGGCCGTGAATCCTCTGAGACAGTTCGCTCAAGCACGTAACACTCAACGCCAAGCTAACGTGAGCGCGATCCTGAACGCTGTCGGGAATCGGCTCGCGGATAATCGAGGAATCTTTACCGGCGACTTATGCACGAAGGAAATTCCGCCGACGGCAACCGTTATGGGAAAGG
>CAYWEI010000015.1:0-7461 GCA_964457265.1 uncultured Candidatus Saccharibacteria bacterium
TTACTCCGGATCTGCGATATACGGTCGAGGTGTTTCGTTGGGATCGACATGAGGGACGAGGATCCCGCGGACGGTACTGGTGCCGTAATAAAGCGCCGCGAGGAATACGACCGCGATGACCGCGACGATGCCGTTCTGGGAAAAGACGTCGGCAGCCGAATGGAGACGAGCGAGCGCGAGCCCGCCGAACAAGAGCAGCCCGAGGGACGCTATGACCACGTTCACCCAATGGATCCAGTGCTGGACAGGATTCGTGATGCCTGCGGCTATCACGAGCACGATGATGATGAGCATCAGTGCCCCAGGAGAGAATGGAAGCCTGGTCCCGAAGAATTGCGTAAGGAAGCAGAGCACCGCGCCCGTGATGAAGAGGCCGCGAACGACATCCCCGTAATAATGCGAGGTGGAATGCTCTTCGTACCGTGCGAATACTGTCTCGTCGCTCATGGATTCATTATGTAATCTGGAGACCGCGGTGTAAAGCGTCTGACCTTACAAGAGTACGGTCGCCTGCATGCCTGATACTTCTGCTATCCCTCCCTCGCCTATCGCTATCTCGAGCTCCGCGCCCGTCGCATCCTTCACCCTCGCGATGCCGGCACGTAGCGGAGAGACGAATGCCTCATGTCCGGCCATGATAGTGAACGAACCCTCAGCACCCGGAAGCGTGACTGACTGGGCCTCGCCGTCGAAGAGATTCTCTCCGATCTTGGCGATGGTTAGATGGAAGGTTTTTGCCATAAGGATAAGGGTAGGTTTTTGAGCAGGTTAGATGGCCTTAGATGCAAGGCGCGAACGAACGAGATTCGCAGGCGTACTTATCGTACGACGGAGAATCGAGGGATGTTCAGCAACGCAGCAGATGAGGTTATATCACCTGGTCAATGGTGCCTTTCATGTAAAAGGCATTTTCGGGCTTCTCATCATGCTTTCCTTCGACGATCTCCTTGAATCCGCGAACGGTCTCCTCACGAGATACGTACGCGCCAGGCGTTCCGGTGAACACCTCAGCGACGCTGAACGGCTGCGAGAGGAAGCGCTGTATCTTCCGGGCGCGCGCCACGATCAGGCGATCCTCATCCGAAAGCTCCTCGATACCGAGAATGGCGATGATGTCCTGAAGATCCTTGTACCGCTGGAGGATCTGCTTCACCTGGTTAGCGACATCGTAGTGCTCCTGACCGACGACGTCCGGCGTGAGCGCGGTCGAAGAGGACGTGAGCGGATCGATCGCAGGATAGATGCCGAGCGAAGCGAGCTCGCGAGAAAGCGCGACGGTACCGTCGAGGTGAGCGAAGGTCGTTGCCGGCGCCGGGTCGGTGAAGTCATCGGCTGGCACATAGACGGCCTGCACCGAGGTGATCGAGCCCTTGGTGGTCGAGGTGATGCGCTCCTGGAGCTTACCCATCTCTTCGGCGAGCGTCGGCTGGTACCCCACTGCGCTCGGCACGCGGCCGAGGAGAGAAGATACCTCGGAACCGGCCTGGATGAAGCGGAAGATGTTGTCCATGAAGAAGAGGACGTCCTTCCCGGATTCGTCACGGAAGTATTCCGCCTGAGTGAGGCCCGTAAGAGCCACGCGAGCGCGAGCGCCCGGCACCTCGTTCATCTGGCCGAACACGAGCGCGGTCTTATCGAGCACGCCCGTCTCTTCCATCTCGTGATAGAGGTCGTTACCCTCGCGCACGCGCTCGCCGACTCCCGCGAATACTGAGTATCCGCCGTGGTTGCTCGCGACATTATGTATGAGCTCCTGGATGGTCACGGTCTTGCCCACGCCGGCTCCTCCGAAGAGACCGACCTTTCCTCCCTTGATGAACGGCGTCATGAGGTCGATAGCCTTGATGCCGGTCTCGAAGACCTCGGCTTTCGTGGTCTGCTCATCGAACGCGGGCGGCTGACGGTGTATAGGAAGGCGAGGCGTGCTTTCCGGGAGAGGTCCTTTCCCGTCGATGGCTTCGCCGAGGACGTTGAAGAGGCGGCCCAGAGCATTAGGGCCTACAGGAACCGAGATCGGAGCGCCGGTGGCAGTCACCTGCTCCTGACGCGCGAGGCCGGCGGTATCACTCATGGCGATGGTGCGCACGCGGTCGAGACCGAGGTGTGCCGCGACCTCGAGCACGATACGGCCATGCTTATCGTTCGCTTCGATGACGAGCGCGTCCTCAATAGCCGGACGATTCTCCGAGAAATGCACCTCGACTATAGGCCCGATGACTTCTGTGATGGTTCCTGTTTTCATGTTAAGTAAAGTTATCTGTTCTCCTGCTCTTCCCCGCACCTACGTTGATAATGCCTCACGCCCGCTCACGATCTCTGACACCTCGCGCGTGATCGCCGCCTGACGCACCTTGTTGAACTTGCGGGTCAGGTCGCGCACCACATCCTTCGACTTATCCGAGGCGTTCTTCATCGCCACCATGCGTGCCGAATGCTCCGACGCCTTCGCCTCGAGCAGCATGTGATACAGCGACACCGAGACGAGCTTCGGTACCAGGATGCCGAGGATGTCCTCATCCGAGGGCTCGACCGAGTATGAAGCGGGAGATGCGAGAGGGCCGCTCTCGCTCCACTTCCCTTTGACCGGCTGGATGTCCGCGACGAGCTTCGCGAGGGAATCCACGGAAAGCGGAAGGAGCGTGCGCAGCGTCGGGAGCTGCTCGAAAGTGGACTTGAAGTTGCTGTAGACCGCGAGGACCTCGTCGTATTCTCCTGCGAGGAATCCGCGGGAAAGCTCATCGGACAACTCTTCCATGACCGAGACCGGCACATCGTCGATCTTATTCTCGATAGCGCGAGCCACCGCATAGTCGCGACGAGCGAAGTACTCCTCGCCCTTCTTGCCGTACGCATACACGGTGACAGAATCCTTCGGACGATCCATTACTGCCGCTGCAGCCGCCTTGATTACCCCGCTATTGAGACCTCCCGCCAGGCCCTTATCGCTCGTGATGACCACGACCGCCGTCCGCTTCACCTCCCGGGTTTTCGTGAGAGGGTGACCCGAGAGCGACTGGCTTCCGGAAAGACGCGCGAGGATGGCGAGCGCTGCGCGAGCATATGGCCGGCCGCCGAACGCGGTCTGCTGCGTCTTGCGCATCTTCACGGCAGACACCGCCTCCATAGCGCGCGTGACCTTATTCATGCGCTGGGTCGCTTGTATCTTAGTCTTGATGTCCTTGAGTGCCATGGTGCGGGTCTAATATAGTGACATTCGATGCCCTGGTTATGCGGCGTTCTCCACGAACTTATCGAGCACCGCACGGAGATCCTTCTCCGTCGCCTCGCCTATCTCGCGGGTAGTGCGAATGCTCGCGAGCACGCCGGTAGCTTCGCGCATCAGGAAGTCCTGGAGCTTCTGCTCAGCGAGCGAGGTGGCGGATGGCGCGAACGTATCGAAGTATCCGTTGGTAGCGGCGAAGATGACGGCGGCCTCCATCTCGAACGGAAGCGGCTTGCCGTTGGGCTGTTTGAGCATCTCGGTCATGCGCTGACCGCTGTCGATCTGACGCTTGGTGTTCGCGTCGAGATCCGAGGAGAACTGCATGAAGGCTTCGAGCTCGCGGAACTGAGCGAGTTCGAGCTTGATCTTGCCGGACACCTTCTTCATCGCCTTGGTCTGCGCAGCAGAACCCACGCGCGACACCGACACGCCTACGTTGATAGCAGGACGGAGGCCCTTGTTGAAGAGGTCGGACTCGAGGAAGATCTGGCCGTCCGTGATCGAGATCACGTTGGTCGGGATGTAGGCAGAGATATCGTTCTCCTGCGTCTCGATGATCGGAAGCGCAGTGATGGAACCGCCGCCGAGCTCTTTGGAGAGCTTCGCTGCGCGCTCGAGAAGGCGTGAGTGGAGGTAGAACACGTCTCCCGGATACGCCTCGCGACCTGGCGGACGGCGGAGAAGCAGCGACATCTGGCGGTACGCGACTGCCTGCTTCGAGAGGTCGTCATAGATGACGAGCGCGTCCTTGCCCGCTTCCATGAAGTGCTCAGCGATAGCAGCGCCCGCGAAGGGTGCTAAGAACTGATACGCGGCAGGAGAGGAAGCCGGTGCCGTGACTACGATGGTGTAGTCCATAGCGCCAGCGCTAGCTAGCTGCGCGACGATCTTCGCCGTCTTCGACTCCTTCTGCCCGATAGCGACGTATACGCAGATAGGACGAGTCTCTGCGGACTCGGACTTCTGATTGAGGATAGTATCGATAGCGATAGTCGTCTTTCCGGTACCGCGGTCGCCGATGATGAGCTGGCGCTGGCCGCGACCTATAGGGGTCATGGCGTCGATAGCCTTGATGCCGGTATGGAGCGGCGTGTTGACCGGGGAGCGATCCATCACGCCGTACGCGATGCGCTCGATAGGACGGAACGCGGTGCCTGCCATAGCGCCCTTGCCGTCTACCGGCTCTCCGAGCGGGTTCACGACGCGGCCGACGAGAGAGTCGCCAACGGGAATGGAAAGGAGGCGACCGAGACGGCGCACCAACATGCCTTCGTACACACGCGATGCGTCACCGAGAATAACGGCACGTACCCCGTCTTCCTCCAGGTTCAGCACGAGGCCGTAGATAGGATTGCTATCAGCGAGCGCCGCTTCGAGGCTGCGATCGAAGGTCGGATCGAAGAGCACCATCTCGGTCATGATGGCGTTCTCGAGCCCGTCTATCTCCGCGATGCCGTCTCCGGTCGCGCGCACGGTGCCCGTCTCTTCCTTTCCGCCTGCGGGAGCGAGATTCGCTATCTCGGCCTCGATGCGCTTGATGATGCTTTCCATACCTTAGTTCGTGATCTTCTGATAAAGGTCTACTAATGCTTTCTTCGCGGAACGGTCCACTAGGACGCCGTTCTCCTGTGCTCGCCAGCCGCGTATGAGGGATGGGTTGATAGTGGCTTCTGCAACAATGATGCCCTGCGTGCGCGCCTCCTCGAGCGCGCTCGCAGCTTCTGCCTCGCTTGCGACTTCTACACGCGCAGCACGCTTCTCGTTCGCGGCCTGTAGGCCCTTGAGCTCGCGCAGGATGCCCGGGAGAAGCTTCATGCGCCCCTCTTCCGTGAGGTGCTTCACGAGCCCGTCCACGATCTGAGACTCGCTCGTTCCCTTCTGGAGCATCTCGCTCAGCGCCTGTGCGTACTCGCGTTCCATGATCAGGCGGTCTTGCGGAGAACTTTCTCGGCAGCGAGCACGGCGAGCCTCGCGACCTCCTTCTCGCTCTCGCGGAGCGCCTGTGCGGCGGTCTCTTTGGCACGGAGCTCGGCGTCGATGGCGACCTGCGCGGCACGAGCGTCCGCTTCCTTCATGATGCGGGCTTTCTCGGTATTCGCGGCGTCGCGCGCGAGCGCCACGATGCCTTCAGCCTCGGTCTCCGCCGTATGAACGCGGGTGCTCGCTTCAGCATCGGCGGTCGCGAGCTTCGCGCTCGCCGCCTCAGCGTCTTCGACGCCCTGCGCGATCTTCGCGCGACGCTCGTCCAGCGTCTTCATGACCGGCTTGTAGAGGAGCCAGGTGAGCGCGACGAAGAGCACGCCGAAGTTGATCAGCTGCGCTATGAGCAGCTTGCCGTCGATGCCGAATGCGCTGAAGAGTTGGTCCATGGTTGAGTAATGAAGAGGCTTTTAAAGCGTGAGGAAAGGCTTCGAGCTACGAGGCGTGAGCGTGTCCGGTGACTGAGGCGTACGTGCTGTACGTTGAAGGAACCGGATGCGCTCGCAACAAAGTAGATTGAGTCTTTACTCGTGCTTTACCCGACGAAGCGGATGATGAAGGAAACAACGAGTGCCAGAATACCAAGCGCCTCCGCGAACACGATCGCGAGGATCATGTTCGTAACGATCTTGCCTGATGCCTCCGGATTGCGTCCGATAGCTTCCATAGCCTTGCCGCCGATCATGCCGATACCGATAGCCGGACCGAGGACGCCGAGTCCTGCAGCAAGGGCCATCGCGAAAAGCTGAGCTGATTCTGTTTCCATAGTGCGTGATTATTGTTTTTTAAGATGCCCCATCCCGGAGCCGCATCGAGACAAGGGCCTAGTGGGCCTCGTCTCCATGCGGATCCATGATCGATAGTTTGATGAAGAACAGCGTGAGCATCGAGAACACGACGGCCTGGATGAATCCCACGAACACCTCGAACGCCATGAGCGGCACCGGCAGGAAGTAGGCGACGAAGAATACTGCCACCGCGATCATGACCTCGCCCGCGAAGACGTTTCCGAAAAGACGGAACGAGAACGAGATGAGGCGTCCGATGTTGGAGAGGAGCTCGATGATTCCCACAGCGAAGTTGACCGGTGAACTGAAATTAACATATTTTCCGGCGTACTTGAAGAAACCGAGCACGACGACTCCCGTGATCTCGATCACGAAGAACGAGATGATGGCGAGCGCGAGAGTCAGGTTCAGGTCGGCAGCAGGCGCACGGAGGAACGGTACCGATTCTCCCGCGTGCTCGATGAGCACCGAGCCGACGCCCGGAAGGAACGCCAGCTCGTTCGCGATAAGCACGAACAGGAAGATCGTCATGATGAGCGGGAAGAACTTGCGAGCGAGCTTCTCGTCCTCGAGCGTCTCGGTCATGTAATTGAGGACTCCTTCGAAAAGCATCTCGATGCCCGCCTGGAGCTTGCCTGGTATGAGCGCGATCTTGCTGCGGAAGATGAGCGCGAAGCCGATGAGGAGCGCGACCACGATCCACGTCATCAGGAGCGAGTTAGTAACCGGGAAGCCGAAGATCTGCCCGATCTGCTCGGCCTTGAGGACCACGTGGATACCGGGCGCATGCTCTGCAGCTGCGTCCGTGGCATGCGCCGCCCCCTCGGACGCGTGAGCGATCGAGGTGCCGAGCAGCATATTGAAAAAAGACCCTATCTGGGCCACTACCCCTGTCATGCTCCCAGTGTAGCAGAGCCTGGTTATATAGACAAAAGAGGGGATATCACGCGATACGCGCTTCCAGCTTCGTTATACGCTTGCCGTGCCCGATGAGAGTTTCAGCATCTGCATCGACCGCACGTGCCGTGTCGGTAAGTACTTCTTTTATTTCCTCGACACCCTCTTCAAGATGTCCGAGCCTGCGTTCAACGGAATGCATTCTGGAATCCAGACCGTCCATTCTGTTATCAAGGCTATCCATCCTGTTACCGAGTCCGTCCATTTTGGCATCGAGGCTGTCCACCCTGGTATCAAGTCCATCTATACGCCCCTGCAGTTCCCTGAAATCTGCTTTCGTAGCTGTTTCTGCAAAACCGCGAGCGACCATTGCCGCGAGATCATCTATCTTAGAATCGATGCTCTTTTCCATATGAAAATTCTAGCACAGGCGCCCTGTGCTAGAGAGAGAGGCCATATGATCAAATACTGAAAAGACTCTCAATTCTTTATGAAGATAGTGGACCCAAGGGGGCTCGAACCCCTCACCTCGCGAATGCCATCCGCGCGCTCTACCAGATGAGCTATGGGCCC
>CAYWEI010000015.1:7561-14717 GCA_964457265.1 uncultured Candidatus Saccharibacteria bacterium
CTACTTCGAACCCTTCAGCTCCTCAAGCGTCTCGAGCATGCGCTTGATGTCGCTCGCGAGCTGCTCCAGAGTCTCGTCTTTGGATGGCTTCTTAGCGCGAGTCTTCGGTTTTGCCGGAGCTTTCGGATCAGATTCCTCATCCTCGTTGAGCTCCTCGACGTCTTCCTGGATCTCGTCGATGTCCTCGGAGATCTCGTCGATGTCCTCGCTGATCTCCTCGATATCTTCCTGGAGCTCATCGATATCTTCCCCGATACCTTCGACGTCTTCCTGGATCTCGTCGATGTCTTCCTCCACTTCGCGGAGAGACTGCGTGTGGCGGTTGACCGTAATCTGGATGAAGATTGCGAGGTATATCGCCTCGAGGGATACCAGAGTGGTGAGGACGAGAAGCATGGTTTCCCACGACAGCACTTCGAAGAGAGCCAGCAGGAAGAATCCTGCGAATGCGAACGAGTGAGCGATGAGCGAGCCTACCGAACCTATGGAGGCGACCATGCGTTCGATGCCGGTGGGTGCTGCAGGCGTTGCATCTTTCATGTATTCGCACCGTAGCACTGTTACTCACCTGCTGTCCACGCTACGTTGTGCGTAAGCGAGGGTTTACGTGTGCGGTATTCATCGCTACAATGAACGGAGTGCCCGGAAACTTCCGACCGCTCATGCCGCATCAGTATCCGCCATCGCGAAAGCGACGGAGCCTTGCCGCACCCTTCCTGACATTCGCGCCCGTACTCCTCGCCTTCCTTCTCGTGGGAGTCGGCATATTCTCGCTCCCGACCATCCTTGCCGAGGATATCAAGCTCGCGATCGCAGAGCCGCCTAAGAATCCCTTTCCGGTAACCGTCGATCCGCGTCACGAGACCATTACCGAGGACCCGGAAGTGGAGGCTCTGCTCCAGGAGACGCATGGCGACCTTTCCGCAGGCGTAGGGTTCGCAAAGGGCGCATTCACGTGGCTAGCGAACCTGGTCGCCGCAGCCCCTGCCTATCAGCAGCTGGCGGGAAGCAGTATCGCATTCGTCGAGATCAAGCCCGGATATCGGGAAGAGGAAGTCGCGTATGCTTTCGGGCGCAAGCTCGGCTGGAGCGCGAAGGAGCAGCAGGCCTTCCTCGCCCAGGCTCATACGGAAGACCCTGAACTCGCGGAGGGAGAGTTCGTCCCTGGCACCTATATGGTAAGCGGCGCCGCCAGTCCATCCTATGTGCAGGAAATGATCGGCGATAGGTTCAAGAAGGATATCCTTTCCCGCTACAGCACCTCGACAGAAGAGCTCATTCCTGTGGAAGACATGCTCACTATCGCGTCGATGCTTGAGCGTGAGACGCGGGACCCGGCAGAGATGCGCCTCATCTCGGGAATCATCTGGAACCGTCTCTGGGCGGGCATGAATCTCCAGATCGATGCCACCCTCCAGTACGCGAAGGCATCGAAGTCGAAGACGGGTTCCTGGTGGCCGAAGCCCGTTCCTGACGATAAGTACATAAAGTCCGCATACAATACCTACAGGAACAAGGGCCTTCCGCCCGGACCCATCGCTAACCCCTCGATGGCAGCCGTCTTAGCCGCGCTCAATCCTAAGAAGACCGATTGCCTCTTCTATTTCCATGACAGCAGGGGCGAGATGCACTGCACGGAGAATTACAAGGAGCACGTAAGACTCCTCAAGAAGTATTACGGGCAAGGAAAATAGCCATACGCTCCATGCACCACGCACACCCGGCGAGAGGCTTCACGCTCATAGAGCTCCTGGTAGTGATCGCTATCATCGGCACGCTCTCGAGCGTCATACTCGCCTCCCTCAATGCGGCCCGCACCAAAGCCATGCGATCGAAGGCGCGCAGCGAGATCATACAGATTGCCCGGGCTCTCGAAGCAGCCCGCCTGCAGTCAGGTCGCGAATACATGAAGGACATAACGGGCTCAGGATGCTCGAGATGCGCTACTAATCGAGCTGCCCAATTACGCACCTCGCTCACGAACATCGTCACTGCTGCGGGCACGTACCAGGGCCTCGAGCAGATAAGCCTCGATCCGTGGGGAGACGTGTACGTGCTCGACGAGAATGAAGGAGAGAGCGGCCCCACCTATTGCACGCGTGATTCCATCATCGCCGGCACTTCTCCCAATGCGCTCGTCTACTACTTCGAATACGGATCAGCGTATTGCCTGGCGCACCCGGTCGGTAGCGCAGGATTCTTCTAGTATGTCCCGCCTTACATGAGCACGAAAGGATCAGCACACGACGTTCGCCGCAGTGATTACCTTCCATCGAGCGTGCATGGAGCGGGATCTCGCAGGGCTTTTACGCTGATCGAGCTTCTAGTTGTCATCGCTTTCATCGGCACGCACTCGAGCGACGTCCTCGCGTCCTTCAATGATGCCCGCCCGAAGGCACGGGATGCGCGTCGTCTCCAGGACATCATCCAGGTACAGAAGGCTATCGAATTCTATTACAGCAACAACGGGCAGTACCCGAGCACCGGTGGTCTTTCCAATACGTACTGGGACCCGGGATGCGCAGCCGCCCCGATAGCCCCTGACCAGAAGACGGCAGAATGGGTCCCCGGACTCGTTCCGACCTACATGAGCGCGCTGCCCAGAGACCCGCTTCCGAAAGATCGGGCCCGTAATTATTCGAACACCGCTGCATGCTACCTGTACGCGAGCGATGGGAACGGCTATGTGCTCAGCGCCTGGGCGACGGTTGAGAACGGTCCTAATACGACCAAGCTCTACAGCCGTGCCGGCTTCAGGGAGACGAGCATCACGGACCAGAACTATCTATGCAATCACGTGAACATCGGGAATCCCGCATCGGGAGACTACTATCAGTATTCGTTCACCGTTACGGGCGGGAATCTGAATTGCTCCTGGTAAGGATGCTTACGAGACCAGGTAGCTCTGGATAGAATCCCTGATCGTCCTCACGATCTCCTCGAACTTCCCTTCGTCTGATTCGAGCAAGGTGAAGCGGAATCCATTCAGGTCTGAATTGAATCCGGCCGAGAGCGGCACGATGCAGACGCCCGTCGATGCCAGGAGATAGTATACGAATCGCTGATCGAGCCTCGCGTCCAGGAGCTGCGGCTTGATGACCGCTTCGGCTTCTGCGCTGACTGGCAGCGTCTGCGTCGCATTCAATGACCCTTCCTTGAACACCGCAGTCATATAGAACGCTCCGCGGGCGGGATGGATGGTGAGTTCTGGAATCTGCGAGAGAATCTCTACGGCTTTCTCTGACTTGCACGCGTACCTGGCCACCCGCTCTTCGAGATACGGATAGTACCGCGCATCCCCCATCACGCGCGGGAGCACTGCTTGAGGAAGCGTAGTGGCGCAGACCTCGAGCATCTTCGCATCGAGCAAGGAGCGCGCGTACCCGTCGAACGACGCATCCTTGTCCCGATTATAGAATTCGATCCAGCCGCAGCGAGCGCCCGGCCACGGGAACTCTTTCGAGATGCCGCGCATCGCGATGCCCGGCACGTCCTCGATCACCGAGGCGAGCTTGCGCATCCCGCTTCCGGCGAACGCGAGATTCGAATAGATCTCATCCGAAATCAGGAAGAGCTGATGCTTCCTCGCGAGCGCCACGATCTTCCGCAAGGTCTCTTCCGGGTACACGAAGCCCGTCGGGTTATCCGGATTGATGATGAGGATGCCCGCGATATCGGGATTCGCTTCTATCTTCATCTCGAGATCCTCGAGGTCAGGCTCCCAGCCTTTCTCAGGATCGAGCCGGTAGGTGATGTGCGCAGAGTCGCTATGAGCTGCTTCGGCGGATGAATGCGTGGGATATGCCGGGTTCGGCCCGATGATGCGCGCCTTTGGATGCAGGTTGCTGTAGAGCGTAGAGATAGCGTCTCCCAGGCCATTGAAGAACAGGATGTCTTCCGTCGTGATGGTTATGCCGCCTTCGAGATTCCGCTCGTTCGTAATGTATTCTCTAGCGACGTCCAGACCCTGCGTCGGCGAGTATCCGAACGCGGCATTCTCCCCCGCGGCGCCCTGCACCGTCTCCCGTATCCATGCAGGCACTTGCTCGCCCTTTGCGACCGGGTCACCGATATTCTCCCAGGTGATAGGTGTGCCGAGCTTCTGTATCGATTTCGCTACCTCGACGATACGTCGGATCTCATACCGGAGCTTATCCGCTCCCGGATGCACGATGTCAGTCCTCATATCAATTCAATACCAGGAATCCGAGATTGAGAGTCGTGGCGTATGCGACCCAGAGCACATACGGCACCATGAGGAGCATCGCCGTCCGGGAATACTTTCCGAACAGCCTGGCGAGGATGATGATGATCGCCAGCAGGATGACGATCACGATGAGCGCGAGCAGGATCTCATGCATCCCGAAGAACGCGATGCTCCAGAACGCATTCAGGATGAGATGCGCGAAGAACAGCCAGAGCACGAACGTCTTTCCGGGACGGTTCGACACCGCTACCAGATACGCCGCGACTCCCATGAGCACGTAGAGCGTGGTCCATACGGGGCCGAATACCCAGTTTGGCGGAGCCCACGCGGGGTGCACGAGGGTGGAGTACCAGCCTTCCACATTCCCCATCGTCGCGAATGATCCGAGGAATCCTGCGAGGAGAGAGGCGCCGACGCATACGATAAGCGTCCAGGGAGATCTGATCCGCATACTAGTAGTGGAGAAGCTTAGTAGCGATCAGATACGCGGCGCTCGAGGCGACGATAGTGACGAACGTGCCCCACGCGAGATCGACGAAGGTCATGAACACGGGCCAGCCATTGAGAGTGGCGAGGTTCGTGAGATCGTAGGTCGCGTAAGCGATGAGGCCGAAGAATGCCGCCGCAAGGAGGACCTTATTGAAAGAATGCGCTGCGATCGCAGGAGAGAGCACGAAGAACGCGATGCCGAGGCAGTAGATGACATAGAACGCGAGAGCCGCCGGCCACAGGACGTCCGCGCGCATCAGGGAGCCGAGCTCGGACCGGTAGAATCCGTTGCCGATGAGGCCGATCCACAGGAGATCGAGCACGAAGAGTATCGGGAATGTTATCGCTGCGAGGGTGGCAATCTTCATAGGGTGCTATTAGCCGAATAAGGTCTTTTCGAGCTTGGCTCGTTCTTCCGTATCATACCGCGCCTTCACCAAGTCGAGGACCATCTCCTTGTTCTGGAAGATAGGGTCTTCCGCCATCTCCATGAGTTCATCCAGGGTGACTTCCCGGAGCGTGATGCGCTCGCCGGCATCAGGCGCGGGCTCATGCACCTTCTTAAGGTCGCGCGCGATGAACGTGTAGATCGCCCACTCCACTTTCGATGAGGGCTGCGATACGCGCCAGAGCTCGAGCGTGCCTGCTTCGTATCCGGTCTCTTCCAGAAGCTCGCGGCGAGCCATGATCTCCCCGCTCTCGCCGATCTCTCCCTGGCCGCCCGGGAACGTGATCACCGTCTCTCGTCCGGGCTGCTCGTCTTCGGCCAGAAGGAGCTTTCCGTTCGGAAGGATAGGGATGACCACCGCAGAGTCATTGCGGCGCAGCTTCTCGAAGGTCGCATGCGTGCCATCGAAGAGCTCCTGTTCCCACTGATATACGTCGAAAAGGATGCCCTTGAATACGAGCTTGGCGTCTTCGGGCATGGGCTGGCGGCTGATAGGTCGGTCGTTCATGTTCTTCGAAGCGTAGCACTGAAGGATCGGTTTTGGTACTGATATGTTGACTTCCGCAATATAGCTGCGGTCAGCAGACCTGGGGACTCGTGTCTATCCCTTTAATGCTAGAGGCACGTATAGGGCGGTTCAGAGATTGCATATGATGCTTGCGTTGTAGTAACCCCGCAACTAGTCGGGTAGCGCGAAAAGGTATCACTATTAGGAACTGCACCTCCCTCCACAGTTGAATACGCAAGCAACTTATATCCAATTCCATTTGAAACGTACAGGTAGCAATACCCGGCAGAAATTGTCGGTTTTGGGTCCTGAGGTAACATAGGAATGTAGGCGGGAGACAGTCCCGGAATTGCTGTAGAGCCGTCAGCACCCGTGCCGTAACAGTTCGGTGTTGTTCCGCGCCAGGATCCTTGGATCGGATACGATCCGTGATCCAAATGATATAGCTGTAGAGCCGATTGCAAAGATTTCAAATCAGATTTTCGTTGCGTGTTACGAGCGCGGGCTCTTGCAGTATTGAGACTCGCAAGTACGACCGAGGATAGGACACCGATTATCGAAATCACTACCAGGAGTTCAATAAGGGTGAATCCTTTCGAGTTCGAATTCATACTCAAATTTGTACCATAGATATCCGAGCACATACGAACCCTTACCGTAATGAAGCAGAGAAATGGGGTCAGCCGCCATTTCCACCCACCCAGGATTTGACTTTTAGTCAATTAGTAATATAAATGGATACGTACAGTTCCGGGAGAGAATCTTTGTTGAGAAGAAATATGAGCTCATGTGCCTGCCGCGCAGAAATGGGGTCAGCCACCATTTCCATTACTTTGCACAGGTTGTAATCCGTGAGGGCTGAATGCACACGTTATTAATTCCTGCCAATCTGCCGACAGCTGAGCAGGAGGAAATGAATGTCGCGCGTCGTAAGGAGCGCTACGCTGCCGCGATGTCCGAACTAAGCCTCTCGGACGCGGAGGCGTTCGCCCGGCTGCTGGATGATTGCTTCGTGATCCTCGGGTTTCAAGCGGACACGGACCTGCGATCGTTCATGCACATGTACTTCGGACTCAGCAAAGCAGACTGCGTACCTTTCAAGGAAATCATCAGGTACTTCGCCAAGCAATCCCATGGCGCCACGCAAGTGAGCGCCGTCGCCAGAATGAAGGACAAGGCGATGGAAGCGCTGTACGAGCTGAAACAGCAGCGCGGCATGTAACTGCCGACCTGGACTCTGCCCATACCGGCAACGGTATGGGTTTTTTGTTTGTAGAGAATTACGGCTTTTCGACCTCGATTCGAAAGTTCGTCATTAAGACCGTACAGGATTCTTTCATTACATGAACAGTACGGGTCTCGCGTCTCGCTTCGTCATCGCAGAGCCTCAGACTCGTTGCGACATGCTCCACCCTTTCGAATCCTGCCGCAGAGTGCGCAGGCACTCTGCTACGGTCCACAAAAGAAAAGGCCCCTTTCGGGGCTTTAGTCTTTTCGTTTGTGG
>CAYWEI010000016.1:0-14321 GCA_964457265.1 uncultured Candidatus Saccharibacteria bacterium
TCGATATCTTCGACGCCCCAGAAAGTAGCGACATTCTCCCCTACAGGTACCGATTCCGGCTGGAGCCCTAATTCGTAGCCTCCTATCTCGAACCCTACATAAAAGGGCTCATCGAAATACGGTTCCGCGAGGAAAGCTGCGCTATACCAGCGCTTCGCTTCTGTGAGATCGCTGACCTTATAGATGGTTGTCCGGAGACCAAGGATCGGTGATGCCATATCCTGAAGTCTAGCAGATTAGCCGGACGAGAAACGGTCAGACTCACTAGTATGACTTGGAAAAGGCCCGCATGCGGGATATAGAAAACCTGTACATTCAATAGCTATGTGGTACTTTTATTCCGGTACTCATCACGTGCTGTTCAAAACAAGGGCTAGATCATGAAATCCTTCAGTTCCTTCGCGTGCGCCTCCGTCCTCGCCGCCAGCATGCTGGCCCTTTCGGTTCCGTCCGCGCAAGCCGCGTCTTCTGATGGCAGAGATCGCCGCATCACCGTCTACAACAATACCGATGTGACGATATGGGAGTTCTACGCTTCCAACGTGAGCCGGGACAAGTGGGAAGAGGACGTCCTGACCGATTCTGTCATCAGAAGCGGCGACAAGATGCGCTTCAACCTTGACGACGGCACCAATGCCTGCCGCTTCGACCTCAAGGTCGTGTTCAAAGACGGCGTGGTCGTCACCAAGAAGGATTTCAATGTCTGCACGGAATCGTCGTGGACGTTGACCAACTAGTCGGACGACTGACACCGGCGCTCGCCTAAAAACTCAGACAGCCGGAAGCGATTCCGGCTGTTTTTATACTGAAGATTGGCACAGGGGCGGTTACGCCTTCGGATCGAATTCGACGGTCCACTCGATACCGTACTTATCCCGGAACATGGCGAAAGACGTGCCCCACGGGCTGTCTCCCATAGGCATCTCAGCGGTGCCTCCTTCTGAAAGACCTTTGAACAGCCTCTCGACATCTTCCTTAGAGTCAGCGCTGATCGCTATCTTGGACCTGTTCTCATTCTCGTTCACCGGTCCCATGCTTTCCGGCACGTCATTGGCAATCAGCATGTTCTGACCGATAGGCAGAGTGATGCGCATTATCTTATCCGCTTCCTCTTCGGGTACGGGTACGGGGTATTCCGCGCTCGATATATCCTTGAACCGAACGATCTGCCCGAACTCTCCGCCGAATACGGATCGGTAGAAATTGAACGCTTCCTCGGCATTTCCGTTGAAGTTGATGTAGGGATTGAGGATCATAAGTATTTCTTGTTTATTGCTCGATAACGGAGACATCTCCACTGTAGCAAATCTTTCCTCAAGAACTCTTGCCAACCCGTCACTATCTTCTATACTTGACAATCAATTATACATATGTATAATTTAATCCGAGGGTGCTTGTACCCTTCGAAAAGGAGATTCAGACATGTCGAGCTTAGATGCTGTTCCGACAGCCTCGGCACATATTCACGTCCCGGGCATCGTGCGCGAAACGCTCCATACGGGGCCGATCGTGAGGATGAAAGTTCCTGCCGGCGCAAACGGCGGCAGCTATGTTAAGGACGACGAAGAAATCCCCTTCTTGCAGTTCTGTCAGAACATCCGTGGCGGCGTCGTGAACTTCTTCGTTCACACTAGCGACTGCCGGTTGCTGGGTAAGGTCGTTACGGCCACGGCGAGCGTTCTTCAGAAGACGCTCCAGGACGGCCGCCAGTATCTCTACGTCGACCTCGTACCGATCGCAGACGACACGCCGGTCACGCATCGGCTCGCCGTCATGAACGACATCGACGGTTCGTGGAATAACGAGGATCATCTGGTCTTCCCGACTCCCGAACCGCTCGCCGGCATCATTATCTTCGCTCCTCCCGGAGCCAAGGTGGTTCCAGCAGGAACAATCGCGCAAAAGCCGGTACCGATTCAGGCGAAGGCGCCTTCTGCTTCTGACGATACCCAGCTGGATCGGCTTCTGGCCGATGGCTGGGAGGTCGACTCAGAAGACTCTTCCCGGGTCCGCCTCTTCAAAATGAAGAGAGGGACGCGAAGGACGATGATTCATCATCGTCCCAGGAAGAAGTGCCGATAGTCACTCTAAAGATCCTTATTCCAGAGCTCATCCGATTCGTCGGGTGAGCTCTCTTTCTTATGCGTATCGGTCATTAGCATATCCTTTTAATAAATGGGGTCAGTCACTTTTTACCGCCGAAATAGTGACTGACCCCATTTCCCCTCCGATGTTGGAACCCTTTTATAAAAAGATTCGACACCCTATGGATGTCGAATTAATTTGTCATTTATCAGTGACGCGATGTTTATTCACCTTCCATCTTAACGAGCTTGTATATGTGATTCTCTTCCTTTGTCTGATTGTTTACATACTCCCGAAAGTCTCTAGCTTCCTCGAGTGTTCCATAGTGAACTTCGGAGTGATACGCGTAGATACTTAGATTTTCTCCATCACCGCCCGCTTCTTGCTCCCATGGGCGACCGACGCAATAGTTAAATTTCTCAGCCATCTCATCCTCCGCTGGTTGCCTGGATGCACTATGCCATACAGGACACCTAGCACAAATTGCTGGCAGAGTAGGTATCGAACTTAAAGCCAATCGATAGGCTTTTCTCCATTACAGACGAGATATTCATTTGCCTTGCTGAATGGCTTCGAGCCGAAGAACCCATTCGCAGCCGAGAACGGCGAGGGATGCGCGGACTCAATAACCAGGTGCTTCGTGCGGTCGATATGCGCACCCTTGGCTTTCGCATAATTGCCCCAGAGCATGAAAACGAGATGCGAACGTTCCTCTGAGAGAGTCCGTATGACTTCGTCAGTGAATTGCTCCCAGCCTTTTCCTTGGTGGGAGCCGGCGAGGTGTGCTCGCACGGTGAGAGTCGCATTCAGAAGCAACACGCCCTGCGAAGCCCATCGCGAGAGGTCTCCGTCTGCATGCTCGAGCGACTGTTCCAGATCGCTCTTGATTTCCTTATAGATATTCTGAAGCGAGGGAGGAAGCTTCATATCTGCTTCAACTGCGAACGAGAGGCCGATGGCTTGCTTAGGGCCGTGGTACGGATCCTGCCCGAGGATCACTACCTTCACCTTGTCGAAGGGCGTAAGCTCGAAGGTACGGAAGATATTCTGCGGTGCAGGATATATCGCTCCGTTCTTATACTCGTCCCTGACGAAAGCGGTGAGTCTCTTGAAATAATCCTGCTTGAATTCCTCCTCAAGCTTCTTCTTCCAGGACGACTCGATCTGC
The DNA here is from genome assembly GCA_964457265.1 of uncultured Candidatus Saccharibacteria bacterium. GTDB lineage: Bacteria > Patescibacteriota > Minisyncoccia > Phycocordibacterales > Phycocordibacteraceae > C7867-001. The sequence continues at coordinate 3,254 of CAYWEI010000016.1, forward strand.
ACCTCCATAGTCCCTATTTCTGCGCGGCCTTGTGAAGAGCGAGAAGCTTCTTCCCCGCTGCTTCGCGATACGGACAGAACTCGCACGCATCTCCTGAAGGAGGGATAGCATCGCTTTCAAGCGTTTCCTTGATGCGCGGAAGGACCTCTTCGATCCATTCGCTCTGGCCTTCGCATTCCACGACGGTCACCTCGAATTCGAGCTTCCCGTCGAAGGCTTCCTTGTCATCATGCGCGTTCGCGTACACGAGGTATCCCATAGGGGAGACTTCGAAACCATTGTTACGGAGCAGCCACTGGTACACGCCCATCTGCCGCTTGTACTGCTCGTTCCAGCTGGAATCGCCCAGGACCTCTATGGTGCCCGGCTTCGAGGTGGACTTGTAATCGACGACGATGAGTTCCCCGTTGCTGCCGACCCAGATGTCGTCGACCGCTCCTGAGATAGTGAAGCCTGTAGGTTCATGGAAGTATTCCACGCCTTCGAAGTTCTCGCGCCAGGTATCCATCTTCGCGTGACTGAAGGGCACTGCGCTGATGCTGTACTTCTCCATGAGCGGATGCGGCGTCGCCGCTTTGCGATGCGCATCGAACTCCTTCTTGAAGAGAGTATCCACCGCCTTATTGAGCGTGAATTCCGGATAGCCCGGACGCTTCGTCCCGAGCTTATTGTCTATATAGAAGCAGCGCGGGCACTCGACGAAGAACTCGATCTTCGATCGGGAGAGGCGCCATTTCTTGCCTCCATAGTTCCAGTCAGCGCTCCGGTTAGGATTGTATCGTTTGAAATCAGCCATGCATCACTATCCTATCAGTTCACGGCGCAGAGCGTGCCGGCTTCAGCCAGGATCGCGCCTATGCGCTCAGGCGGGATGCCGAGCTCGCGCAATGCGTCACGATTCTCGCGGATGCCGGCGCACGTAACGATGCCCTTATCTATGAGCAAACGCTTCTCCGCCTTCTTGATGAGCGTCAGAGCGGTTATGGGATAGAGCCCTGCCGCCACGATACGGTCATAGAGATTCCCTTCGTGCGGATAGCTCCAGCCGAGGAGATTGATGCCGGAGCAGGTGGCGAACTGGATGGCGTCACGGGTAAACTTCGTATTGGTTATGAGGAAGCCGTGGTCCACATGCGGTTTCGTGTTCTCTCCGGGCGGCGTAGCGGCCCAGATGTCATCGAGCCTTGCTTTCACGTAGAGCGCGACTTTCACGTCGGTCTTGTAGCCTGGATTATTGTGATACTTGAGCTCTCCCGCGAGGCACTCGCCGTTACGCTGGGCATAGATATCTACTTCGTGCGAGACGCACTTGCCCTGGATCATCTGACGGTCCGAGACTTCCCACCCCTCCGCACGGAAGAGCTCGGCGACGAAGTCCTCGAAGGGGTGTCCCGACGGACCGAATTCGAAGAGGGCGCGCCGCAGGCTGTATCGCGCCGCAGACGGCCGGTTATCATGGCGAAGCATCTGGAACGCACGCTTGTAGATCTCGGTACTCTCAGCCATCGGGCTTATGGAAATCTCGATAGTGTGGCGAATGCGCTCGGCGACGCGTTCCGTGGCGCCTGCCCGTTCGAGCGAATTCTGCAGCTTAGCGCCATCGAAGGGCTCTATGGTGCCGTCTGCCTTTACGATCTCCGTATTCATCAGCTCATGATACCACCCCCTACGAGCTCGTCTCCTCGGTAGAGAACCAGAGATTGGCCGCTCGCGAGCGCTTCGCTCGCGCCCTCAGCCGGTATGAAAGAATTCCGGTCAGACGAGAGCCTGCCTTCGAGAAGCGGACCATGATAGCGGTATTGGGCGGTGAGCGGCTCGCCGGGATCGGTGTCCGAGAGCCAGTTCGTCTGCGTGAGCGCGATGCTGCTGACCGGCAGCTGCGCCGCACGTTCACGCGATACGGTAAGGACGTTAGCAGCCAGGTCTTTGGCCACGACGTACCAGGGTCCGGGAGACGCTCCTTCCAAGGTCACGCGTTCGCCCAAGGTGTGCAGGATGCTTCCATCGTGGACGCCTATCTCATTGCCAACCTTGTCGATCGCTCTGCCTGCTACCGGATGGAATTCAGCCTTAAGGAAATCATCCACGGAAATGCTTCCGAGGAAGCAGATCCCCTGACTGTCCCTCTTTTGCGCATTCGGAAGATTGAATCGTTTCGCGAGTTCGCGTGTCTTCTCCTTCGGTATGCCACCAACCGGGAAGAGTGTCATGGCGAGCGCTTCGGGGGACACGGCCCACAGGAAATAGCTCTGATCCTTGTCAGCGCTCACGCCGCGCAACAGCTTGCCGCCTTCTGTACGGGCGTAATGCCCGGTCGCGATGTATTCAGCTCCGCTCTCCTTCGCATAGCGGACGAACGCGCCGAACTTCACGTCCCGATTGCACATGACATCAGGGTTCGGCGTACGCCCTGCCGCATATTCGGCGAGGAGATAATCGATGACGCCTTGCTTGTATTCTTTCGATGCATCGAGCGTAACGAACGGGAGCTGCAGGCGCGCGGCGACGCGCATGGCATCACGGCGGTCGGCGCTCCAGGTGCAGGGCATACCGGGCGGATACCAGCCCTTGATGAATACGCCAGTAATATGGGCGCCCGCTTCCTTGAGGAGTGCCGCTGAGACGGCGGAGTCGACGCCGCCTGAGAGGCCGACGAAGATGCGTTTTCCATGGAGGTCAGTCATGGTTCTGGTATAGCATACTCGCTCGATAATATGGAAAGGGAGCGCTTGTCCGCAGGTCGCTTCGCGAAGTGTCTTTTTTTAATACTTTCGTCAAGATTTTCGTGCGATCGGTCACTGCGCCGAAGTATCTTTTTGCATCCGCTCCACAGGTCCCCGTACCGTTTCTCTTCGCCTCCCGCAAGTCGGCGGAAACAGTACGTCCCGTGTTCACTCCTGAAAAAGTACACTTCGGCTCCGCTCCCTATTTACCTAGCTAAAACGACTTACGAGTTCACTTTCACTCGTCCTAAGTAGGAAGATTGGTAGGCGCTTCAGAGGTTGAGGACTGGATGCGCGGAAGCGATGGCGTGGTGATGACGCTCGACGGCACGCGGAATATGGTGGCGAGCTCTTCCACGCTCATGGTATTCCAGACGCCCACGTACGGCGGATAGAAGAAGGCGCGGCGACGGTAGAACTCGAGGACGCTGTGCATGGCATGCGCATAGTGATGGCCGCCCGGGTCTTCCCACGGGTAATCGCTGAAGTGCTCGCTCCATCGGGCATTCGGCTTCAAGCCGTTGTACTTTTCCGAATTGAACGGCTTGAAGATATTGGTGACGATGGAACCCATGCTCTTGTGGTATGCCTCGGAGGGGGCGGCATAGATGCTGCGTATGCCTACGTCGAACGCGATCTTTCCGATATTCTGCTCGATCGCTTTCATGCGATCCTTCTGGCCTTCGGTCGGGTTCGGGAAGCCGGTGGTGGTCTGCTTCACGCCGTTCGAATCGACATATTCGGTCTGAGTGACGAGCTCTTCCCGTATGCGCTCGATCTCCTCGCGACCCTGATCCTTCCAGGTGTAGTTGCCGCCCGATTTATTCTTCTGACCTTCGAATTTCTCGTTCTTGGTCGCGCGCAGCACGAACTGCAGCCAGAAGCTCTCTTTAGGACCGATGGAGCCGAGCGTCTCGAAGAGCTGCGCCAGCGGATCTACCTGCTCTTCCGGCTTCTGCACCTTGTCGAGACCGAACTCTACGTACGTCTTTATGGGATACGCATCTATGGAATGAGTATGCACGTACTCGAACGAGGACATCTGATAGGGCTCATGGGTGGGGTCGATGAGACGGCTGTAGTCCATCGCCTCGATGATCTCCACGCCCGGATACTGCGCATAGAAGAAGCTCTCGAGGGGACGGCGGAACACCTCGCGGCACCAGACATAGAGGTGCACCTGTCCGCCCAGGGAGACCATCTCGAAGGACCAGGTGGGACGCGACCTTCCCTGGACGATCCTCTTGTACCAGGTAGCCTCGCCCGACATGAGGTGGATGTTCGAGAAGATGATCTCCATCGCCATCGGCGTCTTCAGGTTCTCGCGCGGGAGGCGTATCTCAAGCAGGACGGTCTGCTGCTTGCTGATGAATTCCACCTTTCCGGCGTGGTAGTAGCGCATAAAACCGAACTTGATGAGCATGAGCGGGATCCATAGCGGGGCGATGAAGAGCACGAGGCCGAAGTTCGTCAGCGTCTGCGCAGGCGCCACGAAGAAGAACGAGATTATCTCAGCCCCGAAGGCCATGAAGAGAAGCTTCGCTTCTGGCGAATACCCGCCCTCCGCATGGGCGTCTCCGAGCCAGCTCTGTATGAGATGAAGTCCGGGAAGCCCGCCTCCTCCGTGGCCGCCGCCTGATGACATACACAGAGTATAGAAACTAAAACAGCAACGCCCGGGCTTTGCCCGGGCGTTCCTGTGCGCATCCTTACGGAAACGGCTTACGCGGCGGAATACGTGCCGTCCTTGGCGCGCTTGAAGTGACGGGTATCGCCGAGATTCACGAGTATGGTGTTGTCCTTCACATACCGCACCTTCTTCACCTCGGTGATCACCTCTTCGCGGGTAAGGGGCTTCTTGGCGAGGACCTTCTTGATGACGTCGCGCACGACGCCTGGCTGATAGCCCCACTCCGCGAGGGCGTAGAGTCCGCGACCGACGAGCACGAAGCGCGAGTCCTTGATGAGCTCGTTGTGCGTGGTCGCCACGTGAGCCTTCTTATTGAATACCTCTACGATGGCCTTCGCGACGTCGGCGAAGTGCATCGGCTCTCCTTTCTGCTTGATGACGAGATACGCGTAATCGCGGATGCCCTTCGTGCGGATAGCGGGAGCGTGAGCGCGACCCCATTCGGAAAGAGGGTTGGAGCTTATCGTCTTGGAGATGGTGAGCCACCGCTTGAGTATCTCCTCGTTCTGATACGCGCTGTTCACGCTCTTGAGCTCGTCGAGGAACTTGTTCACGATCTGCCCTTCTGAAAGCACTTCAGCATCGTCGAGACCCTCATAAAGGCGGGAGAGAGCGCCATGGACCGCCTCCGCAGTCTTGTGGTCAACGTGCCATCGGGCATAGAAATCATCGGTCTCGCGCTCACGGAAGAACGAGCTTCCGACGACGAGGAGGAAACGGAAGCGGTTGCGGTTCTTCTCGTCGGTAGCGAGGCCTGCGAGAAGCACCTCTTCAGGCACGATGCCGCCGAGGGATTCGATGTGCGCAGAGAGCTCGCTGAACGCCTCCTGGGACTCCTTGAAAGCCTTGCTCGAGCGTATGGACTCGATGCCGGCGGCTTCGATCTGACGGACGCGCTCGCGCGTGATGCTCCAGCGCTCGCCGATAGCTTCGAGAGTATCGCGGCTGCTCGAGGTTCCGAGGCCGAAACGGTAGGTAAGCACCTCGCGGGCGCGGTCCGGCACCTCTGAAAGGAGGCGCTTCACCAGGGCCGAGGTATCGAAGGAGAGTTCGGTCTTTACCTGCTTTTTCACTGTCTTGGAGACCGTTTTTGCTGTTTTCTTCATGTAAGGATGTGGTATTCTTATACCAGATTGGTCATTTTTAGTCAAATCTAGGTTATCACGAGATTTAGGATACGGCCTGGAATATAGATCGCTCGCTGGAGCTTGCCTTCATGAAGAAGCGTGTCCACATGTGGTATGGTTCGTGCCGCCATCAACGCCTCTTCTTCCCCTGCCTCTTTCGCAAGGCGTAATTCCCCCTTTTTCTTACCGTTCACCTGCACGATGATGAGGACATCAGCTTCGCTTGCAATCTCCTCAGCTACCGGCCACGTGCCCGCATGCACGCTCGCCCCCTCTCCCTGACAGCTGGTCCACAAGGAATCCGCAAGGTGAGGCGCGTAAGGGGCCAGGAGCTGAAGGAGCGTGCGATAGGCGTTAATGGATACCCTCTCCTGTTGCTCGAGTTCGCGCACCAGAACCATCAGCGCCGCGATCGCAGTATTGAATTTGAACCGGTCCGTATCAGCGCTGATTTTCGTTACCGCGGTCGACAGAGCGCTCCTTAGCACGTCTCCCGGCTCTCCATCCGTCAGCTTTTCAGAGAGACGGGACACCCGATCGAGGAATTTCCGCATGGCGAACACGCCCTCGAGACTCCACGGATAATTCCCAGGCTCGTTATACGGGCCGATGAATGCGAGATACATGCGCACCGCATCGGCGCCGTATTTCCGCACGAACTCGTCCGGGTTCACCACATTACCCTTCGACTTCGACATCTTCGCGCCGTCGGGACCAAGGATGAGCCCGCGATTGAATCGCTCATGGAACGGTTCCGGAGTCGGCACGAGGGCGAGGTCATAGAGCGCCTTATGGAAGAAGCGCGAATAGAGGAGGTGCATGGTCGTGTGCTCGCTGCCGCCCGAATAGCGATCGACCGGAAGCCAATGCTTCATCATCGCCTGATCGGAGAAGTCGTGATCATCTTTCGGGTCGAGATAGCGCAGGAAGTACCATGATGAATCGACGAACGTATCGAGGGTATCGTATTCGGGAGTCCATCCCTCGCCGAAGATGCGCGTCACGCGCTCCTTAAGCTCTTTCGAGGTCGAGAGCGGCGACTTGCCTTTCGGCGTGTCTGACGCATTCAAGTCCACATCGGTCGGAAGGAGCCACGGAAGATGTTCCTGCGGTACGGTGTGCGGGTTCCCCTCAGGGTCATACACGACCGGTATCGGGCATCCCCAGTAGCGCTGACGAGACACGAGCCAGTCGCGGATGCGGAAGTTCGTTGCCAGCTCTCCGAATGCCGCCGTTATCCGTTCCTTGGCATCGATCCAGCTCAGCCCGTCGTACGAACCGGAGCTCATCAGTATTCCCTTATCCGTGTAGCATTCCTCTCCGCTAAGTATCCGGGCACGACGAGACTCGAGCTCTTCTTCGGTATCAGCTGCGAGATACGGCGTTATGACGCATCGGACCGGGAGATCGAACTTCTTCGCGAATTCGAAATCACGCTCGTCATGCGCAGGGACTGCCATGACGGCTCCCGTGCCATACGTCGCCAGCACATAATCGGCCGCGTAGACGGGTATCAGCTCTCCTGTAGCCGGATTCCTGGCCATGATCCCGCCCAGCGCTACGCCGGTCTTCTCCTTCTGTTCCTGGCGCTCGAGCTCGGTCTTGCGCTTCGTAGCATCGCGATACGCGCGGATCTCCTCGGGATTACGAGCCGATCCGAGGATAGCCTCGATGAACGGATGCTCGGGAGCGAGCACCAGATATGTCGCACCGAACAGCGTGTCAGGACGGGTCGTGAATACCTCGACATTCATATCGAGGGAATCAGACGTCTCTTCATCCGCTTCTCGCGCTGAGACGAGAGGGAAGCTGAGCTTCGCTCCTTCGGACTCTCCGATCCACGCTCGCTGAGCATCCTTGATATCCTCGCGCCACGGCAACGGATCGAGATCCGTGAGGAGGCGCTTCGCATACTGCGTGATCTTCAGGAACCACTGGGTAAGATTCTTCTCCTCGACATCCGTTCCGCATCGCTCGCACTTGCCATCGCTCACCTGCTCGTTGGCGAGCACGGTCTGATCTTTCGGGCACCACTTCACGGGAGCCAGCCTGCGCTCCGCCAAGCCATGCTCGAAGAATTTGGCGAATAGCCACTGCGTCCATTTGTAGTACTCAGGACTGCAGGTGACGATCTCCTTAGACCAGTCCACGGACGTGCCCATCGAGCGGATCTGCTCGCGCATGCGATCCATATTCGCGTAAGTCCATTCTGCAGGATCCTTGCCATACTTGATGGCCGCGTTCTCAGCCGGAAGGCCGAACGCGTCGAAGCCTATCGGGAAGAGGACGTTCTTCCCCGTCATTCGCTTATAGCGCGCGAAGATATCCGTCAGCGCGAACGCGTACCAGTGACCGATATGGAGGTCGCCGGAGGGGTACGGGAATTCGAAGAGAAGATAGTACGGCTCCTTCTCCGTGTCCGTAAGGTCGGTCGCGTGCAAGCCGAGCTCCTCCCACCGGGCCTGGAAGTCGCGCTCAATCTTCGCGTGATCGTAGGAATCCTTAGCCATGCTTCAAGATGAGCGGGCGTACGCCGGGCTAGTAGAGAGGCTTAGCGTCGCGATATGCCGGGTACTTGTCCGGGTCTATAGTGCGCGAGTAGCAGGTCTCCCCGGCCTGATGCGTCCAATTGTCGTCGATGCCCCCGAGATAGATCATCTCGCGTGACGAATACGATCCGCGTCCGGCCGTATCGGGCGTTTCCTTGTGGAAAGTGGCGCAGAGGGAGAAAGACAGCGGCGCATCTACGCGGTACGTATACGCGGCACCGGTCTCAGGATCGACGGGTACCGAGTATCCGCTGAGCGAATCGTTGAGGTCTCCGAGGGACGCCGGGAGCGTTTCCTTCTGCTGGTAGTAATTAGTGATCTGGTACTGAATGCCCTGGAGGTCGCTTACCTTCTGCTCATCATTGCGAAGCTGGCGCACGCTAGTCGGCGTGCCGATGATGAAGAATCCGGCCGCGATAGTGACTACCGTGAGCAGAGCGACGGCGATAGCGACCATGGTCGCCTTCTTGCTATTAGCGAGCCAGTAGCCCTTGAAGTCCGCGAGGAAGTGGAGGAATACGCCGAGAGCGACCAGAAGCACGATAGCGACCTTGAGCCCGAAGCGAATCGAGAGCTCGCCGCCGAGGAACGTGTTGATGAGCGTGATGAGATCGATGAGGGCGGTGACAGTCGCGATGAAGAGCGTGAGCCCGATAGCCCAGCGACGTACCCAGACCGAGGCCTTCCCCGCGTCAGCCTCTATAGACTTGCGTATGATGCGAAGCAGCACGAGTGTCGTCGGCACCAGGACGATAAGCGCTGCCATCGCGGCACGGACGGCTCCGGCGTACGGATCTCCCGCATACGCGAGAGGGTCCGGGAACGCATGATTAACGTATTCGAAAAGGAGCGTTATGAGAGAGATGACGCTGCCATAGAGCGCTATGACGGCCCCGGCCCAGAGAAAGAAGTCACGAGCGGTCGTCTTCGAGCTTGTCGGTGCCTGTGCGGGTGCTGTTTCCATATGCGTGGATTATACCACACGCCCGCGAATTCGGGTCAGCTATGCAGGAAAACCATCACGTCGCCATCCTGAACGATGTACGTCTTTCCCTCCGTACGGATATCACCCTTGTCGCGTGCGGCTGCCCATGAGCCGTCTCCGACGAGAGTATCGGTGCTTATGACTTCCGCGCGGATGAACTTATCCTTGAAGTCGTTATGGATAGCCGCACCCGCTTCAGGAGCCGAGGCTCCGCGCTTGACCGTCCACGCGCGGGATTCCTTAGGTCCGGTCGTGAAGAACGTAATGAGGCCGAGTGTCTCGTACGCGCCGCGGATGAGCGCATCGAGCCCGTCGACTTGGACGCCCAATTCTGAGCGGAACATCTCCTTGTCTTCTCCGGCGACATCGTTGAGCTCGTGTTCGGTGCGCGCGTCGACTTCGACATAGCGCCCGCCGAGCGATTCCACGAGATCGTAGGCAGCCTGCGCACGCCCGTCATTCATCTCCGAGAGGTTGTGGCCGCCTGCCTTCCCGTTGAAGGAGTAGAGGATCGGCTTCATCGTGAGGAGGTTGAGAGACTTTATGAGCTTCGCTTCTTCCTCCGAGAGGTCCACGGAATGCGCGAGCTTTCCGGCGAGCAGGACTGCCTCGATCCGAGAAAGGACCGCCTCCTCAGCGACCGCCTCCTTCTTCCCTGCCTTGACGTCGCCCTTCAGACGATCGCGTCTTCCTGATACCGACTGCTGGTCAGCCAGGATGAGCTCGAGATTGATCACTTCGATATCACGGACAGGATCGACTTCTCCGTGCACATGGATGACATCAGGATCATCGAAGAAACGGACCATCTGGAGGATGGCATCAGTCTCGCGGATGTGAGAAAGGAACTGATTACCGAGACCTTCTCCCTCGGAGGCGCCTTTCACGAGTCCTGCGATATCGACGAACTCGATAGCGGCAGGAAGTGTCTTCTCTGACTTCGAGAGCTCGGCAAGCCGGTCAAGCCGGGTGTCGGGTACTCCGACGACGCCCACCGACGGGTCGATCGTGCAGAACGGATAATTCTCCGCAGGGACTGCGGCTTTGGTAAGGGCATTGAATAGCGTGGACTTCCCCACGTTCGGCAGTCCGACGATTCCGATCTTTAACATATGCTTCTCACCTTACGCAGGTACCGGTAAAAAGGAAAGCTATCGTGCCTTTCGCGCAAACTTGGCAACGTGTCGCTTCCAGCTCTCCTTCTTCCTGTCGGAGGAAGTCTCTGAAAGACCGAACGTGGTGACACTCGTACGGAATCCCGCGAACTGAAGCAGCGAGCGCTTGAGCGATGCAGTGAAATCACCGAAAGCGAGATAATCAAGGATCGCCGGATTGCCGCAGGTAACGACGATGCGGGCGGTGCGCCCCTTAAGAAGCGCATCCCATCCGAGACGATTCTTATGCATGCGGAACGCGAAGCGCGGCAGGAAGAGGCGATCCCATAGGCCCTTGAGGGAGCCTGGCATGCCGCCCCACCAGTTCGGATGGAAGAGCACGAAATGCTCGCACCAGGTTATGTTCTCCTGGACCATGGTGAGGTCAGGCTCTAGAGCCTGGATCGCGCGATAGCCCTTATGAAGGATCGGATCGAAAGATAGGTCGAAGAGGTTCACGCGGCGCACTTCGTGGCCCGCGGCTCTTGCAGCTTCTTCGTAAGCATCCGCAAGCTGGCGGGACAGAGGTTCAGGCCCTGAATCCGGATGCCCGAGCAATATGAATATCTTCTTCGCTTTCATGCTATTTCTGCATGAGCCCGGAAAGCTCGTTGCGATACTTCTTCATGACTTCCATGGTCGCTTTCATCTGGTTCTCGCCTCCCTTCTTCACGCGATTATCAACTTCCTCGCCGATCTTCTTGAAGAGGTCAGGGTTCTTCTCGACGAGCGCCATGATCTGCTCGCGCTGTGCCTCGGGCACGTCTTTCATCTTCATCTTGAGCGCCTGCCGTACGAGGAATTGCTGGATCATATGTTCAAATTATATCGCACGACACT
>CAYWEI010000017.1:0-489 GCA_964457265.1 uncultured Candidatus Saccharibacteria bacterium
GGGAGCTGCAGTCTCCTCGACTACCTCTTCCTGCTTGATTTCTTCTTCAGCCATAAATAATCGCTTAGTTGTTTATCTAATTGCTATGTTGTTTCCTTCTTCTCAGCCTGCGGACAGATAACTGAAAAATAGTCGCGCTATGCGCTCTTTTTTTCACTAATTTTGTCGAGCGCGATCACGAGTCCCTGGATAGGGCTGTTGATCACGTTCACGAACATGCCACGGAGTACTGGTACCGGCGGGATGGTCGCGATCGCGTTCATCTCTGAAGCCGAAGCGAACGCCCCCTCGAAGATACCTCCGACGATAGCGAGCGCGCCCTTGTGCTTCTTTCCGTGCTCGAATATCTCACGTGCAGGAAGCGTCGCGTCCCCTGCGCTCCAAGCCATCGCTATCTCTCCTGGGAGTTCAGGAATGGTTCCCGTGAATCCCTTATCGGCGAGCGCGCGACGGATGACGTCGCGCTGCTTCCACATGCCGGCCGAGAAG
>CAYWEI010000017.1:499-13924 GCA_964457265.1 uncultured Candidatus Saccharibacteria bacterium
ACCCTCACTGCGCGGGGGCGCGCGGTGGGGGGGGGTGTTGGGGGCCTCGCCCCCCCCCGACGCCCTGGTCGCGGAGCGTACGGCGCATCGCGCTCGTGTCCGCTACCGTGAGCCCCTTGAAGTGCACGAAGACTACCGACGCAGCATCACTGAGCGCATCTGCGATCTTCGCTACCACTTCTTCCTTCTTGCCTTTGGTTATTGCCATAGTTTTTTGATGAACCCCGAAAGAAAATAATCGCGTAGCAAGTTGTTCAAAACCCGTAGTGAGAATCGAGGATTCCGACGAGACGTGCAGATGCACGAGGGGACGGAAGCCGACGGTTCGTAACAGGGTTTTGGGCAACGCAGCCGCGAAATGTTAATGGTTATTTTCTTGAGTGGTTCTAGTACGGAAACGAACAAGGTCCCAAACGGGACCAGTGGAGACATTCGACCCACAGCCGTGAAGCTGTGAAGGAGTCCTCGACCAGGCTCATGCCCCGAAAGGCTGCTGGCTGTCTTCGGTCCGTACCTGGGCACTCTACCCTATCGGGACTGGTCCGGCAATCCTATAGCGAAGCGGCGGAGACGAACTGGAGCGCGAACAGCGCGATACCGATGATGCCGGCGAATATGCCGAGGAACTTAAGGAAGTGATAGAAGTACTCCATGCTTTTTAGCAGGATAGCACGCACCTTCGTATGTGTGTCTAGGTGTCACCTATACAATTCGGCGTAATATTCTCGCATTTCAGAAAGAGCGTCCTTTAAGGAAAGATGTTCGTCCCGCAGGAGAGACATGACGCTAGGCAAGAGTAGCGAGCTTTCCAGCCGGCTACCGGGCTCCTCAAAATCTAGAAGGCTGCTATATTCATACGACCTCAAGTCTTTCTCAAGAGCTGTCATAGATCCAACCTTTCCCTGCTTCCACTCGGGTTGTATAAGCTCGACGGGATTAAAGTGTATATACTGCGTCACTCTCTTTAGGTACCGATCGTCATGGACATGCTTAGACCGGAACGGCTTTACGAAAAGATTCCCGATTCGATCTTCTCGAGCATTGAAGTACATCGCATACGCCGTGCCTATTCTTTGCATAAACTTACTTATTCCTCCGCCCGAATCTGATTCCTCGCGAAGGAGCAGGTGGAAATGGTTTGGCATCAGGCAATATGCTCCTATCGTTACCAGCGGATCTTTCCTATCTACCGAATAGATCGCGCTTAGAGGCCGCGAAAATGTTTCGCTTCTATGGACCAAATCCTTACTGTTTGAGAGATAAAGAAGCTGCCTGAACCTCTCGTAGTCAGCCGCAATCTCGAACGTTTTCCGCTTATCGACACCCCTGCTATAGCAGTGGTACCACTCACCGGGAGCGAATGCTTCTCGATTCATCCCCGAATCTTACTCGCGGGAGATAAAATCTTTATAAAACTTGTCTAGGTGTCACCTAGACAAGTTCGGGCCAGATAACCAAAAGCCCCGCATCGCTGCGGGGCTTCGTGCTATCGGACCCTATGGATCCTATGGGTTCGCGATCATGTACGCGCGGGTCTTCGGACCGAAGAATCCTGCAGCGGGCATGATTCCCTTGGCTGCCTGGAACTTAGCAAGCGCAGCCTTGGTCGCGCCTCCGAAGGTCATGGTCTCGTATCCGACGGAACCGGGACCTGTAGCCGCGACCGTGAAGCCCTTGGCGTTCAGGTATGCTTGGAGCATCTTTACGTCAGCTCCCGTCGAACCGACATCGAGGTCCATAGTGAAGGAACCTGATGCGGCAGGCGCAGAAGCTACTGAGCCGTTCATCTTTGCGATGAGCGCTGTGAGCTGCATCTTGAGCATATCTATCTTTGACTGAAGGTCAGACGTGCTCGAGGAGCTTGAAGAACTCGAGGACGAGTTGCTTCCTGAAGAATGGGAACTACCTGAGCCTCCGCTGCTATGATGTCCACCGTTTCCCGCCGCTGATTCCTCAGAGCTGTAGGTGAATGGGGTTCCCGCGACAAGTGCGGTGCAGGTCACTTTGACTCCATCTTCCGAACAAGACGCTACGGAATTGCCCGCAAGTGCCGCGTTGAGACCTGCGACAACCTCCCCGGCAGTCACGTTCGTCGAGCCATTAGCTGCGTACGTAGATCCGTTGAGCGTTATGGTGTAGTCGATGTTCCCGAGAGTCTGAGGGGTGAACGTCACTACCTGCGCGACTGCCGCACGGTTAGTCGTGCCGCTCGTCTGAGTGAATCCGGTACCTGCGACCTTTGCCGTAAGCACTACCGTGTTGGTGCTGGTTGATACCGTGTATGCAGCGGCTGCATAGGTACTGGTGGCAACGAGTGCCGCTCCGATACCGTTCGCTATGTTCGTCGTAGTCGTATCGGTAGTGACGGTATAGGTCACTACGCCCGCAGGAACATTGATGGTGAAGACATCTCCTGCGTCCACGGTTCCTCCGACAGAGATAGTGTTTATCTGTGCCCGTGCCGAACGGTTAGTCGTGCCGCTGGTCTGAGTGAACGGCGTGTTCACTACCTTGGCCGTGAGCGTGACGACGTTCGTGCTCGTGGAGACGACGTACGGAGCCGCCGCGTAGGTACTAGTCGCTATAAGAGCTGCAGCGATGCCACTCGCGATGTTTGCGGTTGTGGTAGCGCCGGACGTAACCGTGTAGGTAACGATTCCTGCAGGGACGTTGATGGTGAAGACATCGTTCGTCTCGACCGTCCCGCCGATAGTGACCGTATTTATCTGTGCTACTCCTCCCGAGGCCGGAGTGGGAGTTGCCGTCACGGCGGTCTGGTCGGTAACGCCGAGCGTAAGGTTCGTTTGCGTGATGACAGTCGTGTCCGTCTGGTCGCTAGTGCCCGCGGTGACATTAGCCACGGTCTGGCTTTCGGTGAAAGCGAACGATGTGCGCGGAAGGAAGAGCGCGAATGCTGCGATCAGCATGAGCGTCAGGATCCCGCACGCTGAGGTAAGACTATACGTTTTATTCATGTGATCTTAATAGGTAATTAAACTTACCGTAAGTATAGCCCCTGCCCGGCACAAAATGTCGCTATCAACATATGCCTTATCTGCACAACGCAAAACCCCCGCACGTATGCGGGGGTTTTGCGTAGCCTTTCGGCTAATTCAATCGGTTGGGTCCGTGGACTTAGCCGTTGAGCTGCTCAGCGTCGGTCTCGTAGTCGCGGGTATCAGGGACGAAGTACACGGTCTCGAGGCTTGCGTTAGCATCATCATTGAAGTTGATGGAATCGAGCTCTACCGAGTAGTAATCCGTGGTAACCGGGTCGATGCTGACCTGGAGCGTGAACGTGCGAGTGTCTCCTTCGCGAACGATGAAGTACGCGCTCGTGTCGCCGCTGTCAGTGTCGCTAACCGTAACGTTATCAGAGATACCGGTCATCGTGGTCGATGTCGCGGTTGCTCCCTGGATCACGTTGTAGGTGAAGCCAGCGTTTACAGTCGAGGTTGCGTTGCTTGCAGAACGTGCGATGTAGATCGTTTCCTCAACGGCCTCCACATCGAACGTGATGCTGTAGTCACCCTGCTCAGCACCGGAGGTCGTGTTGATCACCTTGCTGCTTGAAGTGGTCTTTCCGTTCGTTACCGAAGGACCAGACGCAACGAGCGTGAAGACATTACCCTGTGCGGTACCGCTGACCGTGCTGTTGTCACCGCTGTCCTCGCCCTCTGCATCTACGTCAGCAGGTGCAGCGACAGAGAACTTAACGGTCTGGCTTGCGCCGATAACGTTAGCACCAGCGAACGTGACCATGAGCTCGAAGTCGGTCGTCTCATCTCCTGCGAGGGTGAGGTCCATATCTTCGAAGTCGATGGTGTTGTCGTCGTTGATGTCGCCACGGTACTCGTCGCCATCAACCACGAGGGTTGCGGAGCGGATGATGTCAGAGGTCGAAGTCGCCGTTGCAGCCGAAGTGGTTGCGACGGTGATCGTGAGATCGTTGAGGATAGCATCTGCTTCGTCACCGTTCTTGATTTCGAACGCGAGGACAGTGAACTCATCGGACTCGTCCTTGTCATCGATGATGAGCGAGTCAGCATCAGGATTCTCAGAGCTCGTGCGGATCTTGAGATCGCCAGACTCCTCTGCGCCGAATCCGAAGGATACGGTGTCAGAATCGTCACCGATGTACTGCTGGATACCATCAGCGTCGGTTGCGCGGATAGCGTCATCAGCAACGCTGATGTCGAAGTCCTGCGCAAGGTCAGCGCTGTCGATAGAACCAGCGATGTCAGCAGCGATCGTGAGAGAAGCGGTGTCGCCTTCACGGACTACGTAGTCGAGACCAGTGAGCGAGATGGTGTAAACACCGTCAGCTCCTTCGTCCCACTCATCGCGATCCGAAGCGTCGACATCAGCGAGCTCGTCACCGTCACCCATAACGGTGATGGTGTCGAAGAACTGCCAAGGCTTGTCCTCGAGAGAAGCGTTTGCGCTGGTAGCCTCGAAGGTGACCTCGATGCGCTCGACGCGAGCGTCAGCGTCATCGACGTCGAACTCAGCAGTAGCGAGCTCGACCCCGTTCTCTCCCTCGTTACCCGAAGTGTCTTCGGAGATGAGGTTGAAGTTGTTGAGATCTGCCTCGCCGCCGGAAAGTCCGCCAGTCGAAGTGCCGGTGCCGGTTCCTGTACCGGTTCCGGTGCCAGTTCCCGTGCTCGTGCCGTTCGAAGCGTTTACCTTAGCGCGGGTAACCGGGCCGAAGTAACCAGCCGCTGGGCTGATGCCGACCGAAGCCTGGTAGGCTCCGAGGGCTGCCTTCGTCTGTGCGCCGAAGTATCCGGTCGCGCCAGCAGGAATGCTGAAGCCCTTGCTGATAAGCCAGCTCTGGAGACGGGTGACCTCGGATCCGGAGGAACCGAGAGTCATGTCCATCGTGAATGCTGAACCAGCGACCGAAGTGCTGGTTGAGCCCTGAAGAGCTGCGATCTGTGCGAGAAGAGCGTTGATCTGAGCCTGGAGGTCAGCAGACGAGTCCGCTGCACGTGCTGCTGGAGCAAATGCTGCGAACGACGAAGCGACGAGACCAAGACCAGCAAGCACTGCTGCAATCTTTGCGACTGCGTTGGTGGATGCGTATTGCATGGTAATGCGTTTTTAATTAATTGATTTCCGCATGCGCCGCGAATGACTTGTAATAGAGTCGCGTCGCGCACGGAAGTTTTCTCTCTTTAGTAATCCCTCCCCTCCCCGAGAGGAAGGGAGTGAGTTGCGCACGGTTCACACTATCCGACAGGGCGCATTATCGACACGCGTCCCATCGGCTAGCTGGCGAATGTTCTTTCATTCAGCGTTCATCCGTTTCTATCAAAAGCATCCGTTACGGGTAGGTCCGTCCTTATATATAGACGAGCCTGCCTGCAGCTTCTTACGCCGCAGGACTTAGTGATCCTTATTCTTATTTCAAGGATGCTGTTCGTTCAGGAATGCGCCCCAGCCGTTCAGGAGTCCCGGGGTCCTCTTACGAGTTCCCCGAGGGTACCTCCAGTATACCTAGATAGGCGCCCGCATGCCTGATTCGCGAATGTGGATAACCGGCTCTGAAGATAAAACGGAAAACAGGCCGCTCGCCGTTTCGGCGAAGGCCTTAGATCACGATTGGTCCCCAGTGGTTACCACGGATGCATAGTAAGCCGGAAAAGGCTTAAAGTCAATTCGTTACCTTGCGTCTGCCAGAGAGTAGGTCGTCCAGCGACGGTCACCTTCCCTGGTAACGATACCTTCGGACACCAGGGAGCCGAGCTCGCGTTGGATGGTCTTCTCGCTCACCTCGCGGATGACGGTCGAGAGATCCTTTATAGATGAAGGACCTTTCGAGCGGAGCACCGCGAGCACCGCGTCTCTCCTGCTGCTGCCCTTCTGCGATACGACAGGGACGGCTGCATTCTTGTCCTTTATGTCCGATATCTGTCTCTTAGCTTCCGGCTCTTCGCCCATCGTGATAGCCGGATCATACGTGATGCGCGCGAGGGAACGCAGCCTGGATGCGCTCGCTGACTCCGACTGCCCCGCAGCTTTCGCGAGGGCGGCCAAGGTCGGCATCTCATCGAGGGCGATGCGCGGCTCTTCGTAGCCCGCTATCTCCTGGAGCAGTGCCTGCGCTTCGTGGCTTATGAGGTCCGCGTTCATAGGCGAGAGCATGCCGCCGGTACGAGCTATCGCGAGGAGGCTCGAGAGCGCAAGGAGCTCGCGCGCGAGCTCCTTGCGCGAGGGGCCGGACACGAGCGTCGCGGCATCGATCAGGTTCACCGACACGTGCTCGAGCCGCTGCTTGAGGGAGACGGAATCAGCGAACGCAGGTGCCACCAGATGGATCGCTTTTGCCAGGCGTTCCGCCTTCTTGTAGACGTATACCCTTCGTATGTCCTTTTCGAATACATTAGAAAATATGCCTTTATCTAAGACAAAATCACCGGATTCACCGCCACGATGCGTGGTTCTGACCGATACGTTTTCCTTGTTTTGTCCTTTATCGTTCATGCATTCTTACAGTCCTTTAAAAGAATTATATGTCCTATATATAGGGGCCGCAACCGGACGGGCGCCCAGGCCTTTTGATTCATACGCTATAAGGTGCTGAGTGCTAAAATAAGCTGATGAAGAAACGACGGAAACGGAAACAGCAGGAGAGCAATTATCGTGAGCTCGCTAAATGGACGGCGGGCATCGCGCTCATCGCCTTCGGGCTGATATTCGGCCTGGCCGCCTTCGGACTCGCGGGACTGGCAGGCTCTGCGCTATTCGGATTCGGGTTCGGCATCATCGGAGTAGCCGCTTTCCTGATGCCGGTACTGCTCGTCGCTATCGGGCTCGCCATCATGCTCGAGAGGACCTTCGTCTCTCCGCTGACGGCGACCGGCATCGTACTGATACTCATCGCGACGCTCACGTTCCTCGGCATAACTTCCCAGGCTCTGGGAGGCGCCGCCGGAAGCGCGCTCGGGCACACCGCGTCCGAGTTCTTCGGGGTATGGGGAGCACTGATCCTCCTTCTCGCGGTCGCCGCAATCGGGCTCGCGCTCGCGACCGACGTCATCATGCTCATGCAGGCATTCGCCAGCGGGCTGGCTAAGGCCCGCGACACCGTAGGCGCGGTCCGCATCCCTGCGCTCCCTGCGCGAGCCTCGAAGGGAGACGCCGCGACGGAAGACGAGGAGGAAGAGGAAGAGACGGAACCTGAGGCTGAGCGAGCCGCACCCGCTCGGGAACCCTCAGAGCCTACGGTTACCGTCTTCAGCGACAAGAAGGCCGGGAGCGAGGATGACGTCGCGGTCCTTCAGAATTTCGATGCGGAATATCAGGCGCCTACCCTGGCGCTCCTCGGAGAAGACAAGGGCAAGCCTGGCGTCGGCGACATCAAGGCGAACGCGAACATCATCAAGCGCACCTTCCAGAACTTCGGCATATCGGTCGAGATGGACGAAGTATCGGTGGGCCCGACGGTCACCCGCTACGCGATAAAGCCGGCCGAGGGCGTCCGCCTCCAGAAGATCACAGGTCTCCAGACCAATCTCGAGCTCGCCCTGGCTGCCCACCCGGTACGCATCGAGGCGCCGATTCCAGGGAAGTCCCTGGTGGGCATCGAGGTACCGAACGCTTCCAAGGCGATGGTGGGCCTCGGCGGAGTCATCGGGGCGCCCGAGTGGAGCGCTTCCACCAAGCCTCTCCTGGCTGCCGTGGGGCGCGATATCGCGGGCACTCCTCATTACGTGAACGTCGCCAAGATGCCGCACGGCCTTATCGCGGGCGCTACGGGTTCCGGAAAGTCGGTCGCTATCCATGCCGTCATCACTTCCCTCCTCTATAGGAATGGGCCGAACCAGCTGCGGTTCATCATGATCGATCCGAAGCGCGTCGAGCTCACGCTCTATAACGGCATCCCCCATCTCCTGACCCCGGTCATCACGGACCCGAAGAAGGCTATCTTCGCGCTCAAGTGGGCAGCGAAGGAGATGGATCGCCGGTACGGGATACTGGAGGACTGCCAAGTGCGCGACGTCGAGTCCTATCACGCCACGATCGTAGAGCCGGCCAAGAAGCGCAAGGCGAAGGAGATCCCTGAGGCGATGCCGTATATCGTCATCGTGATCGACGAGCTCGCCGATATCATGCAGAGCTACCCGCGAGAGCTCGAGAGCGCCATCGTGAGACTGGCTCAGATGTCGCGCGCGGTAGGCATCCACCTCATCCTCTCGACCCAGCGTCCATCGGTGAATGTCATCACGGGCCTCATCAAGGCGAACGTCCCTACCCGTCTCGCGCTCCAGGTAGCGAGCCAGATCGATTCACGGACCATTCTCGACGCCTCAGGAGCGGAATTGCTGCTCGGCGCCGGCGATATGCTCTATCAATCGGCGGATATGCAGAAGCCGGTCCGCCTGCAGACCGCCTACATCAGCGAGCAGGAAGTGAAGAAAGTCGTATCCTATATAAAGGAACACAACGCGGGCTCCCTCTCTTCCCTCGATCTGGGAGCGGGTACCAACGGCACGGGCGTACACGAGCCTAATGACGCCATGCTGCTTGCCGGCGAGGACGAGGAAGTGGACGATGATCTCTATACGGCAGCCCGAGAGGCCGTGGAAGAGGCAGGACGCGCGTCTACCTCCTATCTTCAGCGCAAGCTCCGCATAGGCTATTCCCGCGCTGCCCGGCTCATGGATATCCTCGAGGAGAAAGGCGTCATCGGTCCTGCCGATGGCTCCCGGCCGCGCGAGATCATAAGCGGAGGAAGCGCCGGCGAGAACCCGGACGAGGAGGATGCCGGTTAGCCTATGACCGTACGTCCTGTCATAGCGATCGCGCTCCTGGTGCTGCTCGGATACGGCGCGATCGAAGCATGGCCGCTCATAAGCGGACCGGAGCTGGTTATCGTTTCCCCTGGTGACAACGATTCGTATCCGGACGGGACCGTAACCGTAACCGGCAGGGCACGGCATACGGAGACGCTCTGGCTCGACGGGGCCCCCTTGCTCATCGATGAGAAAGGGGCGTTCTCTGCCTCGCTGCTGCTCCCTTCCGGAGGCGCTATACTGTCATTAACCGCGACTGACCGCTTCGGCCATGAGATAACCGAACGTCGTGCCGTATTCGTCCCTTAATAGAAATATCAGGAGTTCTCAAGCAAAATTTTATGATAGACCCTGCATAGTTACGGACGTCAGTCCTTATTAGATTTACAACCCTCACTATCATGCCTGCCAAGAAGACCTCGAAGAAGACGACGAAAGCCTCCCCTGCCGATACCGGCGAGGAATCAGGAATCACCAGCAAGGCCCGCTCTATCGAGCTCGCCCTCAAGGAGATTAAGACGAAATTCGGAGACGAAGCGATCATGACGTATGGCGCCGGAAAGGTGGCGGCGATAGCTTCCATATCCACCGGCTCTATCGGACTCGACGCCGCGCTCGGCATCGGAGGACTCCCCCGCGGGCGCATCATCGAGATCTATGGCCCGGAGTCATCCGGCAAGACCACGCTCGCGCTCCACTCGATCGCCGAAGCCCAGAAGGCCGGCGGCATCTGCGCCTTCGTCGACGCGGAGCATGCGCTCGATCCTGAATACGCTCGCAAGATCGGCGTAAAGCTCGAAGAACTCCTCATCTCCCAGCCGGATACCGGCGAGCAGGCGCTCGAGATCGTAGAGAGCCTGGTGCGCGCGAACTCCATCGATATCATCGTGGTGGACTCGGTGGCTGCCCTCACCCCTAAGGACGAGATCGAGGGCGATATGGGCTCGGCACAGATGGGCAAGCAGGCACGCCTGATGTCCCAGGCGCTCCGCAAGCTCACTGCCATCACCGCCAAGAGCAACACCATCATCATCTTCATCAACCAGATCCGCATGCAGATCGGTGTCATGTTCGGGAACCCTGAGACTACGACCGGCGGAAAGGCGCTCAAGTTCTACACGAGCGTACGCCTGGATATCCGCCGTATCGCGCAGATAAAGAAGGGCGAAGAGATCGTGGGCGGCCGCGTGCGCGTGAAGGTGGTGAAGAACAAGGTCGCCGCTCCTTTCAAGACTACGGAGTTCGATCTCCTCTATAACGAAGGCATCAGCCGCGAGGGCGAGATCATCGCGCTCGGAGAGAAGTACGACATCCTCCAGAAGTCGGGCTCGAGCTACAAGTACGGAGAGATATCGCTGGGTCGCGGATATGACGCTACGCGTACGTTCTTGCGAGAGAATAAGCCGATAGCGACTGAGATTCTGAAGCAGATACGCGTGAAGCTGGCCGAGATCTAATCCTGCCTGCCACCCGTACTCGACATAGTTCTCGAAGGGTACGCATAATTTCACCCCTTCGGGTACCCTGCTGCATTGTCTGCTGAAAATTTGCTCACCCCAAGAGTACTTGGAATCTCTAATCGCTTCGCTCAAGAAATTCTGGGCGCCCTCTCGCCTACCCGGCTGCGAAGCCCCTTCTCAAACCACGTCTTCGTGCGAAGCGGCGAAACTAACGTGCGTACGTGTGCCTGACAGGGATGATAGCTCGGGCACATTCGCGTCCTAGCCATATGAGAGAAGCTGCCGCGATGACGGCTGATGACTGCACGAGGAAATCGGTGTGCAGGAAGGCGCTCGTAAGGAACCGCACGAGGGCGGGAACGTCGAAAAAGGAGGGCATGTTCGCGATTACGCGCGCGACCCACACCTGCGTGGCTATACCCCACAGGGCAAGCAGGAACGCGAGAGCAGAGAGCGTCGTAAGGGAAATGACTGCGCGCAGCGTTCGCACGCGCTTGATGCGCCGCATCACGGCATAGGAAATCTTCGAATCACTGTTCATGGGTCTTGGTATCGTTCTCTATCGCTTGCCTGAATAATTTCTTGGCGCGGTGCACCCGGGTCTTCACTGCAGGAACGGTGCTTCCTTCGCTCTGAGCTATCTCTTCCTGGGTCTTCCCTTCGAGGAACTGGAGAGTGAGCGCCCGGGCAGCCTGCTCAGGGATCTTCGCGAGCGCCATGATCACCTCGTCCCGTATCGTGAGCTCTTCGAGGAACGTGCCTTCTTCCGCGATGCGCTCGTATGCTTCGGGATCGAGCTCCTGCGTCCTGCCGCGCAGCTTCTTCAGCTTCTGGTACCGCGTGAAGGCCAGGCGCGTCAGGATCGAATAGGCCCATGATGCGAACGTCGCCCCTTCCTGAGCCTTATAGCGGTCCGCGTACAGGAAGATGCGCGTGAAAGCGTCCTGGACCACCTCTTCGGCGTCTTCTTCGATGAAGAGGATGCTCCGCGCCTTCCGGAGGAAGGCGGCTTCATACCTTGCGACGAGGACTGCGAACAGTTCCGGATCCTTCCCTGACGCTCGGAGGATCTCCTCATCAGAGCGTTCATCGTGCCCGTCCGCGAGCATTCGGTTTGCGTCCCCCATTACGTCCTGTATCATACCTCGTATCCGGGGGCCCGGCATTTTTTATAACGGACCGCGTGCCCTGCTAGTTACATATCGCCCCTACCCTATGGCAATCCTCTCTTACAACGAAATAGTCCAGAAAAAGGTCATCGAATACAACGGCGAGCCGTACGAGGTGCTGTCTTCGCACGTCTTCCGCATGCAGCAGAGGAAGCCGGTGAACCAGACCAAGCTGAAGCACCTGGTCTCAGGCAAGGTGACCGAGATCTCCTTCCATCAGAACGAGAGCGTTCCCGAAGCGGACATCGAGACCGTCGAGGCCACGTATCTCTACACGAACCGAGGAGAGTCCTGGTTCGCCGAGAAGAGCAATCCGAAGCATCGGTTCTCCTTCCCCGAGGATATCGTGCATGAGAAAGTGCAGTGGCTCATACAGAACACAGTCGTCGATACGCTTCTCTATAAGGAGAAGCCGGTACTCATAAAGATCCCGATCAAGGTGGACCTCAAGGTCACGGACGCGCCTCCTGCGGTCAAGGGCGACACTGCGACCGGGGGTAGCAAGATCATTACGCTCGAGTCGGGCGCCACGATCAATACTCCCCTATTCATCAACGAAGGGGATATCCTCCGCATCAATACGGATACCGGAGAATACGTCGAGCGCGTCGAGAAGGCATAGCGAGTAGAACGAGCGAAGGGCGCCTCCTTACGGGGGCGCCCTTTCCGTTATCGGTTCCCGCCGCATACCGGACTGAGACCAAGCCTGCCAAAAGGACAAGGCCCGCCAGATGCGGGCCTTGTCCTTAGATCGCGAACGCCGTTCGTTACGCTGCGAGGTATGGCAGGAGCGCCATGAACCGCGCGCGCTTGATAGCGAGAGCGATCTCGCGCTGGCGGCTTGCCTGCACGCCGGTACGCTTCTTCGCCATGATCTTCGCATGCGGACTCATGAACTGCTTCAGGTACGCCACGTCCTTGTAGTCGACGAACTGCTTGTTGTCTAGCTCCTCACGTTCTGCTTGATGTGCCATATGTCTGAAAGTTAAAACGGAATATCTTCGGGATTGATCTCCTCATCGGGATACTGGATAGCTTCGCCGGTATCAGGCCCCTGCTCCTCCGGCTGCTGAGCGCTGCCGCTCGACGTCTCGCGAGCAGGCGCTGCGCTGTAATTGCCAGCTCCTGCGCCACGGCTGCCTCCCTCTCCTCCTGCCTGCGGGCCGAACTGGAACGTGTCGACGACGATCTCCGTGCGGTACTGCTTCACGCCGTCCTTGTCCCACGAGCGGGTCTGGATACGCCCCTCGATGAAGACCGGGCGTCCCTTCTTGAGGTACTGTCCCATCACTTCCGCGGTGCGTCCGAACGCCACGATATTGTGGAACTCCGTCTGCTCCTGCTGCTGGCCTTCCTTATTCTTGAAGGTGCGGTTAGTAGCGATACCGAAGGATGCAACCTGCTGCCCTCCGGGAAGCGCTTTAAGCTCCGGGTCGCGAGTAAGGTTTCCGTAAAGAAGTACTTTGTTGAGATACATATACGTCAGTGTATCACTTAGACGCCGGCCTCCTTGAGAGCAGCGTCGAGCTCTACCTCGGATACCTCGTTCTCGACGCCCTGGTTCTGTTCCGGCATGCGAGCGTAGATCTCATGCATCTCCGCTGCGTGACGAGCTGCCTCTTTGGTCGTACGGACATCGAGGAAACGGATGACGCGATTCTCGGCCTTCACGGCCTCAAGGATAGCTTCGTGCCCCTCGTTCTCCGTCTCATACGCTACCCATGCGAAGTACGCGCTGTCGAAGTCACGACGTCCTGCGTGCTCGCTCCGATAGATGGTATACGCGAGCGGGATCTTCTGCGGCTCGCCTTCGGCGACGACGCTTCCGGCTGACGCGATCTTCTCGCGGATAGACTGATAGGTTTTCTTCGCCTCCTCCTGGGGAAGCTCAGGGTCGATGTGGAAGCCGATCTCATACACGCGGGACTCGTTATATCCCGCCTCGATCTCAGGCTCGGTGCCATCGGCACCGTGTTCGATTTCTTTGTTCATAACGGG
>CAYWEI010000018.1:0-12463 GCA_964457265.1 uncultured Candidatus Saccharibacteria bacterium
CTCGGCGGAAAGCGCGAGACCGGCGAGCTCGCGAAGCTCTACACCAAGCTCGAGCGCGTACGCATCGATCGCGAGATCGACAAGCTCACGCTCCGCCTCTCCGGCCTCACCTCGCTCGCTCGCCGTCCTGACGTCATGGTCATCGTGGACACTAAGCACGAGTCTCATGCTTCCAAGGAAGCGAAGCAGGCAGGCATCCCGGTCATCGGCATCATGAGCTCTGACTGCGACCTCAAGGACGCGGCATTCCCGATCGTCACCAATGACGCTTCGAAGCAGACCATCGAGCTCGTGCTCGGAGAACTGGCTGCCGCCTACGAGACAGGTCTCAAGGGCTAGTAGACGCCGATCGAATGTAGAGAGGGGAAGGGTTTGCGCATGAGCCGCGGAGCGGATGGGACGATATGTTTCGGCGACTTGCGGGATGCCAAAGGAAACATATCGGGGGACCCATCCGCGAGCAGCGAAGGCGTAAACCTGAACCCTCGACCTGCATGCTTTTCATTCTTTTAGAACCATAACCATCACGTAGACATGGACATCTCTCTCGACATCGTTAAGGAGCTCCGCGATAAGACGGGAGTCTCTATCATGCAGTGCAAGAAGGCGCTCGAAGAGGCTAATGGAGACATGGCGCAGGCCGAGGTCATCCTCAAGAAGCGGTCGGGAGCGGCAGCCGACAAGAAGGCTGATCGCGAGCTCGGCGCAGGCGCTATCGGCAGCTATGTCCACGATGGCGTCGTCGGATCCATGGTCCTCCTTTCCTCAGAGACCGATTTCGTATCCAAGAACCCGGAATTCACGGACCTCGCTCGCGCGCTCGCGATGCACATCGCCGCTACCAATCCTACCTGCCTATCCTCCGAGGAGATCTCCGAAGAGGCCAAGGAAGCCGCTATGACGGTCTTCAAGGAAGAGGTGAAGGACAAGCCTACCGAGATGCAGGAGAAGATCCTCGAAGGGAAGATGGCTTCCTACTTCAAGGACCAGGTCCTTCTCGAGCAGTCGTACATCCGCGATGAGTCGAAGACTATCCGCGACCTGCTGAACGAGGCTTCGCAGAAGTTCGGAGAGAGGGTGGAGATCACAAAGTTCGCTCGCTTCTCCGCCCGATAAAGCGCGCTTATAAGCTCCATCTGCTTCGTTGCGGGTCCCGCCGATTTCTTTCACCGTACATCAGGTACGCTTCCAGAAATCGTCCTCCCGCGCCTCGCATCTGAAAGCTTCTAATCGCACTCTACCGCATCGCCTATGATTCTCATCATCCTCATCGCTATCGCATCCATGCTCTTCGGTGGCTTCCTGCTGCTGACTGCTTTCGAGCAGGGGCGGGGCATGCGCATTGCGGGTTCAGTCCGGAATAGCCTCGACGCGAAGGTGGCACGCGTCTCTTTCGTGATCGCGCACGTAGACTGGATGGCCTTCGCCAAGCATCTGCTCGTGAGCGCGACGTCCAAGATGGCTCATGACGCGGCGCATGCGGTACTGATGCTCGTCCGGTACCTCGAGCGCCTGCTCACGCGCGCCGTGAAGAGCTTGCGCGAACGGCGCCATCACGCAGACGCCGCCGACGATACTTCGAGCGTGCTCGAACGAGCGCTAGTGCGCGTGAGGCTCGCGCTGAGGCACGCACGAGCTGCCGGAAGGAAGGGAATGCCGCGCAAGCGCAGCCAGAAGGCGGCCGGCGAAGCCGATCTCGGCTGATTCCTGCCCGTCCGGCTGGGTGACAGGTTTCGTATGTGGTAGGGTAGGTGAATCGCCGGGGTACGTAAGCTTTCCCCGGCGGCATTCGCTCGCAGGAATGACGATGATATCGCTATTCCCGCTCGCTCATTTGCCGGGGTAGCTCAGTTGGTAGAGCGCCGCACTTGTAATGCGGAGGTTTCGCGAGTTCGATCCTCGCCCCCGGCTCCATGAAGAAGAAAGACCGGCCCTAGGGCCGGTCTTTCTTCTACACCCCATGGTATGAGAATCCGGAGAGGTGATGCGCATGAGCCGCGGAACCGAATGGGCGATGCGGTTTCAGCCGACTTGCGGGAGGCGATAGGAAACTGCATGGGGCCCATTCGGTGAGCAGCGAAGGCGACATCACCTCGCAGGGTTCGAGCGCTGCTATTTCTTCTTCGTAGTCGTGCTCGTAGTAGTAGCCGTGCTGGTCGCGAAGAGCGCCTTCGGGAAGAGCTTCTCGAATTCCTCCAGGTCAGTGAAGCCATAGGAGCGCTTTCCTTCGATCACGAAAGCAGGGAAGTTCTCATCGACTTTCTCTACCGTGACGAGGGTCCGGAGCGCGCCGAGATCGAGGTCATAGTCGAACGAGTAGACGCGCAGGGCCGGATACTGCTGGCGGAGATAGGAAAGCGCGTAGCTCGCGCGGTCGCAATCCGCGCAGCTGCCCGGGATGTTCGAGTAGAAGTAGAGGGCGGTGACGGGCTGGGTGCCGCATGTCTTGGCGAGCCGCTTGTTAAGGAGATAGTCGCGGATCTGAAGGAGCGTGTACTGCTTCTTGAGACGGATCACTTCCGCATTGCTGCTGCCGAGGCGAGACTCCGCCTGACCCAGCCGGTCGCCGAGAGAAGACACTTCCTGCGTAAGCACCGTGCCGCTCGCCAAGTCCTCGCAGGGAGCGTTCTCGAGCAGCGAGAACTGAGTCTCGATAGAGAGCGTGTCGGTGGCCAGCTGGCTCTGCAGGGCATCGAGTTCCGCGATGCGTTCCTGATCAAGCCGGTTGATGGCGAACACAATCGTCCCGATGATGGCGACGGTTATGGCGAGAGCGAGGAGGGCGTTTCTGGTAGCGAGCGACATGGAGGAAGCGTTAGGGATGAATAAGGCAAGAGCTCAGGTCAGCGCCAAGCCCTGCGCTTTCCGGTAAGGACATCATACATCGAGCGCATGAGCCAGAAAGGAGCTATGAAAGCGTAGACGAAGGTATAAGCGAGTATGCCGAGCACGACTTTAGCTGGCGTGTCGGAAACCCGGCGCCCGATGAAGACGAGCGACACGGAAAGTATGCCGACGACGATGCTCAGGAGGAGGATGAACGTGGCAGGCAGATAGAACCACTCAGGAGAGAAGCGAGGCATGAGAGTGTACGAGAGAGGGACCCCGCTGGTGACGTCGTACGTGTTGGCGAGGCTCATGACGAGCGATACGATCGCCACGAGGAACAGGAGCGCGCCGCCGACGATGGCTACGAATCCCAGCGGGAGCACCATCAGTCCCAGGATGCCGTAGCGAGGGTTCCCTACGAGGTCGCGATAATCGGTCATCACGTTGCGCAGGAAGCCGGTGGTCCAGCGGGTGCGCTGCTTGATGAGACGGGGAACGGAACGGGGAACCTTGGTATAGACCCGGGCTCGCGGCGCGTTCTCGATCTCATAGCCCGCGCGCTGCATGCGGAGCGCCATCTCCATGTCTTCAGCCTGATGCGCATGGCGGAATCCGCCGATCTGCTCGAGCACGCTGCGGCGGTAGAACGAGAAGGGGCCTGGCGTCACGTAGATGCCGTTCACCGCTGAGAGCGCATGACGTGCCGCGATGCCGATGATGTATTCGGCGTTCTGCATCTGCTCGAGCAGGTTCTTCGGCTGGAAGACCGACATGGCAGGCGTCGTGGCTGCAACCTTCGGATCCTCGAAACAGGGGATGATCTCCCGCAGGGCATCCGGGGCGACGAATGAGTCGGCATCGAGGCATCCGATGAATTCCGAATCCTTCGCGATCTCGATGCCCGCGTTGATAGCGGTATGCTTCCCCCCGTTCTCCTTATGGATCACGGTCACCTGCGGATAGCCGCGGAACGAATCCATCACCTCCTTCGTATCGTCAGTGGAGCCGTCATTCACGAGGATGATGCGCAGCTTCTCTTCGGGGTAGTCGAGCGCGAGCAAGGAGCGCACTGTGCCTTCGATGGTGCGGCCTTCGTTCCAGCAGGGGACGATGATAGCGACCGGCGGGGCGATCAACCCTGGCTTCCGGTTCCTCCTCCCGCGCGCCTCTCCGGAGAGGAACATCAGGAGCATGAAGACCTCGAAATAGAGACCCATGAAGATGAACGGATAGGCTAGGAATTCTAAGCTCATGGTCCCGTAAGGTACTCTGAAGTATAGCAAATACGCCTATTTTTTCTAGGAAGTAGGCTGTATACTGAGACAGTCATGCACCCCGGCCACCTGCATCCGATAGCAGCAGCATCACGCGATATCGCCGCGATCTTCGCGCGCATGGGATTCGATATCGCGCAGGGTCCCGAGCTCGAGCAGGAGCATTACAATTTCAATGTGCTCAATATCCCGGCGGACCACCCCGCGCGCGATATGCAGGACACCTTCTGGACGAAGGAAGACCCGCGACGCGTACCCCGTACGCAGACTTCGGGCGCCCAGGTGCGCTATATGGAAGAGAAGATGCAGCAGGGCAAGCTGCCGCCGTATAGAGTGATCGTCCCGGGCAAGGTCTTCCGCAATGAAGCGACCGACGCGACGCATGAAGCGCAGTTCTATCAGTGCGAAGGGCTCGCCGTCGGAGAAGATGTGACGCTCGCGCATCTCAAAGGAACGCTCGAGCGTTTCTTCCGCGAGTATCTGGGCTCGGGCACTAAGATACGCTTCCGCCCGAGCTATTTCCCGTTCGTCGAGCCGGGAGTCGAGGTAGACGTCTGGTTCGAAGCCCCCGGGAAGGGCGGGCGGTGGCTGGAAGTGATGGGTGCCGGCATGGTGCACCCGGCAGTCCTTCGCAATGCCGGCGTGGATACGGAGAAATACCAGGGGTTCGCGTTCGGCGTCGGCATCGAGCGTCTCGTCATGGCGAAGTACGGCGTATCCGATGTCCGTCTCTTCCATGCAGGCGACGTCCGCTTCACCCACGGCTTCACGGGAGCCGCCTCATAAGCATGAAAGTCTCCCTCAAGTGGCTCCAAGGATATTTCGACGCTCCGCTTCCTGAGCTCGGTACCATCACCGATGCGCTTACGTTCCATGCCTTCGAGATCGAAGAGGCCGCAGGCGACCTGCTCGACGTGAAGGTGCTTCCTGACCGCGCCTCGTATGCGCTCTCGCATCGCGGCATCGCTCGCGAGCTTTCCGCGGTACTCGACCTCCCTCTGTCTCGGGATCCGCTCCGCACGGAGCTTCCGGCCTACCCGGCTGCCGATCTGCTCGAAGTAGCCATCGAAGACAGCGGGAAGTGCCTGCGCTATATGAGCGCGCTCGTGCGAGGAGTCACGGTAGGGCCGTCGCCCGCATGGCTCAAGGAAGCGCTCGAATCGGTAGGGCAGCGCTCTATCAATAACGTCGTGGATGCGACGAATTACGTCATGCTCGACGTGGGACAGCCGCTGCATGCCTTCGATGCGGGAAAGCTCACGGCCCGCGAAGGGAAGTACGCGATAGCCGTGCGAGGGGCGAGGGAAGGAGAGCCTATCACGTCGCTCTCAGGCGATGCCTATCAGCTCCCCGGCGGCACCCTTATCATCGAGGATGCGAACGCAGGGCGCCCTATCGGCATCGCAGGGGTGAAGGGAGGCGATGCCGCAGAGATCACTGAAGCCACCACCGATATCATCATCGAATCCGCGAATTTCGAGGGGACGCTGGTACGCCATGCGGCTCAATCGCTCAAGCTCTGGACGGACGCTTCTCTCCGCTTCCAGAACCGTCTCTCGCCTGCGCTCGCGAGCGTGGGCATGCGTGACGTGCTGGCGATGATCCGGGATATAGCGAACGGCGAAGTCGTGGACGTGGTCGATGTGAATCCGGCATCCCTCAGCGTGTCTCCGGTATCCGTACCCCTCTCCCGCATCAACGGCCTTCTCGGATCGCGCTTCACGCTCGACGAGGTGAAGAGCGCGTATGATCGGCTCGGCCTTTCCTATACTGAAGTCGAAGAGACGTTCACGGTCCTTCCTCCTATCGAACGGCAAGATCTCCTGATCCCAGAGGACCTGGTCGAAGAAGCAGGCCGAATCCTCGGCTACGATCGCATCGAGTCCGCTGAACTGCCTCCTCTCGAACGTATCCCGGACCAGGAACGCTTCCGCGGCATCGAAGCCGTGCGCGACTTCCTCATCGAGCGCGGATATTCGGAAGTATCTACTCCGTCCTTCTCGAAAGAGGGCGAGATCGAGCTCGAGAATCCGCTCGCGAGCGATAAGCCGTATCTGCGTCCATCGCTGCTGCCGAATATGCGCGACGCGCTCGAACGGGGCAGATCGGTAGCGCCCAGGCTTGTCGGGACCGTACCTGTACTCAAGCTCTTCGAGATCGGAACCGTATTCACGAAAAGCGAGGAGTCCCTGTTCCTCTCGATGGGAGTCATCGACCTCGCAGGGAAGCAGGCAGCGAGCATCATCAAGGAGAACGCGGCGACCCTGGAGCAGGAACTCCTCGGCGTCCCCGGAGCCTGCCGCTTCAGTCTCGACGGGCAGATGCTCGAGGTGAATCTCTCGAAGCTTAATCTCGAGAAGCTGGGCAGCGAATACGCTCCCGTCACGGTGGCGCTCGAACCCTATCAGCCTTTCTCGCTCTATCCTTTCGCATTGCGGGATATCGCGGCGTGGACGCCTGCCGGAACGAGCGAGAGCGAAGCGGCGAACGCTATCATCGGCTCTGCCGGCGAGCTTCTCGCGCGTATCGACCTCTTCGACCGGTTCGAGAAGGAAGGACGTATCTCCTATGCGTTCCGGCTGGTATTCGAATCCAAGGAACGGACCCTCGCGGATACTGATCTGGATCCTGCCATGCAGCGCATCACGGAAACGCTCGACGCTAAAGAGGGCTGGCAGGTGCGGTAAGTAGCAAGGACGGACCCTGGCGCTTGCGTAAGGCCCGTCCTTGCCTAGCCGCTTATTCCGGCTGATCGAGGGGACACCCGTAGCTCCATCTCTGGCGCTTGCCGTGATATACTTCATGTAACGATATGGCGAAAGGAAGTGAGGAAAAAGAGCCCAAAACAAAGGCTAAAGCAGCTGCGAAGAGCGGTACCTATGACGCGTCCTCCATCTCGGTGCTCGAGGGACTCGAGCCGGTCCGCAAGCGTCCCGGCATGTATATCGGGACGACGGGCCCTGACGGCTTGCACCATCTCATCTGGGAGATCTTCGATAACTCCCGCGACGAGGCGATGGGCGGCTTCGCCGATGATATCGAGGTAGCATTGCTTCCGGACGGGTACGTGCGCGTCATCGATAACGGTCGCGGCATCCCGGTCGGCATCCATCCGAAGACGAAGGTCTCCGCTCTCGAGACGATCATGACGACGCTCCATGCCGGCGGAAAGTTCGGCGGGGAGGAGTCCGGCTACAAGGTCTCGGGAGGTCTCCATGGCGTCGGCGCTTCGGTGGTGAACGCGCTCTCGACGCATACGAAAGTCATAGTCCATACGGACGGCTTCATGCATATGCAGGAGTACGAGATCGGCAAGGCGAAAGCGAAGGTCAAGCAGATCGGCAAGACGACCCACAAGGGCACGATGGTCATCTTCAAGCCTGACGCGACCATCTTCAAGGACGGCATCAACTGGAACTGGGAGAAGATCGTCGCGCATCTGCGACAGCAGGCGTATCTCGTGAAGGGGACGCGCATCTCCGTCATCGATGCCCGCGCCGCGACAGACGTCGATTACGAGAGCGCGGTCTATCTCTATAAGACCGGCATCGATTGCCCGAGCATGTCCTTCTACTTCGAAGGCGGACTGCGTTCGCTCATCGGTTTCTACAATAAGCACCAGGCTGCCGCGCACAAGAACATCTTCTATATCGACTCTAACGATGGCGATGTGGCTGTCGAGGTGGCGCTCCAATACACTGACGACCTCTCGCCGCGCCTGATGGCGTTCGCGAACAATATCTATAATCCTGAGCACGGTACCCACATCACCGGCTTCAAGACCGCGCTTACGCGCACCCTGAACACCTATGGCCGTGCTGCGGGCATACTCAAGGAGAGCGAAGAGAACTTCACCGGAGACGATGCTCTCGAAGGCATCACTGCCGTGGTGTCGGTGAAGATGCCCGAGATCCAGTTCGAAGGGCAGACCAAGGGCAAGCTCGGCTCCGTCGAGGCGCAGGGTGCGGTTGCGAGCGTCTTCGGCTCCGCTTTCGCGACCTTCCTCGAAGAGAATCCTGACGACGGACGCGCCATCATCAATAAGGTGCTGCTGGCACTCAAGGCTCGCAAGGCCGCTAAGGCCGCCAAGGATTCGGTGCTCCGCAAGGGCGCGCTCGAGGGCATGACGCTGCCTGGAAAGCTGGCCGATTGCCAGAGCAAGCTCGCGGAGGACTCGGAGCTGTTCATCGTGGAGGGAGACTCGGCAGGCGGCTCATCCAAGATGGGCCGGGATCGCCGCATCCAGGCCATCCTCCCGCTCCGCGGAAAGATCCTGAACATCGAACGGGCGCGCCTCGACAAGATGCTCGCCTCCGAGCAGATCCGTAACCTGGTAGTCGCCATGGGTACGGCTATCGGGGATATCTTCGATCTCTCCAAGCTCCGCTATCACAAGATCATCATCGCGACTGACGCGGACGTCGACGGAGCGCACATACGCACGCTCCTGCTTACGCTGTTCTATCGCCATTTCCGTCCGATCATCGATGGCGGATTCATCTATATCGCGCAGCCGCCGCTCTACAAGATAAAGCGCGGGAAGGAGGTCATGTACGCCTACTCCGACGAGGAGAAGAGTCGTCTCCTCGGGAAGGATGCTGATATGGCCGTCGACGCCAACGATGACATCGAGGAGGAGGAAGAAGAATCCGAGGAGACCGAAGCGGTAGCGAAGAAGGCGAGCGCTAAGGTTTCCATACAGCGCTATAAGGGTCTCGGAGAGATGAATCCGTCCGAGCTCTGGGAGACCACCATGGATCCCGCGCGACGCATCCTCAAGCGCGTGACCGTCGATGACGCGCAGGAAGCGGACCGCATCTTCGATGTCCTCATGGGTACCGACGTGCCGAGCCGCAAGTCCTTTATCCAAAGCAACGCGAAGCTGGCGAATCTGGACGTATAACTGTACGTGAAAAGCTCGCAAGGCTTTCCGCAGGCTCACGATAGTATCCCTGCTGTCTACAGACGGCGCCAATAGTTCATGCCGTAGCTGGTGTCGCAGGTGGAACAGCAGGTTCCATTGGTCGGACCGTCCACGAACCGAGGTGACCCATCCAGGCTCGCGAAGACGTAGGTCCCCGTACTGCAGCTATATTTCATGTATGTGTGATTCTGGTCTCCCGGGCTTGAAGTCTTGGCGCCGGTGGGGTCGATGATTTCCTGCGGCGTGTACCCCGCCTCCTTTAGACGACTTCCCATGCTCGCAGTGGTTCCGGAATAGAGAATATTGAACCAGCCGGACCCGTTTCCGCCAGAACCGAAGCCGCTTCCGGTACCCATATAATCTTCGTGATCGAGCGCGTAGAGCGATAGCGCTTTCAGTATGGTATCGACGTCGGACATGCGACGTGCGTCCCGTGCGCGCTCGCGTGCGGTATTGAGGGAAGCGAGCACTACCGAAGAGAGTACGCCGATTATTGCGATGACCACGAGCAGTTCGATGAGTGTGAAGCCCTTCGGATGACTCTTCTCTCGAGAGGCTGAGCATCTCCATACATGCTTCATGCAGGATATTTTATCATGGCGAGCAAGGGCATATGCGAAAGCGCCTCAAGGTCGAGGCGCTTTCGTAGAGGATAAGTCGGGAGAATTACTTCTCGATATCGACGGTATCGGTATCGGTGTTGTTGCTCTCGTTGGACTCGCGGACATCCCGGTCGGCATCGACGGTGATGCGGATCTCGCGATCGTTGCCGCTCTTGGCGCGATCGAAACCGAGTACGTAGTCGATACGGTCTCCTGGCTTCAGGGACTGCTGCTTGCCGCTGGTGAACGTGAAGCTGCTCGAAGTGGTAGGGAGCTTGGCATCGAACTTGAACGTGCCGGACGTATTGGTGCCGCGGTTGATGATGGCGAACTTGACTGCGCCGCGCTTGTTGTCGGGAACCTCGTTAGATCGGACGAACGAGTCCGTATCCGAAGTCCTGAGGTAGCCGATAGCGGTTATCTCGACGGTGAGGTCAGGAAGGCCTGAGAGCGCGACCGGGACCTTTACCGGAACCTGGTACGAAGTCTGGACCGGCGTACCTGCCCTGACGGGAGCCGGTGGCTGCTGCGCAGTCCCGGTCGTAGTCGTGGTCGCAGTAGTCGTCGCGACGATGACATCGTTGCCGAACGGCACGCTCTCCGAAGAGGGAGGAGGGACTACCTCGAGCTGGCTCTCGCCTCCGTCTTCCGAGAAGGATGACGTGAGGTAGACGGCCGCGGCGCCTATGCGCGAGACGGCCTTAGGCACGAAGCTCGCGGCATATACGGCGAGCATGATGCCCAGGATGATAAGCACGATGAAGCCCACGATCGCGAAGCTGTTCACGACCGCCTGGCGAGCAGGTGCGCTTGTGGTGGTTCGGGTTGTTGTCGTTTCCATATGCCACATGTTTACCATATCCATTTCTTTTGTCAACTACCCGGTAGCAGGACCCTTCAGGAGAAGTTCATGTAGCTGAATGTACTCTGAAGCGCAGAGAGGACAGGGGGAGCCCGCCCGGAAGGGGTGCTCTTGACAAAGTAGTTGAATGTGTAATGATGCTCATACGCGTATGGCAGCAGTAACACACATGGTAAAGCTTATCCGGGCCTCAGGCCGGGCATATGACAGGAAATGGAGCTTCCTCGCTTCCTTCCTGGCCGTGTTCTTCATATCGTTCTCCACGCTCGCGACGCTCGACCTGGTCCCGGATCCGGTCGAATCCGCAGTCAAGGAAGATGTGAAAGTGCCTGCTGCATCGCTAGCGGCATCGGTCATAGCGGCCGATCCGGAGAATCCGGTCCGTGTCGAGATCCCGAGCATCGGTATCGACGTCTCGATCAAGAATCCGGAATCCACGGATGTCGCCGTGCTCGATGAGGGTCTCATGACGGGCGCGGTCCGTTATCCTACTTCGGCCAAGCTCGGCAGCGAGGGCAACGTGATCCTCTTCGGTCACTCCAGCTATCTGCCTGTCGTGAACAACAAGGCGTTCAAGGCGTTCAACGGCATCCAGGAA
This sequence comes from uncultured Candidatus Saccharibacteria bacterium, assembly GCA_964457265.1. GTDB lineage: Bacteria > Patescibacteriota > Minisyncoccia > Phycocordibacterales > Phycocordibacteraceae > C7867-001. The sequence goes on from CAYWEI010000018.1 coordinate 11,090, forward strand.
CTCAAGAAGGGAGACACGATCACGGTGTACAGCGCGACCAAGAAGTACGTATATTCTGTGACGCAGGTCGCGCAGGCTGACGCCGAGTCAGCAGCGATCCCGCTCACGAAGACCGGACACATGCTCACGCTCGCGACCTGCGATTCGTTCGGAAAGAAGACCAGCCGCTTCATCGTGGAAGCGGACCTTGTAGGGAGCTATCCGCTCGCGAGCTAGTCTCGTTGCCGGATAGGTCGCTGCAATACACAGACTAGGCCATCTGTTCCTTCAACCAAGTCGCCCCCGATTCTCGGGCGGCGCAACATAGGGAGAGAAAACCATGAACAGAAGAATGTTTCTTCTCGGAACGGCCCTCGTCGCGCTGCCTGCAGTCATGTATGGCGGAGCGGCCAATGCGCTTGCGCGTTGGCAGTACTTCAACGCTGACCCAGCTTATCCTTCACCGAAAGCTGCGATCATAGACGCTCCGAACGTTTTCCGTAGGGCCGGATGGCCTGAAGAAGCGATTCAAGCGATGATCGCTAAGATGAAGGAGACGCCTGAGCGCTACGTGCTCGTCAAAGGCGATCGCCTCGACTTCATGCGCACGGGCTCCAAGGGGCTCTGGCGCGATGTGCTGGTCGATTTCAAAAACCAGCCTGCTAAGAACATGGAGTTCGCGGCGCCGGCTCGCCGGTGGATCGTCGTTGTCGATCAAGTGACCTACGAGGCCATCCTGCCCGACGTCTGCAACAATCTTGCGGGTCGCCGGAATGAACGAGTCGAAGCTCGTCTCGAATGCGCGTATGTGCTTTTCGAGGTGAAGAACGACGACGCATATGCGGTAGTGCACGTGCTCGGTCCCCCTCAGCCTGAAGGCCGTTGCCGGATTTCCGCCAGCGGTCCTGCTCCAGGAGGAGGAAAAGACTTCACTGGGATCCCGTTCAAGGATCTCACTGACAGTCTGCCGAACCGTTGTCCGACGGATTGGATTCCGAAGTGGTTCGGTCTGCCTAGCCTTAAGCTTGGCAGTTTCCGAGTGTCGCCGGGCTGGTGGGCCATCAAGGTCCCTCTTGCACTTGCAAATAATCCGGGTAACCGGGTCGTTGTCTGCTTGGTCAAGAAGACCGGTGAAAGCACCCATGCTATGGGCGTTCAACACTTCGATTACCAGCTCGCAGCCAATGGCCGCAAAGTCGCGACCATCTGGTACAGCGAGCCGGAGATTCAGGAAGACTACAGAGGCCACACAGGCCTCTGGTGGCGCTGGTCCGGAAGACGCGACAGCTGTCGCGCTTCATAGGTTAGGTGCGGCGGTGGGTAAAGCGCCCCCGCCCCCCCTCGCCCATTTTATAAGCCGCGGATTGGGGAGGGGGCGTTTTTGTCAAGAATTAT
>CAYWEI010000019.1:0-3282 GCA_964457265.1 uncultured Candidatus Saccharibacteria bacterium
CAGAGCGAATATCGGCACATCAATCCGCTGCTCTCATGCGCGGATCTCGAATCCCCGCTCCCGTCAAAGGTGCATGACATGGAGCAGGAGATGACGAAGTATATCGATTCGCAGAAAGCCGCGGGTACCGTAGCGCAGGTCTCCGTATATTTCCGGGATCTCAGCAACGGTCCATGGTTCGGCATACATGGCGAGGAGACGTTCTCTCCGAGCAGTCTCCTCAAGGTCCCTCTGATGATGAGCCTCTTCAGGAAGGCCGAGACCGATCCTTCAGTGCTCGCGGTCCCTATCGTATACGAGAACGCGAGCCCTCAAGTGACGCAGCTCATCGCGCCGCGAAAGAAGCTGACATATGGAAGCACGTATCCTGCAGCGGAGCTTCTGGAGACGATGATCACTACTTCGGATAACAGCGCCGCCGTGCTGCTCTATCGAACGCTCGGGCAGGAGCAGGTCGCGCAGACCTATACCGACCTGGGGCTCGATTCGCCGGATCCGAGGAAGGATTACTCTATCCAGGTCCATGAGTACGCTTCTTTCTTCCGGCTGCTCTATAACGCGACGTACCTGTCTCCGGAGAATTCGGAGCGCTCGCTCGCTCTGCTTACCCGCACCGAGTATCGGGACGGCATAGTGGCCGGGATACCCGAGGATATCGATGTCGCTCATAAGTTCGGCGAGCGGGAAGTGCAAGGAATGGATCAGCTCCATGACTGCGGCATCGTCTACGTGCCGGGCCGGCCTTACATACTCTGCGTGATGACGCGCGGGCCGGATCTCGATCGGCTGCCTGCGGTACTGCAGACCGTGTCTTCGATCGCCTACCGCTATCAGAAGGAATAACAGGCTCATCCGGCGCAACCCTGTCGGGGACAGGGCCCTTTCATAAATCCCGCATCCGTGGAATCCTTACCTCATATGAAGATATTCATCGCCGCCGATCATACGGGATTCGCCCTCAAATACGAGCTTATCGAATATGCGGGAATGCTGGGATACGAGATAGAGGACATGGGCGCTCAGGAACTCTCGCCTGAGGATGATTACCCTGACATGGTCGTGCCGTGCGCGCAGAAGGTAGCTGCGACTCCCGGCACCATCGGCATCGTGATAGGCGGCTCCGGCCAGGGAGAAGCGATGTGCGCCAATCGCGTGAAAGGCGCGCGCTGCGCACTCTTCTACGGGCAGGCGACCGCTATCTCCGCGGTAGATGCGGAAGGCGCGCCGGGGCTCGACGGGTTCGATATGGTGCGCCTCACGCGAGAGCATAATGATGCGAATATGCTGGCTCTCGCGGCCCGATTCCTCTCCGCGGACGATGCCAAGGAAGCGGTGCGCCTCTTCATCGAGACTCCGTTCGAAGGCGCTGCGCGGCATGTCCGCCGCATAGGGAAGTTCTAGGAGGATTGCCGCCGGGTTCATAAGTCATCGCCTTGACGCTCCTAGCTGCTACTATTCCTGTATGGGAGTCATCGTACCGGCAATCGTGCCGACGTCCCGCAAGGACCTGGAGGACAAGCTCGCGCGGCTGTCCGGACTGTGTTCGGACGTGCAGATCGATATCGTCGACGGACGGTTCGCGGGACCTGCGTCATGGCCTTACTCCACTGATCCGTCCGAGCCTTCGAAGATGCTCGCTGCAGGAGAGATGTTCCCGCACTGCGACGAGTTCCGCATCGAGATCGATCTCATGAGCTCGGATCCGGAATCCGCTTCGGGGTCATATATCGGCCTCTGCGCGACCCGCCTCACGGTGCATGCGGAGAGCACCCGCTTCCTCGGCCGTTTCATACAGGACACGAAGGAGGTGTACGGGCATGACAAGGATTTCGTGCCCGAACTCCTATCGCTCGGGCTCGCGATACATACCGAGACGGAGATCTCGTTCATCGAGCCGTATCTCGAGAACATCGCGTACGTGCAATTCATGGGAGTGCGGCAGATAGGGCATCAGGGAGAGCCGTTCGACCCCCGGACCTTGCAGCGGATAAAGGCATTCAGGCGGCTGCATCCGCGTGTGCCGGTGCAGGTGGACGGCGGCGTGAGCAGCGCGAATGCGGCCCAGCTCCTTTCGGCGGGCGTCTCGCGGCTCGTCGTGGGTTCCGCTCTCTGGAAGGCGCCGGATCTCGCTGCCGAGCTGCGCTCGCTGAACGCTATCGCGCAGACGTACGGGCTATACGAGTAAGAACGGCGCTGTGCCGTCCGCGGGCATTGTATACTTCGGTCATGGCTCTTACTGACGAGGACGTGCTCCGCATCGAAGAGAAGGCGGAAGCGATACGCGAGACGATACTGGACATGCTGGTAGCGGCAGGTTCCGGGCACACGGCAGGTCCCCTAGGCATGGCTGACATATTCGCTGCGTTCTATTTCCATATACTCGCGCACGATCCTCGGAATCCTGAATGGGAAGAGCGGGATCGATTGATCCTTTCCAACGGGCATATCGTGCCGGTCCGCTACAGCGCGATGGCGCACGCGGGATATTTCCCGGTCGAGGAGTGCCTCACGCTGCGCAAGTTCGGCTCGCGCCTGCAAGGCCATCCGGAACGGCTGCGCTTACCTGGCCTAGAGACCACGTCAGGGCCGCTCGGCGAAGGCCTTTCGCAAGCGGCAGCTCTCGCGTACGCGTTCCGCATGGACGGAAAGCACAATCAGGTATATGTGTGCATGGGAGACGGAGAGCAGGACGAAGGGAACGTGTGGGAAGCGGTAATGTGGGCAGGGAAGGAGAAGCTGGACCGGCTCACCGCAGTCATCGATCGCAACAATATCCAGATCGACGGCATGACTGAAGACGTCATGCCGCTCGAGTCGCTCCGTGCGAAATACGAAGCGTTCGGCTGGCACGTGCTCGAGACGAACGGTCACGACATCCGCGCATTCATCGGCGCCGCTGATGAAGCGAAGTCGATCTTCGCGAAGCCGGTAGTCATAATCGCGCATACGATCCCTGGCAAGGGGGTGCCTGAGATCGAATTCGATTACACGTGGCACGGCAAGCCGCCGACCGCCGAAGAAGCGAAGCGCTTCATGCAGGCGCTCCGGACGGGGGCTGGCCGCGTCCCTCACGAGTATGCCTGATCCGCGAGTCGCCATTTCCACGATAGCCGTGCTGATCGGGTTCATCGGCTACTACCCGTACTTCCGCGATATCCTGCAGAAGAAGACTAAGCCGCACGTGTTCTCCTGGCTCATCTGGGCCCTGCTGACCGGCATAGCCTTCACTGCGCAGCTCGCAGCCGGCGGCGGGGCAGGCGCCTGGGTCACCGGCGTCACCGC
>CAYWEI010000019.1:3382-4746 GCA_964457265.1 uncultured Candidatus Saccharibacteria bacterium
TATCCGCTCTCGCTCGTCATCACGAACGCAGCGTTCGCCGTGATAGTGGTCACTCGGCGCGGTACACTACAACGAGCATGATCAATCCTGATGCAAAGCTCTCGCCGGACCTCTTCGGTGCCGACATAGAGAAGAAGCCGACCCGTGACGGCTTCGGGCTCGGTACGGTCGCGGCTGGGAAGAAGGACTCCAATGTCGTCGTGCTCTGCGCGGATCTCAAGGAATCGACGCGGGCCGAGTGGTTCGAGAAAGAGTTCCCTGACCGGTTCATCGAGGTAGGAGTCGCCGAGCAGAACATGGCTGCGCTCGGCAGCGGCTTCGCCGCTGCCGGAAAGGTGCCTTTCATCGCGTCTTACGCCGCGTTCAGTCCCGGACGCAATTACGAGCAGATCCGTACCACTATCGCGCTCAACGAGCGTCACGTGATCGTGTGCGGGATGCACGCGGGCGTTTCCGTAGGTCCGGATGGCGCGACGCATCAGATGCTCGAGGATCTCGGCCTCATGCGCATGCTTCCGAATATGACGGTCCTTAATCCCGGCGATGCGGAAGAGGCCGCGAAGGCGGTAGTGTGGGCCGCTGCGCATACGGGTCCGGTATACATACGCTTCGGCCGGAGCGCCGTGCCGACATTCACTACGCCTGAAAGCCCGTTCATGCCCGGGAAGGCGCTCATGCTCTGGGATGCGCAGGCAGGCGCTCAGCCGAAGGTGGCGCTCGTCTCGACCGGTTCTCTTTCATACGAAGCCTTGCTCGCGGCGCGCACGCTCGCGAGCGAAGGCATCGAGTCTATCGTGCTGCACATGCCATCGGTGAAGCCGCTCGATGAGGAAGCGCTCATGAGCGCCGCGCGGCGGGCAGGGCGCGTGGTCACTATCGAGGAGCATCAGGTCGCAGGCGGCTTCGGAAGCGCTGTAGCGGAGTGCCTGTCAGAGAAATATCCCGTGCCCGTGCTGCGACTGGGACTCAAGGATACGTTCGGCCAGTCGGGGACACCGGAGGAACTCATGGAGCACTATGGGTTATCATCAGTGCATATCGCGTCGTCGGCCAGTGCCCTTATACGTAACGATTCACTATGAAAGGAAGGAAGATAAGCATGTATATCGCATCGCTCGTCATCACGCTCTTCGGGACAGGAGCGACGCTCCTCATCATGGACGTCGCGCAGAGCGTCGACCCGGAAGTCGCAGGACAAGGACAGCTCGGATTCCTGCTTCCTGACGCAGGGAACTAGCCAGCGGCTCTCCGTCTCACGACAGGCAGAAGAAGGCCCGCCATAGGCGGGCCTTCTTCGTGCCGTGCAGGATCGATTCTACGCCAGGTCCCGTATCTAGTATCCTTCCGGCGCCTTCCGGCCGTAC
>CAYWEI010000019.1:4756-12244 GCA_964457265.1 uncultured Candidatus Saccharibacteria bacterium
AAGATTTGCGACTGTTCGAGTCCCTGTCGAAGGACACGGTCCGGCGCAAGGAGGACCATGGCCGTGCCAGTGATGAGCACGGCACCGATCCCCACCAACAGGGAGCGCCGCCCGCCCCACCGCCACACCACGCCCCCCCATCGGGGGCCCTTCTTCGTGCCGTGCAGGATCGATTCTACGCCAGGTCCCGTATCTCGTATCCTTCCGGCGCGTTCCGGACGTACTCATCCAATTGCGCACGGGTGAGCAATCCCTTCTGCGCGCCAACGTCCTGCACGACCGACATGGAGTTTATCGGTCCCCACAGAAGCGCCTCGTCGAAAGAGAGTCCCGATGCCATTCCGGCGACTACCGTAGAAGCGAATGCGTCGCCGGCGCCCGTGCGCTCGAAAGGTGCCCGGGCATCCGGATACATAGGTACGGATACTTTCCGGTCGCCTTCGAGCGCATAGGCTCCCTTGCGTCCGTCGGTAATGACGACGATCTTCGGGCCGAGCGCCCGCAGCCCGTCGAGGAGGTCCGTGACCTGCGTACCTCCGGGGAGGCCGAGGATCCGTTCAGCCTCTTCCTTATTGCAGAAGAATATCTCCGTGCGCGCGTACAGAGGAGCGAGCGCTTGCGCCCCCAGCTTCATCTGGAACGTTCCCGGCTGGAACGCCAGCTTGGTGTCCGGATGCTTCTCGAGCAGCCGGGCGAGCGCCTCGTGATACGGGAGCGAGTTTTCCGCGAGCGAGGAAAGGTACATCCATCGCGGGCTCTCGGCGAGCTCGGGGACCGTATACGTGAAATCTTCGTGCTTCACCAGTATGGTGCGCTCGCTCTCATACCAGAGGACGTAATGATAATTCGAGGCTTTCCCCGGTTCCGTGACCATATATTCGGTCCCTACCTTCTCCTCAGCCAGTTTCTCGAGGCATTCTGCACCGTAGCGATCATCTCCCACGTATGCGCGGAGCGATGACGAGAGGCCGAGTCTCGAAGCGGCGACCGCCGCGTTCGATGCGTTGCCTACCGCGACCGCGAGCACTGCGTACTCATAGGGGATCTTATCGCCGAACCGCATGCATATCTCGCAGCGTTCCTTATCTATGCTGCATGTGATGTGCGCATCCTTGAGCTTGATAAAGGGTTCCGTCACGATGTCGCCGATGGCGAGAAAATCTAGGCTCATATGCGGGAAGTCTGATCCGTTAGCTGATAGGGAACTGCGTTGTCCATGCTCCTCACTATAAGCGTCAGGCTGCAAGCTGCAAACTGCTATACTTCTCGCATGACTGACATCCAAGACATCGCTCGCACGCTCGTCGCGCCCGGAAAGGGGATATTCGCCGCTGACGAGAGCGTCGAGAGCGCTGATAAGAAACGGCTCGAGGCATTCGGCATCCCGACCGGAGAAGAGATGCGCCGGAAGTTCAGGAATCTCTTCCTGGCTGCTCCCGGATTCGAAGACTACGTATCCGGCGTGATCCTCTATAAGGAAACGCTCGAGCAGAAGGCCGATGATGGCACGCCGTTCGCAGCATTGCTCGCGGGCAAGGGCATCATTCCGGGCATCAAGGTGGATGAAGGGCTCGAGCCCATCGCCGAGTCTCCGAAGGAGAGCATAACGAAGGGGCTCCTGGGCCTGCCTGAACGCCTGACTGATTATCACGCGCGGCATGCGACTGGATTCACCAAGTGGCGCGCAGCCATAACCATCGAGGGCGATCAGCTGCCGAGCGCCGTGGCAATCGTCGAGAATGCGAAACGTCTCGCTAGCTATGCATGCGAGGTCCAGCGGGCGGGCATGGTACCGATGATCGAGCCAGAGGTGCTTCTCGACGGCATGCATAGCCGTCTCCGATGCAGGGAAGTCATAGAGACGACGCTGTCTGCGTGCATGCACGAGCTCATGGAGCAATGCGCGGATCCGTCTGCGATCATCGTGAAGACGTCGATGGCTCTTTCAGGAAAGGGGACCGGTCGCATCGATTCCCCCGAAGAAGTAGCGGAGGATACGCTTGCTGCGCTGCTCGCGGCCGTACCCGCCGAAGTGCCCGGCATCGTCTTCCTGTCCGGAGGCCAGACTCCCGATCAGGCGACCGATAATCTCCGCGCTATCGTACGTCTCGCGAAAGAGAAGAACGCGCCGTGGCCGCTCACCTTCAGCTATGCGCGAGCGCTGCAGGAAGAAGCGCTCGCGATATGGAAGGGCGAGGACGCTAACGAGCCTGCTGCGCGCGCGGCCCTCCTGCGGCGCCTCGAGCTCGTCTCCAAAGCATCCCTCGGCGAATAACGCTCGGAGCAGAGCCTGACGACTCTATACTTGATCTTATGAACGTGGAATTCGAAGATCCGGACTACCCCGTGAAGAGGATCGCGCGGACTGCAGCGCCTGCTTCGTCACTGGAGCACATACTCTGCAGCTCGGGCCTAGCGAGAACGCCGAAAGGCGCGCGGCGCTTCCTTGTCGCGGGCGCGCTCCTCTGCATCCTAGTCTCGTTCATGATGATCTGGTTCGAGACGATCTCGAAACCTCCGGTACCGAGACCGCCTGCGGACGGACTCCCGGGACGCGTATGAGACGGCTTCCTGTACGCCGGGGATTCACCCTGATCGAGCTCCTGGTCGTAATCGCTATCATCAGCGTCATAACCGCGATCGTCCTGCCGTCCCTTTCGGCTGCGCGCGGGAAGGCGAGGAACGCGCGTCGTCTCACCGAGGTAACCGAACTTCGCAGTGCTCTCGCGCTGTACGCTGTGGATAATAATGGTTCCTACCCGACAGCCGCCGCGTCCTGCATCGGGGTCCCTACCGGATCGAAGTGCTGGAACGGCTATATCCTGAACGGGGGAGCGGGAACGGGTATCGCGGGAAACACCGCGCTCAATACGCTGCTCACGCCCTATATGAAAGGCCTGCCCCGGGACCCGGATCCTAATCGGAGCGTGGGGGACGCGTATATATACTTCTCTGGGACCGCGGACATCCACTGTAACGGGACGGATTCGGTCACGGGCGCCTGGATCGCCTGGGAGCCCGAGACGGTCTCTCCGGTGACTGACGCGAGCTGCGCTCCCGGAAACTACGCCTGTTGCAGCATGCTCGGTTGCGCGAGCCATTACTTCTGCGTCCTCAAGGCGAACTGAACGAAGGAATATGGCATATATGCTCATGCTCTTGCGGGAAGAACGCTTTTCGGGCATACTCCTTTCTATACTTGATCTTATGAACGTGGAATTCGAAGATCCGGACTACCCCGTGAAGAGGATCGCGCGGACTGCAGCGCCTGCTTCGTCACTGGAGCACATACTCTGCAGCTCGGGCCTAGCGAGAACGCCGAAAGGCGCGCGGCGCTTCCTTGTCGCGGGCGCGCTCCTCTGCATCCTAGTCTCGTTCATGATGATCTGGTTCGAGACGATCTCGAAACCTCCGGTACCGAGACCGCCTGCGGACGGACTCCCGGGACGCGTATGAGACGGCTTCCTGTACGCCGGGGATTCACCCTGATCGAGCTCCTGGTCGTAATCGCTATCATCAGCGTCATAACCGCGATCGTCCTGCCGTCCCTTTCGGCTGCGCGCGGGAAGGCGAGGAACGCGCGTCGTCTCACCGAGGTAACCGAACTTCGCAGTGCTCTCGCGCTGTACGCTGTGGATAATAATGGTTCCTACCCGACAGCCGCCGCGTCCTGCATCGGGGTCCCTACCGGATCGAAGTGCTGGAACGGCTATATCCTGAACGGGGGAGCGGGAACGGGTATCGCGGGAAACACCGCGCTCAATACGCTGCTCACGCCCTATATGAAAGGCCTGCCCCGGGACCCGGATCCTAATCGGAGCGTGGGGGACGCGTATATATACTTCTCTGGGACCGCGGACATCCACTGTAACGGGACGGATTCGGTCACGGGCGCCTGGATCGCCTGGGAGCCCGAGACGGTCTCTCCGGTGACTGACGCGAGCTGCGCTCCCGGAAACTACGCCTGTTGCAGCATGCTCGGTTGCGCGAGCCATTACTTCTGCGTCCTCAAGGCGAACTGAACGAAGGAATATGGCATATATGCTCATGCTCTTGCGGGAAGAACGCTTTTCGGGCATACTCCTTTCACTATGAACAGCCTTTCAGCAGAACCCCGCACAATCGTCGGGAAGAGCTCAGCCAAGCTCGCAAAGGACGGCCGCCTTCCGGCAGTCGTCTATGGCCCGAAGCAAGAAGCAATGTCGGTGTCGCTCCAGCGTCTCGAGCTCGAAGCGTTCCTCCGCCATGGCGGCGAAGCGACGGTGATCGACCTTACCGGTCTCGGCAAGCCTATCCAGGCGCTCATCCACAATATCGATCGCGATCCTGTCACCAGCGTCCCGCGCCACGTCGACCTCTACGCGGTGGAGAAGGGAGCGAAGGTCACGGTCACTATCCCTCTCTCATTCGTCGGAGAATCCGAGGCAGTCCGTCTTGGCGCTAACCTCGTCAAGATCCTCCACGAGATCGAAGTCGAGTCCGCTCCTGCGAACCTTCCAACTGAGATCGAGGTGGATATCACCATGCTCGCGGCTATCGACGACCGCATAACCGTAGCTGACCTCAAGGCGCCGGCAGGCGTCGAGCTCCTCCTGGAGGGCGAGGAAGTCGTCGCTATCGCTCAGGCCCTCGAGGAAGAGAAGGAAGAGGACGCAGCCGCTCCGGACATGGATGCTATCGAAGTAGAGAAGAAGGGCAAGGACGAAGCGGAGGAAGGGGCTGAGTAAGCTTTTCCCGTACGTGAGCGATAAGAGGAGGCCGGACGGCCTCCTTTTTGGTATACTGGCCGGGTATGAATAGATTGTTCCTGCTCATCTTTCTCTGCGCGCTCACGGTCCTCGGGCCGGCTATGCTCTCAGCGCAGACTACCGAACTGACGGCCGAGCAACGCTCGGCGCTCGAGCGCCAGCTCTCCGATCTCGAGCAGGAGATGAAGAAGACCCAGGCTTCGATCGACACGCTCTCGTCCCAAGGCGTCTCTCTCAGCCGAGACATCGCCATCCTTGACGGAGAGATCAAGAAGGCCAAGCTCCAAGTCCGCGCTACGGAAGTAGAGATCAAGCAGCTCTCGGCCGGCATCCAGGTGCATGGACGCACGCTCGGAACCCTATCTGCCAAGCAGGCTCGCGAGCAGGCATCGCTCGCGCAGATCATCCGGAAGACGGATGCTATCGATGATTCCTCTATCGTAGAGGCCGTGCTCTCGAACGAGAACCTCTCGGATTTCTTCAGCGATCTCGACTCGTTCGCTTCCATCAAGGAATCGATGAAATTCTCCTTCGAAGAGCTTCGGGAAACTAAGCAGCAGACCGAGAAAGAGAAGGCGGGTCTCGAAGGACAGCGCACCGATCAGGAGATCATGCATTCCGCGCTTATCCTTGATCAGAGGAAAGTGGAGCAGAAGGAAGCCGAGAAGAAGAAGCTCCTTGCGGACACCAAGGGACAGGAAGGCATGTATCGCAAGCTGCATGCGGTCCAGGAGCAGACGGCAGCGCAGATACGCGCGAAGCTTTTCCCGCTCCGCGGAACCGAGGGCATTCAGTTCGGTACTGCCGTCGAGTACGCTAAGACCGCTTCCGCGAAGACAGGCGTACGTCCGGCCCTCATTCTCGCTATCCTTTCCCAGGAATCCGATCTCGGGAAGAATGTCGGCCAATGCCTCATAACGAGTCTCGAGACGGGAGACGGGAAAGGGAAGAATACCGGCACGCCATTCCCGGGAACCATGAAGGTGCCTCGCGATACCGTCCCGTTCGCCCGCATAACCGCCGCGTCCGGCCGTGACTGGGCCGCGACGCCGGTATCATGCCCTCTTCCGGGAGGATACGGCGGCGCCATGGGTCCGACGCAGTTCATCCCGTCTACCTGGGAGGGATATGCAAGACGCGTCGAAGCCGCTCTGGGCGTCGCCGCCGCTGACCCCTGGAACGCGTCCCATGCAGTCATGGCAACCGGCCTGTATCTTTCGGATCTCGGAGCTGGCGGAGGTGCCTACCTGAGCGAGCACACTGCTGCCGCGAAGTACTATGCAGGAGGGAACTGGGCGAGCGCAGGACAGAGTTACGGAAATAGCGTGATGACGAAGGCCGCAGGCTTCCAGAAGGACATCGACTTCCTCAACGCGCATTAGGACCCCTCTGCTCTCCCCACAGCTCCGTTTTTGAGAGCTGCCGGGCAGTGTATGCTGTAAGCATGGAACCGCGGCCTATGATACCTTCTGCGCCTGTCGTTAAGCGCAAGCTCCCTCGGTGGCTCATCGCGGTCATGGGCAGTCTCGCAGCCCTCGCCGTGCTTGCCGTCATCGTCGGCGCATTCTTCCTCTACAATGCGCACGCCCGAGAGATAGCGGAAGAGGCATGGGCTGCCGTAACCATGCCCGCCGAGCTTTCTTCGGCTCTGTTCGCATCGGCTGCGCCAGGGAAGTCGGTGCTTTATGAACGAGGCTTCCTCGGATTCCGGGAACGCTATCCGCTAGACGGAATGCGGATCTCTATCGTGCGATCCGATGACCATGTCGCAAGCATCGCGCGCACCTCAGACAGGAGCCCCCTCTCGCTCGAGCTCGATGGGAAGGAGATGACGAAGATCTCTCCGGCAGCGACGGGGCTCGCCGTTTCTCCGAATGGCACCCGTTTCGCATTCCAAGTGCCTAGTCTCGTGGGCTCTTCGACGAAGTCATGGGACATCTCCTTCTTCGATACGGAGACATCAGCTGCCCGGATGGTGGCAGAAGGGCAAGCGCCGTTCTTCATCGATGATGAACGAGTGGGAATCATCGGTGCTGACGGCATCTCGAGCCTCGCTTTCGCTGATTCGACCGCCAGCACGACGGAACTCGTGCCGCTCGATTCATCGGAGCTTATCCAGGATGTCGCGTTGTCACCGGACAGGACGCTCGTCGGCTGGTACGATCCGACGGCGAAGGAGATCAGGGTGTACCGTATCACCGATACCGTCATGACCCCTGTCGTTTCCGTAAGAAGCACCGTGCGCAGCCTCGCTCTGAGCAATGATCGCCTGTACCTGCTGGCGCCTCTTCCGGACGGCAGCAAGGATGTCTGGAGCTATACTCTCGATGACGGAGCGGGCACGCGAATCCACCATCTTCCCGCCAGCCTCAATATCTATCGCATGATCTTCTAATGCCATCCTTATGAAAAAGAAGATACTTACGCATATATTCGCGCTCGCCGCAGTCGTCCTGGTCGTCCTTCCGATGATCCAGCTCGCAGCGCCTCGCCCCACTGAAGCCGTATACGGAGATTGGGGATACGGGTGCGGAACATGGGATCCGGACGCGGCATGTGCTCCTTATGGGTACCATTTCGAGCAGTATTACGATCCTTATTTCTCGGTCATGTGTCCGGCTTGTAATGCGCCTACCACCTGTGCCGACCTCGGGCAGTCGGGGACCTATCCGAACTGCTATACCGCCCAGCCCACCTGCCAGAGCCTGGGCTATGACACCGGCACGTATCCGAACTGCCG
>CAYWEI010000020.1:0-11455 GCA_964457265.1 uncultured Candidatus Saccharibacteria bacterium
TTGATTCCGTGCCTGCCAAGGGCACGCGCGTATTCCTTCGCGATAACGCGAACCTGTCGACCGGCGGCGATTCGGTCGACGTTACTAGAAACATGCATCCGGAATTCCGGCGCATCGCGACCAGCATCACGAGCGATATGGGACTCCGCTTCTGCGGCGTCGATCTGATGATCGAAGGCACCCTTGGGGACAAGCCAGACCTCTACTGGGTACTGGAAGTGAACTCAGCGCCAGGACTCGACCATTATGTGCGTACCGGCAGCGATCAGAAGAAGATCGTCGAGGACCTGTACAGGAAAGTGCTGGCGAGCATGGAAACTGCATAATGGAACCATGAATCCTCTCGATCTTTCCGCATTCCATTCCCTCCTCGAGCCGTATGGGAGATGCATCGCGTACCATCCGATAGTCGGCGAACCCGACTGGCGCACGGCACCGTTACCCGAGAGTCTGCTGGCGGATACTGAGCAGGTTCCCCACGCAGGTACGCAGGATGCGTTCAGCGTCGCAGACGCCTTCATATCCACGAACGGCGAACGCCCTGCCGTGCTTCTGATACCAGGAACCGCATTCGACACGGAAGGCACTCGGCATGGACGCGGCGGCGGGTGGTATGACCGGTTCCTCTCGCGCGTTCCGGCTAGTTGGCTCCGCATCGGAGTGACACGGGCACGCAACTTCTCTGCGGATGCGCTCCTGCGTAATCCCTGGGACGAGCCTATGGACCTCGTTATGATCGAGCATGAGAAAGGAATCTGGAGTATCTACGGCACTCGTCCGCGACATGCTCCTACCTCTTCTTGAGCGAACCATGCGCACGAAGGCTTAAGCCATTCGCCTGAAGCAGTACGAAAGCAAGCCACGAAGTGGCCTGCTTTCGTACGCCCTGAAGTCGTCGACTTAAGCCTTCGTGCGCACGCGAGCGACTTCTACTTCTTCTTAAGCTCCGCTTGAAGCAGCTTCACGATATCAAGCAGAGTAGCGATACGCTCCTTCGTGGTGAACTCCTTCGTGAGTCGCGGATACGGATCCATGGCTTTGCGGTCCTTACGGATCTCGAAGTGAAGGTGCGTCACGCCTCCTTTCGCGTTCCCGGTATCCCCCACGTAGCCGATCAGGTCGCCAGGCTCGAGCACCTTCCCGGCCTTGATACCTTCAGCGACGGCGTCCATATGCATGTACGTGAAGGTCTCTCCTCCGGGATTAGCGGTAGTGACATACTTTCCAGCACTCTCGCCGGTCCCTACTTTAACCACGACCGCATCGGTCGGAGAGGAGACGAATGAGCCGCGCAGCGCGAGGATATCGAGCCCTTCATGGCTGCGTGCACCGTCGTCGCGAGGATCGCCGAAGTTCTTTGTGAGATCGGGTCGGGCTACGCCGAGAAGTATCGGTATCGGAAGATCCTCTACCTCGTCCTCATCGAGATTCTTGATAGCTTTCTGCATCGCGCTCGAATACCGCTCGCGCGAAGAAGAGTTGCGGACTTCCTGACTCTCGTCCGTACGAGTGCGTGAACCGCTATAGGAACGCATGTAGTCTTGCCACGTTGGTCGAGACGCGGCCTCGGCGACAGAGGGACGTATCGGGAAGATGAAAGTAACGGCAAGCGCGAGGATCGCGAACGTACGGAAGAGATTGGTGAAGGTACTCATTGAGAAAAAGTGATTTCTAGTGGATTACTCGATCCAAGGTTCGGGTGCGAGAGCTATCTATAATGACGAGCTGTCACTGAGCTTCTTACATACAGAATGATATCTTCATGAAGGCGCACTACTCTAGTCTCGCGCATGAATCAGCAAGCAACGGAAGAAGACGTTCAGCGATCCTCGCATAGCCCGCACTGTTCGGATGTATGGCGTCGCTCATCATCTCCCTATTCTCGATCACTCCTGAGAGGATGTTCGGAACGAAGAGAACCGGATGCGTATCAGCAAGCCGCCTGAACATGGGCGCATACGGATCGGTCGGAAAGCCACCGAGCACGCCGGCCAGGATGACCTCTATACCCTCTCTCTGCAGCATATCGAGTATCTTAGAAAGATTCCGTTCCGTATCCTCCACGCTCGCTCCCTGGAGCGCATCGTTCCCGCCAAGGAGCACGATAACGATATCCGGCTTCGCTGCGATAACTTCTTTGAGACGCGTCCGAGCGCTCGCGGTCGTATCCCCATTCCGGCCCAGGTTCTGGATCGGAATGTCGGTGCTCTCGGAAAGCACCGATACGAAATCCTTCCCTGTCTCCGCTCCGTAGCCCGCGACGAGACTATCGCCAAATGCGATCACGGACGGCTTCATAGGAAGCGATGCGCATGACATCGCTCTCTCATGGGGAGCAAGGAACCACCATGCGCTTCCAATAATGACGAGGCCGCCGACAACGATGAGGACATACGGAAGTTTCATGCGGATAGTAGAGTACGCATGATACTACTCTTCTCGAAAGCACTCATGAAGCACAAAAGGCCCCAGAGGGCCTTTTGTGCTGAGCACCACAAAGAAGAGGTTATATCTTCTTCGCGATCACGTGATCCAGCGACCACTTTCCTGCTCCCGTAATTATGAGCGATACGGACGCAGCGAAGATGAGGAGGATGAACTCGTAGCCTCCGCCTGATATGAAGAATCCGTTCTTCACGTGCACCGTGAGGAACGCGACAAGCGCGACGAATGCCAGGACCTTCGCTGACCAGTGCGTAAGCAGGCCGAGGATCAGCATGATGCCGCCGAGGAGCTCAGCCGCGATGAGGATCACTGCGAACACACCCGGCATCGGGAATCCGAGGGATCCGAGGAACCCGGTGATGCCCGGAACGCCCATCATCAGCTTCTGATAACCGTGGAGGGCGAAAATGGCTCCGAGCACGACCCGAAGGACGAGCGGAGCGACGTCTGCCGCACGAGCTGCACAATTGCACATGAATATATTCCGCATACGGATAGCTAATTAAGTAACTCCCTTATTGTACTCCCTTCATGAAGTTGCAAGAGGGGCATAGTGCGCAACGTCAATCGGCCTGGACGAAACGGGGGTTATGGGTGCCGTCGGGCCACTCGACCAGCTCATTGAATTCCTCGAGGTCCCGGCACTTCACGGTCCCGTACGTAAGCGAGACATAGACCACGGACTTCCGCCCAACGCGTTCGTTCGTCGAGTCATCGGCGATATGAATTACGGTATAACGTCCGCCCTTGAAGTGTTCATATACGGACCCTGTCTGCGGCGTCGAACTCATACGGCAAGTATATCGTTCCCTACAAGCAACACTTTTCCGGCGCGATCGCACTTCTTCAGTTGCGCTTCGCGGACGCAGGCCTCGCTACGGGTCTGAAACGGTTCCGAATAGCGAAGAACGACCGGACGCCGGGCTCGCGTATACTTCGCACCCTTCGGTGAGGTGTTATGCTCCTCTACCCTCCGTTTGAGGTCCGTCGTAACTCCCGTATAGAGCGTGCCGTCGGCGCACTCCAGCATATAGACGAACCAAGATACTTCCATCCCGTAAGTGTACCTGAATTAAAACGCACTCGACATCACTGCGCCGAAGTATCTTTTAGGGAACGCCCGTTCCGGGTTTATCCAGAAGCCCGACCTCCATGCCTATCTTTTTTCTAACACGGGATCCCAAGGCTGGGCGATATCAATTTGTGACTGGAACTTCGACTTCGGCTGATTGTTCCGTTACAGAATCATCTTGTTCGTCTGAAACAGGCGCAACGACGGCGTCTTTAAGAACGGTAGATGTCGCGGAAGAGATAGGCGTCGCTATATCCGGAGCCGCGATAGCAGTATCCGGCACGGGCGCCTCCGCCTCCTTTACCGGAAGCTCTTCTGCAGGATGTATCTCTTGCGGTTCCGCTACCCTCACGCCCGGCGCGGGCGGCAGGAACGCGTCGGTGAGATCGATGAGGCCCGTGAGACTGCCGAAGGCGCTGGCTGCATTCGAGTTGCTCGCCTGCTCCGCACGCGAGCGTATCGCCAGCTCGAGCGTCTGCGCTCGGACGAGGAATGCGCGCTCGCGCTCCGCCACCTCGCGCAGCTGCTCCCGCACGTATGCCTCGAGCGGCATGCCGGAAAGCTGATCCTTCGGGACCGAGAGTACGCCCGTGCGCTCGAGCTCCCGCCATGAGCCATCCTCGATAGCGAGGGTGCGGTACGTATAGGAGACCTCGTACGAAGACACTTGCTCGCTCACCGCGGTCACGCGCATGCGCGTGTCGAAGTCTGCGATGTCCGCATCCAGTAACGCGTCAGTGCCTATCGGAACTGAGGAATCAGTCGTTGTCGCCTCAGACGCATCGGATGCCTTACTCGGTAGCAGCGTCCCGTCGGACGCCGCAAACGTCGTCGCAGCAAGCAGGAAGAATAGCCCGAGCGCGATAGGCACGCCGTTATGGTAAGCAAGGGTGCGGATAAGTGAATTCATAGTATCAATGGTTAGTGGTAACGGCCCTGCGTGCTATAGGACGGAACGGGACGCCGAGCCGGGACGATAAGGAGCGTATGAGGCCCCGCGAAGCGGCGGCGTCCGCATAGGCTCGCCAAGACCGGATGCCGTTCGCGAGCGTTTCCAGTTCGATGCGTTCCGCGGCTACCTGCCCGGCGAGGCACCTCGTGCGCCGGGCGAAACGGCGTACCGTGCTCTTCCGGAGTTTCCGATGATGCCGAAAGAGGCGATAGCCGAGGAACGTCAGGCCGCTCGGTATGGGAAAAATGACCGCCTTCGTGGGATGGAGCGCGAGCGTGAGGGTGCCTGTAAGGAACACGGCTATCTCCTTCTTCGTCTTCTGAAGGGACGCGCTATCCGTTCCGAAGATGATGAAGTCATCCATATAGCGGATGTAGCGGCGCATCCCGAGCCGGCGCTTCACGAAACAGTCGAGTTCATGAAGATAGACGTTCGCGAAAAGCTGGCTCGTGAGGTTGCCGATAGGCATGCCGACGCCGAGGTCGTCCGAAGCGCTCTCGACGACTATCCTGCAGAGGCCGAGCAGACGCGTGTCACTCACCTGACGCGCAAGCAGGCCCATGAGCACTTCCTGATTTATGCTCGCGAAATACTTCGAGATGTCGCAGGCAAGCGCGTACGGATACCGGTCTCCCTCCCGCATGATCCAGGTCGTGATGCGCCGGAGCGCCTGGTGCGTCCCCTTCCCTTTCCGGCACGCATAGCTGTCACGTATGAATACCGCCTCGAAGAGCGGCTCGATAGCCGCGTGCAAAGCCTGATGCACGACACGATCCCGGAATGTTGCCGCCTTGATCCGGCGCTTCTTCGAGTCGTTCACGATGAATTCCCGGTATGGCCCATGTACGTACGTCCCGTCCATAAGCTCCCGGTGAAGGGCGAGCAGGTTCGATTCCAGATGGTAGCTGAAACTGAGCGCGGAGTCCCGATAGCGTCCGGCTTTCCGTGCTCGCCCATAGGCGCTAAGCAGGCTCCCGAGCGAACACGCCTCGCTGTAGGTAGTACTCATAGGCAGCGTGCGCTCGGGGGCCCACTTGCCGTATCCGGGGCGGTGCGAAGCATGCTTCGCACCGCGGCCGGATTCGGGTACGGGCCCGGTATTATCCCGCGCGCGCGCGCGGGACGGAACGCGCCAGTATCCTTTCTCGGCTCTGACGGGTATCCGCGCACGGTCGCGCGAATGACCCTGTTCTGGCCGAGCATGCCCGCAGGGGCACGCATGAGCGGATACCGGGCACAGCGGAACCCGATGTTCGTGTTCGTGTTCGACGGCGCGTTGTTGAGATTCAGAGAGAACACGCCCGCATTCGAACCGTTGTTCCAGTTCGCCCCGCGCAGGAACGCGCGGGAACCGCTGATGAGGCGCATCCCGTCGTTCGGGTGCACCATCATGCCTATTCCGTAGAAACGGCACTGCGCATCCAGCCGCCGAGCAGTCTTCCTATCTCGTTTACGCGCTCGGCGGCGAATACATACTGCCTCACGCTTATGAAATCCAGGTCCTTGGCCAGGCGTATGAGCAGCCGGAGCGTATCCAGGTCCACGCTCACACGCTTCAGTATGAAAAGCCTGTCGCGCTCCTGGTTCGCGGCGATGATGCCGCGCAGCAGGTCGAGCGCCGTATTCTCTATCTGCTGCCCGAGCACGAACCGCTGCGCTTTTGGGAATTTGTGTACGGTCGGAAAGAGCCAGAGTATGAGCTGGTACGTCTTTTCGAATATCGCGAGCTGATCGATCATGCATCATGGTTCTTAGTTAGGAAGGCCAGAAGTCCAGAGATTCAGATACCAGATATCTACGGGGATCACCGGGCACAGCGGAACCCGATGATCGTGCCCGCGCTCGACGGCGCGCCGTTGAGAGCCAGAGAGAACACGCCCGCAGTCGAACCGTAGCTCCAGACCGCCCCGCGCAGGAACGCGCGGGCCGTTGGCGTCGCATCAGTCGGCAGGTAGATCTGCCCGACTCCATTAGTTGAACTCCAGCCTGAGTCCGCGGGACGGGCGTAATTCAGTCCTTTGAAATTGGTGATGGCGGTGTATTGGTACCAGTTCGCCGTCGTCCAGCTTCCGGCGTCCGGCATCTCGGACACGGTGGTTGATGCAGCACCCACCGCTGACGCGCTCTTGAGGTAGGCATCCGTCCAGTCGTAGACATCGCCGCTTATGTCCCAGATGACTGCCCGGTTCGGAAGGATGTGGGTGCGTAATTGGGATTTGTTCGCGGCCCCAGCGCTGTAGCCGGTCGCTGACCACGACTGCCCGGTGCCATAGAATCCTTTGTCGGCGTCTAGGGAGCCGCCTGCGCCGGTACCGCGCAGTTCGCAGGAGCCTCCCGCATATGCGTTCGCTGCGTCTTCCAGGTTCACCATGAGATTGCAGCCGGATACGACCGGATCGGTAGCGCCCGTGCCGGCATCAAGTGCGTTCGCCGGAACGTTATCCGAATGCCCGACAGCCAGCTGCAAGCCAGCGTCCGCATCGAGATCGTTTATGGGGAGCGTCGCTATCTGCTCGGCGATGGTCATCCATTCCGGCTCGCTGATGAGGTGGTATTCCGTGCCCAGTGCCTGGCACTGCGCCTTTGCGCTCGTCTGCGAGATGGAAACCCACGGCGTCCCGGCAGGAACCGATACGGCCGTCCCGCCGCTGTTGCGCGCCTCGTATTTCATGACACAGAATCCGGGCATCGTGCCGTACTTGGCGAGGCCGGGCACCCACACGTATCCGCTGGGACAAGAACGCTCGTACGAGCCCGCGATGACGCGATTCTCGACGACCAGGTTTCCGGTGCCTGATATCGATACGTTGCCGAGCGACGGGCACGCGCCGCCGGAGCAAATGGACAGGTTCGCATCCGGAAACCAGGCGTTTCCGCCGGTAGTGAAGAACGAGAGGTCGCCTACGGCATCCGTCTGGAGCTGGCTGTAGCGCGTCACGTCATAGGCAAGCGTGAACTGCGGATTCGAGCCGGTTTCGAACACCGACAGCTTCCGCCACGGCGACGAGGTCCCGACGCCCACATTCCCTGCCGAGTACACCAGTCCGTTCCCGCCGACCGCAAGCAGCGAGCTGAAGAGGCGCGTCGAGCTTGCCGTGTCTGAATAGAGGTTCGTACTCGTCGCATTCGTCGTGGTCGAATTGGTCGCAGTAAGGCCGGTGAAGGAGCCGAGCGTCGAAGCGAGCGAATCGATGGTGCCCGAGAGGAAGCGGCCTGTCGCAGCGTAGAGGCTTGTCGAGGTTGCGCTTCCCGCGGTTAGGTTTGTCGCGTAGAGGCTTGTCGAGGTCGCGTTGGTGGTGGTCGCGTTCGTTGCCGTGAGGTTCGCTATTGCCGCGGGCGTGAGGTTCGCGATAGAAGCGGTGAGGTTCGTTATGATTCCCGTCGTCGACGTGAGCGAATCGATGACGCCCGAGAGGAAATGACCGCCAGCGGCATACAGGCTCGTCGACGTTGCCGCGGTGATAGTCGCGCTTCCCGCGGTTAGGTTTGTCGCGTAGAGGTTCGTACTGGTCGCGCTGGTGGTCGTTGCGTTCGCGAAGAGCGCATTAGTGCCAGTAAGGCTGGTGATGGTCGCGGTGGTCGCGCTTAGAGCGGTCGCGACGAGGTTCGTTTTGGTCGCGCCCGTCGAAGCGAGCGAGTCGATGATGCCGGTCGCGAAGCGGCCGGCCGTAGCGAAGAGATTCGTCGAGGTCGCGTTTGCGGCAGTGAGGTTCGTCGCGTAGAGGTTCGTACTGGTCGCGTTCGTTGTTGTCGCGTTCGTGACGGTGAGTTCCGGTGCGGAAAGCGCAGAGTCGGAAGACAGGTTCCCTACCAACAACGTATCAGCGGTGAGTGTACCAGAAACAGTTGCGTCTCCGCTGACCGTGAGTTCATTCGTCTGGAATACCTTAGCGATAGCACTGAACCCATGACTCGCAGAATCCAGCACCGAATCGATCTGCGCGCGGAACAAAGAAAGCGAGACGCCGGAAGAGGCCGGAGCTTCTTCACGGATGATGGTGACAGGATTATTCACGACATACGGCGGCGGAGACGGCATCCCCGGCAATACACGGGAAGGCGATGATGCGATCGCCGGAACGGAAGCTGGAACAACAGCGACTTTCTGAGGCGCGGGCGGTGCAGACGGCACGGCATTCGGAAGAGGAAGGTTGGGCGCGGCGACCGTATCATCGCCCGCTATAAGCGATGCGATAGCATTTCCGAGCATACTGAAGCCGCCACGGAACCAGCCGATGACCCCCGCTATTCCATCCGCTACCACGGACCCCGAAAAAGAGGCAGAGGAGGTGAGCGAAGCGGCGGCACCAGCGGCGAGATGCCCGGTCGCGCCGAAGAATCCCGCTGAGGCTTCCGGCAAGCGCGCGATAGCCCCGCTCGCGCCCGTGGAGGCGGTCAGAGCGGAGGAACCGATCTTCGCGATGCCGGACGCCGCTGCGTGCCCGACGACATCGGCAACAGCGATGACGCCGCTTGCGCTGGCCGAGCCGACGCGAACTATCGCGCCAACAACGCTCGCGCCTCGGTTAGAGATGTCCGTGATAAGTGCGTCAAAGAATGACGGAGACGACGGGGTTTCGGATGTGCTCGTCGCGACCGCAGCCTCGACAGAAGCGAAGAATGCGGGAGCAGGAGCCCTCGGCTGAACATCGAATGAAACGGCGTGCGCACTCGCGCCGAAACAGCCAGCGAGCACTACGAGCGCGACGAGGACGCGGCAAGCGCCAGGGAGACTACTCTCTCTCTCTCTCTCTCTCTCTCTCTTATTTTTTATAAAATGTTTCATTTGAATGTCAAATGTATGTCGCGGAATGCCCCCTTGAGCGAAGCTGTGCCCATACTGCTCCGGAACGTCCGTCCGTTATTTTCATCAAATCCGCTGCACCCATATCTATACAGTATATAGGATACCTGCGACGAACCGCTTATTTCTCCTACTCCCCAACTGTGGAGAACACTATGACGGACGTCCGACGTCCGTCACTATTCCGACAATAGCACCCCCGTCGCGGCGGCGAGTGCGCCGATCTGCCTACCGTGTCGAGCGAGAATGACCGAGCCAGCCGCATGTTCCTGAAGATTATCGTCGAATCTTCCTACGACCGCGTCCATAGTCGTGATGAGATAGTCCATCTTCTCATCCATCACATCGAACTTATCGTGCAGTTCCGCCACTTCAACTTTCAGATCCGCGACATCCTCTTTGAGCACGGCAACGTCTTCTTTGACTTCAGTAAACTCTTGCCTGCTTGGAAAGTGCTCCTTCAATATGACGATATCTTCCTTCGTTATCATTACTCGCCAGTATATCAGAATCCGCTTTCACTGCCTCACATCAGCGCTGTGGACAAAAAGTGAAAAATTCCTGAAAAATAAACGGCCCTGCCGCAAGTGTACGGAGTAAAGGGCTTCGCCAAAAAATAACACCTTGCATCCGCGCCTGGCTCAACGAATCTCGAGCGCATTTCAAAACCTGATCAAACGGAAGGGTCCGAAAAAGGAGGTTAAGACCGTTCGTGCCGGCCTCCGGAGGACACCCTTTTTCGTAACAGCCGCGAAGAGCAGTTTTGAAAGAGCGCGTATCTATTTATCCAAATTGAGCACGTCGTCGATGCGGATCTGCGAGACGAACTCGGGTACGTGGGAGACAAGCACCATCGCGCCTTCGTACTGGTCGAGGGCTTTTGCGATCACGGGAAGGTGACGGAAGTTGATGTGGTTCGTCGGCTCGTCGAGGATGAGGAGTCCCGGACGCATGAGCACGAGACGCGCGAACGCGACGAGACCCTTCTGACCCTCCGAAAGAGAACCGATCTTCTTCCCCATCGTTTCGTTCATGATGATGAAGCCAGCTGCGACCTTGCGCATCTGCTCCTCTTCCGGCTTGTCCATCGCGGCGAGCAGCTCTTCGCGTACCGTGCGCTCGAAATCGAGTGTCGAGAAATCCTGACGGTAGTAGCCTACGCGGACGCCCTTGGCGATCTCAGCACCCTTGGCAGTACCCGACGCGAGTGATTCGAGCAGCGTCGTCTTCCCGATTCCGTTAGGGCCCTTGAGCTGCAAGTGCTGCTTCTTCTTGAGTGCGATAGCGGCCTTGTTCTCCTTCGGCTTGTGCGTCTTAGGGTCCATCGTCGAGAACGAGGTGATGGTGAGTAGCTCGCCACCAATCTCCGGCTGCGCAGGTATCACGAAATTGCGGATAGTCTTATCTTCCTTGCGGACATCCACTTTCTCTTCTTCCATGGCTTCTACTTCGTCACGCATCTTCTTCGCGACCACACGCATCTTTCCTCCCTTCTGAGCGAAGAAGTTTGCCTTGTCCTTGTTGTCCTGGATCTTCTTCTCGAGCTGCGCATTCTTGCGGTTCTCGCGTTCGATACGTGCCTGGATCTCCTTGAGGAGATCGTAGTAGTTTCCGATGTACTGTTCGACCTTGTGCGTGTGCACATCGAGATAGAGCACGCCTTCGGTAAAGGAGTTGAGGAACTCTGCATCGTGCGAGATCACCATCACGCTCTTCTCATAGCTCTGGAGGAATTTCGTGAGGTGCTGGATGCCTGCCGTATCGAGATTGTTCGTCGGCTCATCGAGCAGAAGAAGATCAGGCTCCTGGATGAGCGCTGACGCGAGAAGCAGGCGCGCCTGCTGGCCGCCGGAGAACGACTTTATGATGCGATCGAAAAACGCGGCATGGTCCCCTCCCATCGGAAGATTGACCACCTCGAGTACCGCTTCGATCTTGCGATCGATGTCGTAGACCTTCTCAGCGAATCGCTTCTCGAAGAAGGCACGTACCGTGATCTCGCGTTCATCTTGAGCGATGACCTGATGCGAGAGAGCGATGGAGAGGCCGCGGGGAATCTGGATCTTCCCGTCTTCAGGCTTCAGCTTCTCGGTGATGAGACTGAAGAGCGTCGACTTGCCGGCGCCATTCTGACCCATGAGCGTCACCTTCATTCCGCGGCGCAGGGAAAAATCTACCTCGG
>CAYWEI010000021.1:0-11189 GCA_964457265.1 uncultured Candidatus Saccharibacteria bacterium
TCGGACGACTCGGGCCTGTATCCGTTGCTTGCACGGATGCATGCTCCTCGTTCGGAAACCGGATTGAAAGATGAATAGTGCTCCCGATTCGGGCCTGTAGCTGTCACTTGCACAGCTGCATGCTCCTCGTTCGGCAATCAAGCATATGAGCTACGCTCACCTGCTTGATGCCTCACTCGGGCCTGTAGTTAAATGGTATAACTTCGGATTCCAAACCCGACGTCCTAGGTTCGATTCCTAGTGGGCCCGCAAATAGAATTCCCCGAAAGGGGATTTTCTATTTTCGGGCCCAAGCAGGTTTGGGAAACCTGCGACTAGGAATCGAAAACCTTGTGAGCATTTTGTGATTCCTAGAACAAAATCCACAAGGTGTACTGATCCTGTAAGGATCGATAAGCGTACTCGCGGTCCTAGTGAGGACCCAAGCAGGTTTGGGAAACCTGCGCCCAGGAAAACTAGTCAACCTTCGCATCCGGCACACTTGACAACACACCATAAAAGATAGTATTATTATAATCAGTACCAACCGCACATTGAGAGGTGCATCATGAAAAAATTCGAACTCTTCACCGTTCCCCAGCAGGATCGCGTGAAGGCCCTCGAGCTTCACGGCATCGCATGGCTCGACAAGCTTGCCGAGGGCGAACGGCTCGTCATCGGCGTTCCTGAAGTCCTCGGCACGTGGCACAACTGCATTCCACTGGTTCTTAATCCGGGCATGCAGGATCCGTTCGTGGCGTGGGTTCGTGAGAATGCACAGCATGTCGAGGGGCCGGTCTACAACCTGCCCCCGCTGACCGCCCCGTTTCTCTGCATGGTCGTCGACGAAGACTTCGACCCCCGCATCCAAAGTCCGCCTGATGATACCTCGGAAGAACTGCTGGGCGTCCTCGCGGCTCTCGGCACCTTCATGACCCAGTGCGAAGCAGCCGCAGCCTAGCAGCCTCAAGCAAGCAGCCCTGACACGATCCGGTGTCAGGGCTTTATGTATTAATACTCAGTCGAATAGAGCTTGCCCCTTGAATGCTGATCTCAAGGTCTGAAACGACTACGAATCGAAGAGGTGGAAAACCCCTTGACGCCCGACACGGGTCCTGTACTATACATAGGTGCTTACGAACGAGTCGGCCTCGGCCAACATGTTCGTAAGCGCGCCGGAAAGACTCGTCCTCGGACGGGTCTTTCCGCTTTTCCCCCGAGCACTATATTTTATACGAGCCGAACGACCGGCTTAGGAAACCAGCCGTTGCCGGACTATGGATTCGAGTAGCACCCCGCCCCCACCCATCCATCAGTGTTAGTCCCTGAACTGGTGACTCCGCCGCTGGATCCTGCGCAAAAGTATTTGCCGTCTGGCAGCTTTGCCATGATGGAATAGTTCTGGATGCTAGTGAACCCGAGGGTCGAATCCACGCCCGTGTGGAAATCAAAGACCGTCTTGCTCGTTATGGCTGACCGTATCTGATTGCAGATACTGATCGCCTGCGCTGCATACGCGCCCGCGTATCCCACCGCAGCGCATGTCGTGCTCGTTCCCGCCCAGCCCTTATTCAGCGCTGAATAGCTGCCCGTATCGAGGTATTCGAGTTCCATCAGTTTCTTGAATTCGAGGACGCCGGATTTTATCGCGGCCGCATTCGCCTTGGCGCGGGCGGTATTAAGCGATGCCAGGACTACGCCCGAAAGCATGCCGATGATCGCGATGACTACGAGGAGTTCTATGAGGGTGAAGCCTCTCTTGACTGGCATCAGTGAATATTAGCAGATGCGAGCGAGACCGATCGCTTGTCGAGACCGCCGCCTACGGATTGGCGTAGCAGCCTTCTCCTATCCAGTTGTCGGATCCCGTACCGAGCACGGAAGTCCTCCCGCTCGACCCCACGCAGAAATAATACGAGCTTCCAGGTAGACGGGCCATGACAGAGAATTGGCTGCTATTGCTCAGGCCGGCTCCCGTGTTCACTCCTGTATAGAAATCGTTCGCGGTCTGAGGAGAAATGCCGTCCCGGATCTTATTGCAGATAGTGACGGCTTGCGCGGCGTAATTGCCCGCGTACCCGCGAGCGGCGCAGGAGACGCTCGTACCTGCCCAGGACTTATTAAGGTTCGCGTAGCTTCCGGTGTCGCTGTATTCCAGTTCCATGAGCTTCCTGAATTCGACGACACTCGCCTTTATCGCTGCAGTACGGGCTTTTTCGCGAGCAGTATTGAGCGAGGCGAGCACGACAGAAGAAAGAGTGCCGATTATAGCGATGACCACGAGAAGTTCGATGAGGGTGAAGCCCCGGCCGGATGTCATGCCTCTATAGTAGCAAAAGAAAAACCGCCTTGAGGGCGGTTCTCCTATCTTCTTATTTCTTGACTTCCTTGTAGATCTCGCGAGTCCGAGTGTTCGGGTCGAACTTCTTGAGCTCGATCTTACGCTCCACCTTCTTCTTATTCTTGCGAGAGAAGCGGACGTGGCCGGAAGCGGACTTCAGCTTTATGAGACGATCCTGTGACATAGATAGCCAGACTATAGCAGGGTGCTCTCCCGGGTGCAAACCCTAGGAAACGAGTACCGCCTTGGCGCGAGGCTTCCGGACGGTCTTATTGACCTCGAAATGCGGCTGACCTGCCTTGAGGGTCACATTCACCGCTCCGCCGTCCATGACGCCCTGGGCGACCATGAGCGAGGCTATAGGGGTCAGGATGTGCTCCTGGATGGCCCGCTTGAGCGGACGGGCGCCGTATTGAGGGTTATATCCCTTCTCGGCGAGCCACGCGCGGACCTCCGGAGCGAGGGTGAGCGTTATGCGCTTCCCGGCGAGACGCTCCACGATGTCCTTGACCTGGTGCTCCACGATCTCGATGAGGGTCTCCTTAGAGAGGACGTCGAACATGACGATGTCATCGAGACGATTGAGGAACTCAGGACGGAAGTGATCCTTGAGCGCACCCATGACCTTGTCCTTCACCTGCTCGTACTGCGCCGCTTCCGCGGACTCGGTAGCGAAGCCGATATTGGCCATGCGATCTATGTATTCTGCGCCGATGTTGCTGGTGAGCACGATTATAGTGTTCTTGAAGTTGATCTTCCTTCCCTTGCCGTCGGTCAGGTGGCCGGAGTCGAGCACCTGCAGGAGGATATTGAATACCTCAGGATGCGCCTTCTCGATCTCATCGAAGAGGACCACGGCATACGGGCGATGACGGATGCGCTCAGTGAGCGAGCCTGCCTCCTCGTAGCCTACGTATCCCGGCGGCGCGCCGATGAGCTTCGCTATGGAATGCTTCTCCATGAATTCGGACATATCCACGCGGACCAGCGATTCCTTGTCATTGAACATGAATTCAGCCAGACGACGGGAGAGCTCGGTCTTTCCGACGCCCGTAGGCCCGAGGAAGAGGAACGAGCCGATCGGACGGTTAGGGTCGGAGATCCCTACGCGCGAACGCTTCACCGCGTCAGTGATGGTCTTCACGGCCTTATCCTGCCCTACTACCGCTCCGCGGAGCGCTTCTTCCATGCGCGCGAGCTTCGAGGCTTCTTCCTCGAGCATCTTCGCGACCGGGATGCCGGTCCAGCGGGCGACGACTCCTGCGATCTCGGCTTCAGTCACCTCTTCATGCAGGATGCGGCGCGACTTCTGCAGCGTCTTCAGGCGCTTGAGCTTCGATTCCAGTTCCTTCTGCATCATCGGCATGCGTCCGTATCGTATCTCCGCCGCCGTGCCGAGATCGGCCATGGCTTCCGCGTTGTCCGCTTGCACCCGGCACTTATCGAGCTCGCTCTTAAGCGTGCGTATGGATTCGAGCACCTCTTTCTCATTCTTCCACTTGAGCTCGAGCTCGCCGGTCTTCTCGCGGAGGTCCGCGATATCGACGTCGATAGCCTTGATCCGCTCCTTCGCTTCGCGGGCGACGCTGCGCTCCTTCGCCGTGCCCGCCTCATCATCCTTCTTGAGCGCTTCGCGCTCGATCTCGAGCCGGCGTATCTTTCGATCCGTCTCTTCGAGGGCAGGCGGCTTGTTCTCCAATGCGATGCGGAGTCCCGCAGCAGCTTCATCGATGAGGTCGACAGCCTTGTCGGGGAGGAACCGGTCAGTGATATAGCGGCTCGAGAGTTCGACTGCGGAGACCATCGCGCCATCGGTGATTCGTACGCCATGGTACAGCTCGTACTTATCGCGCAGGCCACGGAGGATAGCGGTCGCGTCCTCGATGGACGGTTCTTCGACATATACCGGCTGGAAGCGGCGCGTAAGCGCTCCATCCTTCTCGATGTGCTGCTGGTATTCCTTGAGGGTGGTCGCGCCGATCACGCGGATCTCGCCGCGCGAGAGCGCGGGCTTGAGCATATTGGACGCGTCCATAGCTCCTTCGGCAGCGCCTGCGCCGACGATGGTGTGGAGCTCGTCCACGAAAAGGATGACCTTGCCGTCCGACTTCTCGACTTCCTTCATGACCGCCTTCATGCGCTCCTCGAATTCTCCGCGGTACTTGGTACCCGCGATCATGAGGCCCAGATCGAGCGAGAGGAGTTCCTTGCCCTTGAGGGACTCGGGCACGTCTCCCGTAGCGATGCGGGCGGCGAGGCCTTCCGCGATGGTGGTCTTTCCGGTTCCCGGTTCGCCGATGAGCACAGGATTGTTCTTGGTACGGCGGGAAAGGATCTGTATGACGCGGCTTATCTCCTGATCACGGCCGATGACCGGATCGAGCGCATTCTCCTGCGCCATGCGGGTGAGATTGCGCGTGTATTTGGAAAGCGCGCGGAAGCGCTTGGGCTCTTTCACTTCCCCGTCCTTGGCATTCTTGAGCTCCTTGAGCAGCTGAAGAACCGTCTCGGCGTCGATACGGAACTGAGTAAGGACTTCGGAGGCCGCTCCGGGATGTTCGAGCACGGAGACGAACAGATGCTCGGTCCCTACGAACGAGTCGTTCATGCGTGCCGCTACCTTCCCAGCCGCTTCGAGCGCTTCGGCGAGATCCGGCGTGAGGTAGAGGTTATAGCTCGGAGAAAGCGTGGAGCTGGTCTCAGGGATCTCGAGCGACTCGAGGAGAGTGTCCGCGAGAAGAAGAGTGTCTATATCCATGCGATCGAGCACGGAGAAGACCAGGCTCTCTTCCTGATGGACGAGCGCGGTCAGCAGGTGGAGCGGGCTCACATGGTTCTGTCCCCGCTCGATGGCGAGCTCATGCGCTTTCCTGATGGCTTCCTTCGCTTTGGTGGTGAAGTTCTTGAATGGCGGCATAGGTGCAGTTGACTACCTTAGTAATGACGTATGGGAGAAGCGGCCCTTACTGGGCGCTGGAGAGGAGCGTGAGTATCTTGTCCGCGGATGCGAATACGCCCGGGACGGCGGTCGCGATGCCGATGACGTCGCCCGAGATATTCACGGCAGCGGCACCGACCGGGATGCCCGTGACGTCCGCATATACGTTCTCCGCCGTGATCTTAGAGATGATACCTGTAGCCGCCGAGCCGTCGCGCGTGAGCGCTACGAGCGTCTGGCCCTGCTTGAGGTCAGCGGTCTTGACCAGATCAGGAGCGGCGACTGAAGGGAGCGCGGCCGTATCAGAGAATCCGTAGACGGTAAGCGTCGCGCCCGGCCGCGAGAGCGATGCTTCCACTACGCGCCCGTCAGGGAATTCGATCCGGGCTTCCTTCGGCAAATTCGGGACGGTGGCCGTGACGATCGCACGGGCCTTAGGGAGATACGTACCTACCGCGAGCGCCGGAGTCGAGGTGGCTCCCTTGCGGATGAGTACGGTGCGCGAGGCATCAGCGCTTATGGCGGCAGCGAGCAGATCCTCGTCCTTGATAATGACGGTCGTCTCCTTCGTGACGATTCCCGGTAGCGGAGCGGTAGCTTGAGCTGCCGATTCCACGGTGCGCTCGACTATGCGGTTCACCGTCTGCGTGACCGTAGGCGGCGCCTGATCAAGCAGGGTCACCGTCATGACGGCGGTCGCGATCGCCGTGACGAAATTGACCAGGATGGTGAGAAGGAGGAGCTGAGTCTTGGAGAGATCTTCGATGTTCATATGCGCAGATTATACCGCGTTCGCATCAAGGAAACGAACGGCACGGATAAGAGCGAGAGCGAGCCGGTCGAGGTCGCGGGTCGCGGTCTGCGGACCCCACGAGATGCGGAGCGCGGAAGCTGCCCGGGCGCCGTCGCCAGTAAAGGCGAGGACTGCGCGCGAACCCGGCTCATCCGTCTCGCATGCGCTGCGCGTGGACACCGCGAATCCTGCTTCATCGAGGAGCGCCGCGAGGTAGTCCGTGTCGCGTCCCGGAAACGAGATATTCAATATATGAGGAACCTGCAGGTAGCCTCGGTTCTCGAGAGCATCCGGAATAGCTTCGGCGATCTGCGCTAAGAGGCGGGTTCGGGCAGCGGACGCGCGTTCTGCGAATTTAGGCCGCACCTCCTCTGCGCTAGCGAGCGCTGCCGCGAAGGCCGCTGCAAGCATCGTCGCTTCAGTACCAGGACGCAGCCCCCGTTCCTGGCCGCCGCCGAGCATGAGCGGCAGGAGCTCAGCATTCCGGGGCGCGATGAGGGCGCCTACGCCGCGCACGCCGCCTACCTTCTGAGCATCGAGCGAGAGCGTATCGCAAGCAAGGCGGGTCCGCGCGAATGATTCCGCGAACGGAAGCTGGCTCGCATCCACATGGAGCCGTATCGAAGTCCCTGCCTGTCTCGAGAAGGCATCGAGCTGCAGCCTTGCTCCCCGCGTATCGAACCTCGCGCCGGTCTCTCCGCAGACCGCCTCGAAAGCGACGAGCACGGTCTCAGGCCTGAGCAAAGACGCGAGCGCCCCCGGATCAAGCTTACCTCCGAGGACGGGGACAGGCTCGCAGGAGACGCCCAGAGCCTTCAGGTGATCGATAGCGCCTATGGTCGAAGAATGCGCGCTCGGGAGATAGAGCGCATGCATATCCGCATATGCTCTCCCTTTAGCCCTGAAGGCATGGACCGCGCCCTCGATAGCGAGCGCATTCGCTTCGGTCGCATTCCCCGTGAAGATCACCGCATCCGCTTTCACGCCCGCGAGCTTTGCGATCGACGCTCGCGCATCCTCGAGCACAGCCTTTGCCTCCCTGCCCTCGGCATGAGGCGAAGACGGGTTCCCATACGCGAGCAGGGCTTCCTGCATGGCTCGCGCGGCCCTAGGCAGGATCGGGCTCGCTGCAGCGAAGTCGAGATAGGTGCGGCGGCGATTGAACATGCGTACAGCGTGCCCCGTACATTGTGTTTATGCAAGTAAAATGGTATATTTAATAGGAATCATGGCACACGCTTCCAGACCACCCATCGTGGCCGTTATGGGTCACATCGATCACGGCAAGTCCTCCTTGCTGGACTACATCCGTAAATCGAACGTTACCGCGGGCGAAGCCGGAGGCATCACCCAGCACGTCTCCGCTTACGAGGCGGAGCATGAGCACGAAGGAGCGATGCGCCGCATCACCTTCCTCGACACTCCGGGCCACGAGGCGTTCCGCGCGCTCCGCGCGCGCGGAGCCGCTGCGGCCGATATCGCGATCCTGGTCATAGCGAGCGAAGAAGGCGTGAAGCCTCAGACTCTGGAGGCATACGAAGCGATAATGGAAGCCGGGACTCCCTTCGTCGTCGCATTCACCAAGATCGACAAGAGCGGCGCAGACATCGAGCGCGCGAAGATCTCGGCGCTCGAGAGCGGCATCTATCTCGAAGGCGTCGGCGGCACCATCCCGTTCGTAGGCATCTCCTCGAAATCAGGCGAAGGCATTCCCGAGCTGCTCGATCTCGTGCTTCTCACCGCGGACCTCGCGGAACTTACTGCGGATCCTAGCGGACCAGCGACCGGTTTCGTCCTCGAATCGGCGCAGGACGCGAAGCGAGGCATCTCGGCTACGCTCATCATGAAAGACGGTACGCTCGCCACCGGTTCGTTCGTCGTAGCGGGCAACGCGCTGGCGCCCGTACGTTTCATCGAGGATTTCGCCGGAGCCCGCATAAAGGAAGCGCTTCCCTCGCAGCCGATCCGCATCTCCGGATGGAACGGCCTCCCTCCTGCAGGCACGCTCTTCACTACGGTGAGCAGCAAGAAAGAAGCGGAGAAGCTCGCGCTGCTGGGCGCTCCTGAGTCCATAAAGAACATCCCTGCAGCCCAGAACGAGACCGGCATCGCTATCCTTCCTCTCGTCATAAAGGCTGATGCCAGCGGCAGCATCCTCGCGATCAAGCACGAGCTCGCCAAGATCGAGCATGAGCGCGTGAACATTAGGATCGTCCAGGAAGGCATCGGTACGGTCGGCGAGAACGACGTGAAGGCCGCGATCGCGGGCAGCGGCTTCATCGTGGCATTCAATGTCGGAACCGATTCCGCTGCGCGCGAATGGGCCGAGCGTTCAGGCATCACAATCGATAGCTTTTCCATAATCTACGACCTCAAGGAGCGTATCGAGGAGCTCGTGAAGGCTCGCGCTCCGCGCGTCACCGTCGAGGAGGTCCTCGGCGAAGCGAAAGTGCTCAAGGCCTTCAACAGTTCCAGCGGCAAGCAGGTCCTCGGCGCTCGTTGGATCTCCGGCGTCCTTTCCGTAGGCAACCAGGTCAAGGTGGATCGTCGCGGCCAGGCTATCGGGGTCTCGAAGCTCACGAACCTCCAGGTAGCGCGTGCCGACGTCGGCGAGATAAAGATGGAGGGCGAATTCGGCCTCCAGCTCGAAGGCCGCTATGAAGCAGCGGCGGGAGATACGCTTACCGCGTTCCGGATGACCGAGTCCTAAATTTGATACCTATGAGCAATGCACGCGACGAACGAGCCGTTTCCATCCTGCTAGAGCAGGCTGGCCGCTACATAGCCCGCGAAGCGGGCCGCGAGACGCTCATCACGCCTACGCGCGCTGTCATCTCCAAGGACCGCAAGGACGCGACTATCTACGTCACGGTCTTCCCCGACGGCCACGATGGCCAGGCGATCGCCTTCCTCATGCGCCACAAGGACATGTTCCGCAATGAGCTCAAGAAGACCACGCGCTTAGCGCGCCTTCCCTACATCCGCTTCGAGCTCGATCGCGGAGAGCGCTCGCGCCAGCATCTTGAAGACCTCTTCCATGAGATCGCTCCTAAGGCAGAGACATCCGGGGAAGACGCATAGCGCCGGACGCCGGCTCGCGCTATCATCGTCCTATCGGCCCAGTGGTGAAGTAGAAACACGGCGGATTGCAAACCCGCTATGCACGGATGCGATTTCCGTCTGGGCCTCAATAAGGAACGTGCGTACGTGGTAGAACTATAAGGACGCCAGGGTGATGGAATGGTAGACATAGAGGTCTTAAACACCTCAGGCAGCGATGTCGTGCGGGTTCAAGTCCCGCCCCTGGTACTATGAATTTTCGTCGCGCCCTTCGCAGGCTTAAGCGTGCGCTCGCCTATCACGAGCCGCTCATAACCGTTTCCCTATCCCGGGAGAATCTTCTCCACAACCTTCATGCGTATCAGGCAGCGTATCCGGAGCAGCTTCTCGCCCCGGTCCTCAAGAGCAATGCGTACGGCCATGATTTGAGGCTCGTAGCCGAGGTTCTCGACCGCGAGAACCTCGCGTTCTTCGCCGCGGACTCGCTCTACGAAGCCCGGATACTCCGCAAGAGCGGCGTACGCTCGCGGATCCTCGTCATCGGCTACGTCCGGCCGGAATACATAGCGGACAGCGCGATCAGACGCACCGATTACGCTATAACGGACATCGAGCAGCTTCGGGAGCTGGCGCGTCTCGCTCATCGGAGCGTCCGCGTACATCTGAAGCTTGATACCGGCATGCAT
This sequence comes from uncultured Candidatus Saccharibacteria bacterium, assembly GCA_964457265.1. Taxonomy (GTDB): domain Bacteria; phylum Patescibacteriota; class Minisyncoccia; order Phycocordibacterales; family Phycocordibacteraceae; genus C7867-001. Next base: position 9,798 of record CAYWEI010000021.1, read on the forward strand.
CGCAACGGCATCCTCCCGACAGACCTCGACGAGGCGATTCGCCTGCTGCAGTCGAACCCTCATCTGCAAGTGGCCGGCGTCTGCTCGCACCTCGCTGATGCGGATAATGCTGATGAATCGTTCAGCAGGAAGCAGGTCTCGGTATGGAACGATTCCTTGGGCAGACTCGAAGCCGCGTTCCCTTCCATCGAATACCGTCACCTCACGGCGACCAAGGGCATGCGGTTCGCGGCGAGCGCCCGCGCGAACGTGTTGCGGGTAGGCATGGGCCTGTTCGGCTATGACACCTCGCCATCTCCGGCGATCGATCTCCTGCCCGTCCTCGAGATGCGCTCGGTCATAACCTCTATCCGCGAGGTCCCTCAGGGCTCCTCAGTGGGGTATAACGCTGCCTACACCGCTATGCGTCCCTCGCGTATCGCCACCGTGCCTGCCGGCTACTACGAAGGCGTAGAGCGTCGCCTGTCGAACGTCGGCTCCTTCATCGTGCGAGACATGCCCTGCCCTATAGCCGGCCGCGTATCCATGAACATGACCTCTATCGACGTGACCGACGCACCGGCTGCGGAGCGAGGCGACACGGCGACCGTCATAAGCCGGGACCCTGCGGCCCCTAACTCGGTCATCGGCATGGCCCGCCTTGCGGACACTACTCCGTACGTCATCCTCGCTCACATTCCTCAGCATCTGAGGAGAGTCATGGAATGAGAAAACGCCGGGCGTACGCCCGGCGTTTTCTTCTCATGTCCGCCTGCCTGGATTCGAATCTTACAGATTCCTGTACACGGCGTGGATTTGCTACGCAAATGCTCACGCCATCTTCGAATCCAGTACGAAGGCAATCCCATTGCCTTCTCAATCGAACCGCTACTTCGTATCTGTCCGCCTGCCTGGATTCGAACCAGGGACCATCTCCTTAAGAGGGAGTTGCTCTACCAACTGAGCTACAGGCGGTGAGTGAGGTGACAAGAATATGCGTCTTCGCACATTCTTGTCTGCCGAGCGAGCCGCATGCATGTCTTCATACAGGCGCGCCCGGATTCCCCCACTCTAATCTATGTTCATGAGAATTTCAATCTTATCCCCCTCGTATGATAAGGTTCTAGGGTTCGCATGCCCGGGTGGTGAAATTGGTATACACGCTTGCCTTAGGAGCAGGTCCCTTCGGGGGTGGAGGTTCAAGTCCTCTCCCGGGCACAATTGAGAGAAGCGCTGAATGGTGCTTTTTCAATTGGGCCCGGAGCAAGCAAACTGCTTTGCTTGCGTGAGAGGACTTGAAGAGCTTCGAGATGTTTACGAGTCGGATTCCTATCCGATGAGGGAACCGCGAAGGTGTACAGATCCTGTAAGGATCAAGATTCCTCTCCCGGGCACAAACACGAAGAAGCTGGA
>CAYWEI010000022.1:0-8479 GCA_964457265.1 uncultured Candidatus Saccharibacteria bacterium
TTAGGAATACTCCTCTTCATGCGAACAGTCAACGGACAGGAGTGCATAATCCCTTTGAATTCTTGCCGTTCAGGCGTATAAGGAAGAGGTGCGAGACCCGGCCTCTTGGAGCACATCCAACGCCCGGCAGCACGGCAGCAAGCCCTCGGGCTTTAGTACAACTCGGCAGAGGTACAGCCGATGAAAAACCACCTACTGGCAGCGAACGGCGAATGTCGCATCAATCCGAAGCGGTGCGCGAATGCGCCGCCCACGAAGAAGCGTCGCTTCCGCATCGAGCCTGGCTAGTTCTAGCCTGAGCCTTCAGACACCCAGCTTTTCCTTGCAGTCCTCGGACTCGGATAAGCCCCAAAAGGGTCCGTCGAGAAATCGACGGACCCGCATTGCTTTCATGCATTCATCTTCCGGAGGAAGAGCTGGCGGTGCTCAGGACAGCTGCCCCGCAGACGTATCGCGGCGAAGTGATCCTTGGTTCCATACCCCTTATTCTTAGCGAAGCCGTACTGAGGATATTCCTCATCGAGCTTCAGCATCAATCGGTCCCGGGTCACTTTCGCCGCTATAGACGCGAGCATGATGGCCGGAACTAGGCCGTCTCCCCCGATTACCGTCTCCTGCTCATATCCTTCCGGAGCCTTGAGCGATCCGTCGAGCCACACCTTCCCATCGCTCGGGTTCGGCAGCAGCTTCTTCACTCCCCTATCGAGCGCATGCCGGATCGCGAAAGTCATGCCTTCCGCATCGATAATCGCTGCCGATGAGAGGCATACCGTGGAGCGCACATGCCCCGCTTTCATCTCTTCTTGAAGGCGCTTGAAGAGCGCCTCGCGTTTCTTCTCCGTAAGCTGCTTAGAGTCATTCAGTCCCGGAAAGTTCGCCAGTATGTCATACCCTTCCGCGACAGCGATGACTCCCACCGCGAGAGGCCCTGCCAATGGACCTCGCCCCGCTTCATCCACGCCGACGATGAATCTCATGCGGCCATGATACCAAAGTACCGGCGGCAGGAGCGGAGGCGAGGTATCTCTTTTTCAGAAGCGCTGATGGGCCGTTCAGTTTCAGCCGACTTGCGGGAGGCGTGAGGAAACTGAACGTGGGACCCATCGAGCGCATGAAAAAAGATACCTCGCGGAGCGAGTGCTATGCCCACCCCCGTGCGCTTGGTATCCTGTAGGTAATGGGACGCTTCATCCACCTCCACACCCACTCGCACTACTCCTTCCTCCAGGCCCTCCCTAAGGTCCCGGAGCTCGTGAAGGAAGCGAAACGCCAAGGCATGGACGCCCTCGGCCTCACCGACGCCGGCAACATGCACGGTGCTATCGAGTTCTATCAGAAGGCCGAGAAAGCAGAACTGAAGCCTATCTTCGGCGTAGATGCCTGGATCGCTCCCCGCTCCAGGCTTGACCGCGATCGTTCCGAGAAGCGTGCGCGCCTCGTGCTTATCGCGGAGAACAATGCGGGATACCAGAACCTGATGAAGCTCATCACCCGATCCTTCCTGGAAGGCATGGATGAGCGTCCGCGCATGGACAAGGAGATCCTGCGCGAACATAAGGAAGGTCTCATAGCGATCATCCCTTCGTTCGCGGGAGAGATCGTCCAGATGCTTACTGCCGGAGACCGCGCAGCTGCAGCCGCACTCCTCGCGGAGTACGTGAGCATCTTCGGCAAGGGCAACGTGTTCCTCGAGATCACCCATCACCCGAAAGTCGAGGGGCACGAGGACCGGATGAAGATGATCCGAGAGCTCGCGAAGTCCGAAGGCATTCCCCTGCTCGCCCAGCACGACGTCTATTACCTGAAGCCCGACGACCGCGAGGCCACCGAGGTCATGCGCCGCATCGCGCATGGGGAGAAGGGTCGCAACGAGGACGAGGACTTCTCTTTCGTCACCGAGAAGCAGATGCGCGAGTGGTTCAAGGACATCCCTGAAGCCGTGGAGGCGTCAGGCGAGATAGCGGACCGCTGCTCCGTCACCCTCAAGCTCGGCAGCTGGAACTTCCCCGATGTCCTCATACCGGAAGGCTCTTCGCACGAGGAAGAGCTGCGCCGCAAGGCCTATGACGGTTTCGGGACTCGCGGCATGGAGAAGACCGAAGAAGCATTGAAGCGCGTCGAGTACGAGCTCGACGTCATCATCACCAAAGGCTTCGCGCCGTACTTCCTCGCCGTGTCCGACCTCCTCACGTTCGCCAAGTCCGCGGGCATCATGTCCACGACTCGCGGTTCGGCAGCGGGTTCGCTCGTGTCCTATCTGGTAGGCATCACGAACGTCGATCCCCTTTTCTATAAATTGCCGTTCGAGCGGTTCCTCAACCCGGAGCGCCCGAAGGCTCCGGATATCGACATGGACTTCGCCGACAATCGCCGCGACGAGATGATCACCTATGCGCGCGAGAAATATGGCGAGGACAAGGTGGCGCAGATCGGCACGTTCGGCACCCTCATGGCGCGCGCTGCCGTCCGCGACGTCTCTCGCGCGCTGGGCCATGCGTATCGGACCGGAGACCGCATCGCGAAGCTCATCCCGATGGGAAGCCAGGGCTTCCCGATGACCATCAAGCATGCGCTCGAGCTCGAGCCGGAGCTGAAGCAGCTCTACGACGAGGACGATGACGTGCGCGAGATCATCGACCTGGCGCAGCGTATCGAGGGCTGCGTGAGGCACACCGGCGTGCACGCGGCAGGCGTGGTCATAGCGCCGACCCCGCTTTCCGAATGGACTCCGGTCCAGCTCGATCCGAAGAACCCCGAGAAGCGCATCACCCAGTACGACATGCATGCGGTGGAGGATGCCGGTCTCCTGAAGTTCGACTTCCTCGGCATAAAGAACCTCGCCATCCTCTCGGATGCAGTAGAGCGTGTGCGCGTGGGGCGCGATATCTGGATCGATATCGAGAACGTTCCCATAGATGATCCGGCGACATTCGCGATGCTCGCCCGCGGGGAGACTGAAGGAACCTTCCAGCTGAACGGCTCGGGCATGACCCGATACCTCAAGGAACTGCGCCCGACGACCATCCACGACATCAACGCGATGGTGGCGCTCTATCGTCCTGGCCCTATGGAAACGATTCCTCAGTACATCGAGCGCAAGCGCAATCCGAAGCTCGTGACCTACCTCGACGAACGCATGAAAGAGTATCTGGACGCCTCCTACGGGCTCCTGGTGTACCAGGATGACGTGCTCCTGACCGCTATCACGCTCGGCGGGTACTCATGGCTCGAAGCCGATACGCTCCGCAAGGCTATGGGTAAGAAGATTCCGGCAGAGATGGAGGCTCAGAAGGAGAAGCTCCTCAAAGGCTTCAGGGAATACGGAAAGCTGACCGACGCCAAGGGCGAGCGGATATGGAAGCTTATCGAGCCCTTCGCCGCTTACGGATTCAACAAGGCCCATGCCGCCTGCTACGGGAAGGTCGCGTACCAGACCGCCTACATGAAAGCGAACTATCCGGTGGAATATATGGCAGCGCTCCTCACCGCTGACTCAGGCGATACCGAGAGCATCAGCATCCTCGTGGCCGAATGCGAACGCCTCGAGATCCCGGTCCTTCCTCCGGACATCAATGAATCCGGTTCGGACTTCACTGTGGCAGGTGATAGCAAGGACACCATCCGCTTCGGGCTCACCACCATCAAGAACTTCGGCGAAGGCATCTCCCAGGCCATCATCAAGGAGCGCACGGAGAACGGACCCTTCGTCTCCCTCTCCGATTTCCTTTCCCGGAAAGGCATGCGGGGACTGAACCGGAAATCGCTCGAGTCGCTCATCAAGGCCGGAGCCCTCGATACCTTCGGCGAGCGCGCGCGCCTGCTCGCCTATATGGAACAGATGCTCAGCTTCCATCGCGACGCGACCGCCGAGGCGCCGCAGGATTCCCTTTTCGGAAGCGTATTCGCAGCCCCGACTTTCGTCCTTCCTCCGAGCGAGCTTTCGACGCCCCTCACCGACAAGCTGCTCTGGGAGAAGGACCTTCTCGGCATCTATGTCTCCGGCCATCCGCTCGACGCGCATGAAGCTACGAATGCTAAGGCAGGGACGACCATAGCCGAGATCAAGGCTAATCCCCAGGTAGGGCTCCCGGTAATCCTTCCGGTGCTCGTCGCCGAGGTCCGCACCCTCCTCACGAAGAAAGGCGAGAAGATGGCGTTCCTCAAGTTCGAGGACCGCACCGATTCGATCGAGACGGTCATCTTCCCCAAGACTTTCGCCGAGCATGGCACGCTTCTCGTGCCGGGAACCTGCCTCCTCATCAAGGCGACCGTCTCCGGCCGCAATGGCGAGACAAGTCTCGTGCTCGAGAAGCTCAAGGCGCTGTGATATAACTTGTTCCAGAAGCAATTCCCGGCTTCGTTAGGAGGACCTAATGTCCGAATCTCACGATCTGAAATCAGCAATGGCCGCACTTGGAAGCACTGATACGCCTCCGCATGTCGTAATGGCACTGAGCACGGTCTGTATCGGCACCACCTCGTTCGAGACGATCTTGGCCGAGCACAGTACTACCGGCGCTAAGATGCCCCCGGAGGTTATCGACCTCCTCGCGCACTTCGGTCACCGCATGCTGAAGTGCGCCATGGACTTGCAATAGCAGTAAAACCGACCTCATCTTGAGGCGCCAGAATTGACTCCGTCCCGACAAAACTACGGCGACCCGATCCAGGGCCGCCGTTTCCTTGTAATGTGGTATCCTCATTTTCAATGGCTTCCCTAGAAGAAAAGCGCCACACCCTGGCTCACCTGCTCGCTGCAGCGGTCCTTGAGCGGTACCCGCACGCGCGACCCACCATCGGTCCTGCGGTCGATAACGGCTTCTATTACGACTTCGATTTCAGCGATGGAGAGGCACCCAAGGAAGCCGACCTCATCGAGCTCCAGAAGAGCATGGAGGAGATGCTTCCCTCTTGGAGCGAAATGACGGGTACGGAAGTGTCCGCCAAGGACGCAGAGTCCCGATTCAAGGAGAATCCCTACAAGCTTGAGCTCATCAGCGAGATCAGTGCCAAAGGCGAGACGATCACCCTCTACACGGCCGGCAATTTCACTGACCTGTGCCGCGGCGGCCACAGCGAAGCTCCCAGCAAGGATCTGAGGAAAGGCATGTTCATGCTGGAGCGCATCGCTGGCGCGTATTGGCGCGGAAGCGAGGAGAACGCGATGCTCACCCGCATCTACGGCCTCGCATTCGATACGAGAGAAGAGCTTAAGGACTACCAGGCGAAGCAGGAGGAGGCCCGCAAGCGCGATCACCGGAAGCTCGGGCGGGAGCTCGACCTCTTCGTCTTCTCTGATCTCGTAGGTCCGGGCATGCCGCTCTTCACGCCGCGCGGCACGAGCGTCCGCAGCGAGATAGTGAACTATTCCCGCGAACTCAACCGGAAGCTCGGCTTCGGCGAGGTTCATACTCCGAACGCGAACAAGGCGGAGCTCTTCAAGACCTCGGGCCACTACGACCAGTACAAGGAAGACATGCTGCAGGTCTCTTCTCAGTACGTGAAGGACGAGATGTTCCTCAAGCCGATGAACTGCCCGCAGCACACGCAGATATACGCATCTAAGCCGCGGAGCTATCGGGACCTTCCCGTGCGCTATGCGGATTTCGCTACCCTCTATCGGGACGAGCGCCCCGGAGAACTTTCAGGACTCACTCGCCTGCGCTCCTTCGCTCAGGACGACGGCCATATCTTCTGTCGCGAAGATCAGATCGGCAGCGAACTCGGTGCCGTACTCGGCGCCATACAGGAAGCGCTCGCGACCTACCGTATCGAATCATGGATGCGACTCTCGCTTCGCGACCCGGAAAATAAGGAGAAGTATCTCGGCGAGGACGCTACCTGGGACAAGGCCGAAGACCTCATGCGGCAGCTTCTCATTGAGAAAGGCATCACCTACAAGGAAGCGACCGGTGAAGCAGCTTTCTACGGACCGAAGATAGACATCATGGCCGTCGATGCGCTTGGCCGACACTGGCAGATATCGACCGTGCAGCTCGACTTCGTACAGCCATCACGCTTCGAGCTCGAATACGCTGCTGAGGACGGGACGAAGAAGACGCCCGTCATGATCCACCGCGCGCTCATCGGTTCCCCTGACCGCTTCCTCGGCATTCTCATCGAGCATTACGCAGGAGCCTTCCCTGCCTGGCTCAGTCCTGAGCAGGCTCGCATCCTCCCTATCTCCGACAAGCATTTCGCATACGGGGAAGAAGTCCTGAAGGCGCTCGAAGCAGCAGGCATACGCGCCTCGCTCGACGATTCCAGCGAATCGCTCGGCAAAAAGATCAGGAACGCGAAGATGGAGAAGACGCCGTATCTGCTCGTCATCGGAGATGCAGAAGTAGAAGCCGGCACCCTCTCCGTCGAGAGCCGCGATGAAGGCAAGCTTGACGCGATGCCTGTCGATTCGTTCACAGAACGCCTCCGGGACGAGATACGGAACAGGAAATAAGAAAACGCCGGGACCCTAGGGTTCCGGCGTTCTTCGTTATCGGCCTCGGGACCCTTAGCGGTGCCGGAACCTCATCTCCATGAACTCCTCGTGCAGGTTTCCGAGAACGCCTGCGATAGGATTGTTCCAGGGATCATTCCGGTGGTCCAGGGCCGTCTTGCCCAGGGCTACGAACAGCAGGAAACCCGAGACGATCAGAATGAATAGACCGAACGGGAATTCATGCTTTCGAGACCTTTGAAGGTTCTGCTTGCCTGACATCATCTCCTCCCCAGGAGCACTAGCGCAAGGATTATCCTTGCTTGCCGGTATCGTACTCCCCTTCTGATAAAAGGAAAGACCGCGCTCCCAAGGGAGCGCGGTCTTTCCTTTTATCCTTTCGGATGACTACCCCTGGACGACGCCGAGTGCGCGCGTCAGTCCCAGCTTCACTCCCGTGATGCCAGCAGAGTAGCTGCCATCGACCGCGGTCGTGAGGGATGATACGAGACGCTCGAGGAAGGATGGATGGCATCCCTTCGTAAGAGCCGCGATATCAGGGTGACAAGTCGTGCCGTCGATGCATGAGCGGTACGCCTCATCGAGCGCGCAGACCGTGTGCGTAAGGAAGGCTTCGGTGTCGCCGCCTTCGCGCGCTATCTTGCGGACCATGCCGAAGACCGTATCGCGATCGCCATCGAGCAGAGCCTTGATGAAGTCGTGAACGTTATCGGAGATAGGCGTTCCTTCGGCCTTCGCCGGCGCAGGAGCTGCTGCAACAGGAGCTTCCGGAGCTGCGTACTGTACCGGAGAAGGATGGATAGGCTCGACGTTCGCATGAGCTTCCTGCTCGCGTGCCTGGAATACCGGAGCATTCTCTGGCATGCGGGCGAGTCCCTTGACGATGTCGTCGATAGAGAGCGCTTCGCTCGTCGCGAACGACTTGAATCCGTCGTGAGCGACATAGCCCATACCGCGTGCAGGAGCTGCCGGAGCATGAGCGCTGTGAGCGACATGCGCCGGCGCGTGAGCGGGTGCCGAGTGCGCTGCCGCATGGCCGCCATGAGCCACGCTCGCATGCGGATCCGCATTCAGCGCGTCCTTCACGTCTCCGCCGAAGCTCTTAGCTCGGGCGAGCGCGAACGGCACGGCATTGAAGAGGACGAGATACGCGAGGGCTGCGCTCCAGGATATGAGGACTATCCAGTAGAGGGCGGTTCCCATAGGACCGAGGTCGAGACCCGTGTACGGCGTCTCCGAAAGGTAGACGAACGCGAACGGTTCTTCGGACGGCGCCTTGAGCGAGTCGAGGACGACGCGCGGCTTGCCACGAGTGCCTCCTCCATGGCCTCCTCCGCCGCAAGAGCCGGAACATCCGACAGTCTCGACGACGATAGGTGCCGAGCAAGTAACGGAGCCATACGGGCCGGTGAAGGTCGCCGTGTACGTAGTGTCCGAAGACGGTGAGACGTTCACGTCACCGCTCGCTACCGGCGTGAGAGTCAGGCCGGTGCTGAGCGTTCCGGACGTTACGTTAGAGGACGTCCAGTGCAGCGTAGCCGACTCGCCGGACCGGATAGAGCTGTCTGACGCGGTGAGCGTACAGACCGGAGCGGGCGGTACGGTGGTGACTGTGACCGTAGCAGGACAGGTTACCGTTCCTCCATTTCCTGACGCAGTAAGGATGTAGGTCGTGGTGCCCGATGGCGTCACGCTCTGGCTTCCCGAAGCAGCTACTCCGCCGATTCCCTGGTTGAGAGAGATCGAGGTCGCGTTCTGCGTGGTCCATGTGAGGGTGGACGAGCCTCCCGGAGCCACCGAAGTCGGATTGGCTGAGAGAGTACAGACCGGGGCTGGCGGAAGGACTGTCACGGTAACGGTAGCCGGACAGGTGACCGTGCCTCCTGCGCCTGTCGCCGTAAGCGTGTAGGTGGTCGAGAGGAATGGAGTCACCGAAGCGGATCCACTAAGGGCGGTCGAGCTTACGCCGTGGTCGATAGAGACCGAGGTCGCGTTCTGCGTGGTCCATGTGAGGGTGGATGATCC
>CAYWEI010000022.1:8579-10334 GCA_964457265.1 uncultured Candidatus Saccharibacteria bacterium
AGAGTACAGACGGGAGCGGGCGGCTGATTGATGACAGTGACCGTGACCTGAGCCGGACAGGTGACCGTGCCTCCTGCGCCTGACGCCGTGAGGACGTAGGTCGTAGTGCCGGAAGGCGTGACGGCCTGCGAGCCGGAAGTTCCGACCGCGCCGATTCCCTGACTGATAGAGACCGAGGTCGCGTTCTGCGTGGTCCATGTGAGGGTGGATGATCCTCCTGGCGTCACCGATGAAGGGCTCGCCGTGAGAGTACAGACCGGAACATCTGGCGGCTGAGGGATTACCGAGATCGTAAGCGCTGCCGGACAGGTGACCGTGCCTCCTGCGCCTGACGCAGTAAGCGTGTAGGTCGTAGAGAAGATCGGATTGACCTGAGTCGAGCCGCTCGTACCGACAGAGCCGATGCCGCGGTCGATATAGACCGAAGTCGCGTTCTGCGTGGTCCACGTGAGGGTGGATGATCCGCCGAGCTGAATGGTCGGCGGGCTCAGAGTGAGCGTACAGACCGGAGCGGGTGGCACGTTCGGAGTCCTGGTCACCGTGACGGACGCGCCGCAGACTACGTCGACGCCTTCAGCGCTGCGCGCCGTGAGTCCATAAGTATATGAGCTCGAAGGGCTGACCGTGATGCTGCCGCTCGTGCTGATGCGTCCGATGTTGCCATCGAGCCATACGTCAGTAGCGTTCTGCGTGGTCCACGTGAGAGTGACGCTTCCTCCTTCCTGGATGCTGCTTGCCGATGCGGTAAGCGTACAGACCGGTGGTGGCGGTACAGGTATGGAAGGCGTAGGGGCCGGAGCATCCGGCACGGGAGCAGGAGGGGGTGGCGGTGGTGGCGGTGGCGGCGGTGGCGGTGGCGGAGGGGGTGGCGGCGCGCAGCAAGGAGGCGCTACCTGCGCCATGATTTTCTCCGGAGAGGTCATGCCCGTCGCGAAAGCGATGGTCATGCCTACCGTGAGGGTCGCGAGCACGGCGAAGATACCGACCGCTATCGGGCGGGATTTCACATAGGCGATCTGCGTGTTGATTGATTCCATAAGCTAATATATAACACTTTAAATAATTCTTGTCAAATAAGTCCCCTGCCGCATCCGCGGCGTATAAAAAAGGGAGTAGATGCGACAGGGGACGAATTTCCCCTGTCGCCGGATAGATTACCTGCCGTTCCACTCTCCCCATGGCCAGTACAGGTTCGACACCGACGGTGTCTTCACCTGCGCCTTGGCATACCAGACGGTAGCGACCTTGGTCTTCCCTTGAGGAAGATAGTCGAACCACTGGACGCCGATTCCATCGGAATGCTTGCCGTCGCGGTCGAGGCACAGGAACACCCGATAGGGCGAATCCTTAGCCGCGAAGTAGCGAGGCAGGCGGATGACATGCTCCCCGGGTTGCACCCGGTAGCTCGTCTTCCACTGGATAGCAGGCAGCTTGAAGGCCCGCTTGATCTCGTTGAAATTACACGAGATGTCAGGGCATTCTTCGAGCCAGCCGCGATCATACTCATTGCTGGCAGCGCGATGGATCGAAGGCCCGCAGACGTCATCGATGCGTTGCGGTCCGAAGACGGCGATGCGGACGACATCGTCTTGAGGTTTCGTGGTGAACTTCACCTCGACGCAGTCAGGTGCCGGGGCCGGTTTCTCGGGTCCGTCGATCGGATTGGTACAATCCTCAGCGAGAAGACCCTTGCCCGTACGGGAGATCCAGATGTGTTCGCCTGCCTTGAAAGGCCGGGCGAGACATTTGAACTTC
>CAYWEI010000023.1:0-1998 GCA_964457265.1 uncultured Candidatus Saccharibacteria bacterium
ATCGCGAATCTCATCCGCGAGGGACGTACCCACGAGATATCGACCGTGATCCAGACCAGCTCTCAGGAAGGGATGATCGATATGGACCGCTCTCTCGCCGAGCTGGTGCGCAGGGGGGAAGTCACCATCGAGCACGCCTACGAGCGCGCGAACGACCCGAAGACGTTCGAGCGGTATCTCTGATTCGCCGCGCAGCACAGCGTCGCGCGAGTAATACAGGCCTGATGCTTTCAACTACCGGCTAAACGCTATAGACTAAGAACTATGTTGTTCAGCTACCACGCGCTCGACAAGGACGGTCATGAAAGGACCGGCACGGTCGAGGCGCTCTCGGTCGATATGGCCGTATCCACGCTCCAGCACCGCTCCCTGATCGTATCCTCGATAGAGCCGGTGGCAGCGAAGTCGCTCCTCAATATGGAGTTCGGCTTCCTTAAGCGCGTCTCGAACAAGGACGTCGTCATCCTTTCGCGTCAGATCGCGACGCTTTTCGAAGCGCAGGTGTCAGCCCTCCGCATATTCCGTCTCCTCGCTGCGGAGGCAGAGAATAAGTATCTCGCCGAGATAATGACTCAGGTAGCCGATGACTTGCAGGGCGGAAGCCCCATAAGCAAGGCGCTCGCCCGTCATCCGAAGGTGTTCACCACGTTCTACGTGAACATGGTCCGTTCCGGCGAAGAGTCCGGTAAGCTTTCCGATACGTTCGGCTATCTCGCCGATTATCTCGATCGAACCTATGAAGTGATGAGCAAGGCGCAGAACGCGCTCATCTATCCTGCGTTCGTTATCGGCGTGTTCGTCATCGTGATGGGGCTCATGCTCACGATGGTCATTCCGCGCATCAGCTCGATCCTCAAGGACTCCGGGCAGGCGATACCGGTCTACACCCAGGCCGTGATCTTCCTGTCGGATCTCCTCGTCCATTACGGCATATTCGTCCTCATCGCTTTCGCCATAGGACTGTTCATCGCGTACCGTTCCATACAGACCCCGAGCGGCAAGCTCTTCTTCGATACGCTCAAGCTCCAGTTCCCGTATATCGGCGATCTCTACCAGAAGCTCTATCTCTCGCGTATCGCGGATAACTTCGCGACCATGCTCGTCTCGGGCGTCGCCGTGGTCGAAGCCATCGAGATCACCGCCTCGGTAGTAGGGGGCCCTACGTATGAAGCGATACTGCTCGATGTAGGCGAGCAGGTGAAAGGAGGCGCGTCTATCTCCGACGCGCTCGGGCGCCATGCGGAGATTCCGGGCATCCTCACCGCCATGGTCCGCGTGGGCGAAGAGACCGGCGAACTGGGGAATATCCTCAATACGCTCGCTAAGTTCTATCGACGCGAGGTATCCACCGCTGTCGATACCCTCGTAGACCTCATCGAGCCGCTCATGATCGTGATGCTCGGCCTTGGCGTGGGTACGCTGCTCGCATCCGTCCTCATACCTATATATAACCTCGCCGGAGCCATTTCCTGAGGCTCGGGAGAGGAAGAGGGGCGGACTTGATAAAGCCGCGATTCCTTCATGTTATCCACAGGCTGCCGCCGGATGCCTAGAAAATAAGCCTAGAATGGGGGAAGCGGATACTTACTCATAAGCCGCGGTACTTAACCTCAAACTATTATCTATGAATCTCGGACACCTTAACGTTAAGCGCGGCTTTACGCTTATCGAGCTCCTCGTCGTTATCGCCATTATCGGCATCCTCTCTTCCGTGGTGCTCGCATCCCTCAACACTGCGCGCAGCAAGGGCTCAGACGCTGCTGTGAAGGCTGACATGGCGAGCGTCCGTTCGCAGGCGGAGATCGTCTACGACACCGCGGGAACCTACGCGACCGTCTGTGCTGACGCTACTATCGTGAAGCAGCTCCAGGCAGCCTACTCGGCAGCAGGAGTCACCTACACGCTCAGCTGCGGCAATCAGGCAGCATCGTGGGCTGCTTCGGCACCTCTCAAGACGTCCGGACACTTCTGCGTCGACAGCACCGGAAAGGCCGGTAC
>CAYWEI010000023.1:2098-3208 GCA_964457265.1 uncultured Candidatus Saccharibacteria bacterium
TCTTCCTCCTCGGCGCTGTGCTCGCGAGCTTCGTCGGCGTCGTCGCCGGACGGATATTCACCGGCACCTCGTGGGTGACCGGCCGTTCGCGATGCGATTCCTGCGGAGAAGCATTAGGGTCACTGGATCTCATCCCGGTGGCCTCGTGGATCCTCTCGCTCGGGCGATGCAGGGCATGCAGCTGCCGCATCCCGGCCCGCTATCCGCTATCCGAGGCTATCTTGGGTACTCTCTTCGTCCTGTCCTATCTCAAGCTCGGCCTCTCGGCGCCTCTCCTCGTGTTCCTCGGGACGCTCGTCGTACTCGCATTCATCGTGCTCTATGACCTGCGGCATACGATCGTCCCGCCGCAGGCCTCAGGGCTCCTGTCGCTCCTCGCGCTCTGCTTCGCGGTGATGTCCGAAGGGGCAGGGAAGGCATTAGGCGCTACGCTGCTGGCTGCCGGCTTGATCGGTCTCGGGTTCTTCCTCCTGTTCCTGCTTTCTCGCGGCCGCGCGATGGGCCTCGGAGATGCTCCCATCGCGCTCGCGCTCTCGCTCCTGGTCGGGAGCAGCCTAGCCTTTTCCGGTCTGCTCTTTTCCTTCTGGATCGGCGCGCTCTTCGGTATCGGCATATTGGTATCGAGGCCCGCTGGCCATAGAATGGGTATCGAGGTGCCCTTCGTGCCGTTCCTTGCAGCAGGCTATCTGCTCGCATTCTTCACGCAATGGAACGTCCTCTTCTTCTAATGAAATCAAGACCGATAGCACCAGGCATCGCGCGCGGCTTCTCTCTCATCGAGATGATCGTCGTGCTCGCGATAATCTCTATCATCACTACTATCGCGCTGCTAGGGCAGGGGTCCTTCAATCGCTCTATCATTCTCACCGATACCGCCTACACCATCGCGTTCACGATCCGCGACGCGCAGTCCCGGGGGCTCGCCAGCAACGTATTCTCGACGGTGCGGAATGCCGGATACGGCGTGCACTTCTCGAGCGCGACCCCGAAGTCTTATATAGAGTTCGCCGACATCGTCCCGAGCTCGCCTGATTCTCAGGGAGGGCTCTGTCCCAATCACGTCATTACCACCGGCCCCGAGGCTAAGCCGGGGAACTGCGTCTATAGCAA
>CAYWEI010000023.1:3308-9660 GCA_964457265.1 uncultured Candidatus Saccharibacteria bacterium
CAGCGATGCATCAGCGTCTCTCAGGTCGGTCAGGTGTCGGTGTCTACAGGAACCTGCCCATGATGTACGCACGACATAAGAACGGAGGATACACGCTTCTCGAGCTCATCGTCTCGGTGGCTATCTTCAGCATGGTCATGCTCGTCATAACCGGGGCATACCTGACGCTCATCAGTCTCGATCGCAAGGCTCGCGGCCTCAATGAGCTCGCAGCCAACCTCTCGTTCACGGTGGATAGCATGACGCGAGCGGTACGGACCGGGAACACGTACTCGTGCAACGGAGGAGGGAACGGCACCTGCACCTGCACCAGCAGCAATTACGGCACCTGCGCATTCTCCTTCAAGGATAATCAGAATCGAACGGTGACGTATCGTCTCAAGAGCGACGGGACAGTCGGCCAGTGCATCGATACGGGATGCAGCGACTCGACCGCCGTCTCGCTCACGGACACTAAGATAGATATTGCCGCGCTCACGTTCTACGTGCGCGGCGTGGGAACGAGCGATACGGTCCAGCCGCAAGTGACCTTCACGATCCGCGGAGACCTTTCGACCGAGCCCGGCAAGACCGCCTCGTTCACGATACAGAGCGCCGCGACCCAGCGCATAATCGAGATATGATCCCTACCCCTTCCCGCAGCTTCACCTTGGTCGAGACGCTCGTCGCCATCGCGATAGTGTCTATCGCGATGGTCGGACCGTTCCAGGCCGTCCAGAACGCGCTGAGCCTCTCCTATATCGCTCGGGACCAGATCATCGCCACCAATCTCGCCCAAGAGGGGATCGAGTATGTCCGGAGCATCCGCGATGCGAACTACCTGTACAAGCTCCAGAACACTTCCACGAGCCGTACGTGGCTCTACGGCATAGACGGTACCGATTCGAGCGGAGGCGGAGGCGGCGGGACTAATTGCGTCAGCAGCAACGGCTGCGTGGTGGACCCGACCCAGGGTACTATCAGCGTGTGTCCTAGCGGTACGTGCGCTCCCCTCAACCTTTCGAGCACGCATCTTTACAATCAATCGAGCGTCAGCTCGACGAATATCGCGACCCCGTTCGTACGCAAGGTCACGCTTACTACGGTCACCGGGTATCAGACGACGGTGAACGTCACCGTGACCTGGAAGACGCTCGGCAAGACCTATACCGTGAACGTGAACGAGAATATCTATAACTGGCTATGATGCGTACTCATCCTCACTCGCGCGGATTCGCGCTCCTGGTCTCGATCATACTCACGTCCGTCCTCCTTTCGGTCGGTCTCGCTCTCCTCGATATCACGTATAAGCAGATACAGCTCGCTTCCACGGCCAAGCAATCCGAAGTGGCCTTCTACTCGGCGGACTCTGCTCTCGAATGCGCGCTTTACTGGGATCAGCAATACAATTCCTTTTCCTATTCGAGTCCGGCCGCAAGCGTGACGTGTTCCGGAGTCTCCCTCTCGCTCACTACCTCCCAGTCCGGAGGCACGCGCACCTCAACGTTCACGACCTCCTGCATTGCCAACGCGCAGGCGCAGGTCACGGTATACAAGCAGTCTGCGGGAGGCACCTCGATCTATGCGAATGGATACAACACGTGCAATACTTCCGATCTCCGTCGTGTCGAGCGCGGCATAAAGGCGACCTATTAGCCGTCTTGGTATACTGGGAGCATGCCTGCACCCAAGGATATCCGGGAACGCGCGAAGAAGCTCCGTGACGCGATACGCGGCTACCGCGCCGAATATCATGAGAGCGACACTTCATCCATATCGCCTGAGGCGCTCGACTCCCTGAAGCATGAGCTCGCCAGCCTCGAAGCGGCGTATCCGGATCTCGTCCGCGCTGATTCTCCCACGCAGACGATCGCCGGGAGCGTGCTGCCCGAGCTCAAGAAGACGAAGCACCGGGTGCCGCAGTGGTCGCTCGATGACGCTTTCGACGAGGAGGATATCCGTGCTTTCGATGAACGGGTACGGCGCATGCTCGCCAAGTCGCTCGGCGCTCCTGCGGATCCGACGTATGCCTGCGAGCTCAAGATAGACGGGCTTCATATCGTCCTTACGTACGAGAAGGGGAGTCTGGTCACGGCAGCGACTCGCGGGGACGGGGTCATCGGCGAAGATGTCACGCATAACGTGCGCACTATCGCGAGCGTCCCGCACGCTCTTCCGGAACCGATCGATCTGATAGCGGAAGGCGAGATCTATCTCACCCGGTCCGGCTTCAAGAAGCTGAATAGCGCGCAGGAGAAGGCAGGCAAGCCTCTTTTCGCGAACCCGCGCAACGCCGCGGCAGGATCGATACGGCAGCTCGATTCAGGGATCGCACGCACGCGTCCGCTCGGCGCCTTCCTCTATGATATCGATGCGCTGAGCGGGCCTATGCCTGCGACTCAGATCGGAGAGATCGAGTACCTCGAGGCGCTGGGGCTGCCCACGAACCTGCGTACTGAACATGCGACCGATGTCGCCGGCATCATGAAGGTGTGGAAGAAGTGGCAGGGAGCGGCTCGAGACCGGGAGGACTATCAGATAGACGGCATCGTGGTAAAGGTGAACGAGCGCTCGTATCAGGAGGCGCTCGGTTATACCGGCAAGGGGCCGCGCTTCGCTATCGCGCTCAAGTTCCCTGCAGAGCAGGTGACTACCGTCGTCGAGAACATAAGCTTGCAGGTCGGACGGACCGGGGTGATGACGCCGGTCGCGCATCTCGTTCCGGTCGCGGTCGCGGGAACGACCGTAGCCCGCGCGACTCTCCATAACGAGGATTTCATACGCGAGAAGGATATACGGATAGGCGACACGGTCATCCTTCAGAAAGCCGGGGATATCATCCCGGAGATCGTGCAGGTGCTGCCGGAGTTCCGGACCGGCAAGGAGAAGAAGTGGAAGTTTCCCGAGCGTTCCTCGCTATGCGGCGGCGACGGCACTATCGAGCGGGTACCCGGAACGGCGGCCAGGCGCTGCGCGGTCGCGGGATCCTTCGATCAGCAGTACCGGAAGCTCGCTCATTTCGCCGGCAAGAGCGCTCTCGATATCGACGGCCTGGGCGCGAAGACCGTGCAGCTCCTTATGGAGCATGAGCTCGTCGCGGACTTCGATGACTTCTTCGAGCTCACCTATGATGAAGTGCTCCAGCTTCCGGGATTCAAAGAGACCTCGGCTCGAAATCTCATGGATGCGATAGACGCCAGACGCAGCATACCGCTCGACCGTTTCCTGGCAGGGCTATCGCTCCCGCATGTCGGAGAGGAGACCGCGTACCTTCTCGCGACCGAGTTCGGTACGCTCGCCAAGCTCAAGGGTGCATCCCTCGAAGCGCTGGAGCGAGTGAACGGCATCGGCAACGTGGTCGCGCTCGCCGTATACCAGTGGCTTTCGGATTCGGCCAATGAAGCGCTGCTCGGACGGCTGGAAGCATATGTGACTACCGAGACCGTGGAGAAGCCGCACGGCTCGGGTCCGCTCGCGGGCATGACCATAGTCGTGACCGGAACCCTCCCTACGCTCTCCCGCGAGGAAGCGGAGCAGCTGGCACGCAAGGCCGGCGCGAATATCGCAGGCTCCGTGTCGAGGAAGACCGGGATCGTCGTCGCTGGAGAGAACGCCGGGAGCAAGCTCAAGAAGGCGCAGGAGCTCGGAACGCCGATCCTTACCGAGGAGGAGTTCCTGAAGCGCCTCGAATCGTGATAGATTAGGCTCTATGAGCGATACCAAAGCTACTCCCGAAGACGTGAAGCGGCTCGCGAGCCTCTCGCGCATCAATATCCCGGAAGAGGACCTCGCTGGTTTCGCGGGTGAATTCGATGCCATCCTCGGCTATATCGGAAAGCTCGATGAGCTCACGCTTCCTGATACGGGGACGGTGATACCGGCCGTAAGGAATGTCTTCCGAGAGGATGCGGAACCTGACGCGACGGGGAAGTGGACCCGGAAGCTCGTAGAGCAGTTCCCTCAGAAGGAGGGAGACCTCCTTTCGGTTAAGCAGATCATTTCCCATGACTAAGCTGAACGAGCTCTCGATAACCGATGCGGCGCGGGGCTTGCGTGCCGAAGAGTTCACGGTGCGCGAGCTCTGGGACGCATGCGCTGCTGCAGCTGCGGCTCGGAACGTCGAGCTGAACGCCTACCTGGAACTCTTCGCAGCTGATGAGGAAGCGATAGCAGCTGCGCAGGAACGTATCGCTCGGGAGGGTGACGCGGCGCCTATGCTCTGCGGCATCCCGCTGGCGATGAAGGACAACATCCTCATCGACGGGCACATCGCGAGCGCGGCATCGAAGATGCTCGCGAATCATCGCGCGACCTATGACGCCACCGTGACCCGCAAGCTCAAAGAAGCCGGAGCCCTCTTCGTAGGACGTACCAATATGGATGAATTCGCGATGGGTTCTTCCACCGAGCACTCCGCGTACGGACCATCTCTGAATCCTTTCGATATCTCGCGCGTACCGGGCGGCTCTTCAGGAGGATCCTCGTCAGCGGTCGCGGCTCATATGGCGCTAGCGGCACTCGGGACCGATACCGGCGGATCGATACGTCAGCCTGCGGCGCATACCGGACTCGTGGGCATGAAGCCCACCTACGGCGCGGTCTCACGCAACGGGCTCATCGCGCTCGGAAGCTCGCTGGATCAGGCAGGACCGCTCGCTAAATCGGTAGCAGACGCGAAGATCCTCTTCGAGGCGCTCCGAGGACATGATCCGCTCGACGCGACCACGATCAGCGAAGATACCTATGCGAAGCCTGCTGCCGGAACCTCTTTCCGTATCGGGGTTCCGCGGCATCTGCTCGGAGAAGGGCTCGACGAGGATGTACGGACCCGGTTCGAGGAGCTTTTAGCGAAGCTCGAGAGCGCGGGGCACACGCTCGTCGATATCGAGCTGCCCACCAGCGCCTATGCGCTTCCCGTGTATTACGTGATCATGCCGGCTGAGGCATCTGCGAACCTCGCGCGTTTCGATGGCATCCGTTACGGTCTGGCCGAGAGGGGAGAGACGCTGCTTTCGGATTATGTCCTCAGCAAGACCGCTGGGTTCGGTCCTGAGACCATACGCCGCATCCTGCTCGGTACGTTCGTGCTCTCATCCGGATACATCGACGCCTATTATCGGAAGGCGGACAAGGCGCGCGTGCTGCTGCGTGCCGAATACGAGGCAGCGTTCATGAAGGCCGATGTCATCGCGTTCCCGACCACGCCGTCGCCCGCTTTCCGATTCGGCGAGAAGTCCGACCCGGTCTCCATGTACATCGAGGACATCTTCACCGTCACTGCGAACCTCACCGGCATGCCCGCTATCTCTGTCCCTATGGGCACTGTAGAGCGTGACGGCGTAGCGCTCCCGGCCGGCATCCATTTCACCGCTCCCCTGGGAGCTGACGACCTCTTGTTCAGAATCGGCGCTGAGGTCACCGGAGAGACGCTATAATCAAGGGATGGAAACGAGCGCGTCCGGTCCCATCCACTTCCTCAACGTAGAATATTTCTTCCGTCTCCTGTACGAGGCGATCTTCAATCTGCGCGTAGGCGAGGTAGACGTCGATCTCGTCACGTTCTTCTCTCACCTGTGGATATTCGTCACCGTCGTATCTTTCTTCGTCTCCGCCGCGTTCTTGGCGCTTTTCATACATTCTTTCCTCCGGTATCACCGGGTGCTCGATTCCGAAGCAGGGAGGTTCGCTACCATCCATGCCGAACACGCCGAGGAGGAACGCGATCATAATCGCTGGAATCATGTGCGGAGCCTCATCGAGAGCCCTCATCAGAACGACTGGCGCCAGGCCATCATAGAGGCCGACATCATGCTCGACGACCTGCTCTCCCAGCTCGGATATCCGGGAGCGTCCGTGGGCGAGAAGCTCAAGGCCGTCGATCCCGCGAGATTCCATACGCTCGATAGCGCCTGGGAAGGGCATAAGGTCAGGAACGAGATCGCCCATCAAGGGATGGCGACGCCGCTCGAAGAGCATCGGGCGCATCGCACCATCGCTCACTACGAAGCCGTCATGCGCGAGCACGGGGAGATCTAGTCGAGTTCGTAAAATCACGCAATCTGCTTCTTACGGGTCCCTGCTCGTCACTCCGTCGTACTTCAAGTACGCCTACGCTCCTCCCGTTCCCGTGCCTCGCATCTCACGCAATTTTACTTCCTCTCATGAGAATGGAAGTTGCTAAATGCATTATGTGCTGTATTATATAGACATAGCGGGGTAGAGGAGTAGCTGCGCCCCGCAGCGGGAGGACAAATGCGAAGCCAGTTATTAGTGAGAAAAACATAGCGGGGTAGAGGAGAGGTACCTCGGGAGGCTCATAACCTCCAGACGCCGGTTCGATTCCGGCCCCCGCAACACGACAGTGCGGCCTGCA
>CAYWEI010000024.1:0-4640 GCA_964457265.1 uncultured Candidatus Saccharibacteria bacterium
CCGGTCTCGAACTCGAGTGCCTGCGCGTCGTTGGTGCCCAGGACCCCGGTCGCGCCGAAGCTGTTTCCTCCCTGCTGGAAGAAGCCGGATGCGAGCGAAGTGGTCGAGACCGAGAGGACGCCGGCCGAGTTTACGAGGCCGTTGCCCACCAGGCTCGTGAAGGTGGAGCCTCCCAGCGTGAAGTTGGTCGCAGTGAGATTCGTCGCGGTCGCGTTCGTGAAGACGCCGCCCGGAGCGAAGACGTCATGGCTGAACTCGAAGCGCTTGGTCGTCGCGTTCCAGCTGATGAGCGCGTTAGCGTTCAGCGGACCGCGATAGAAGACGAGATTCATGTCTTCGAGATCGTTCGAAGCGTTGTCGCTATTGAGCGTGAAGTTGTTCGAGGCAGTGCCTGCTATCGAGGTGGATGCTGCAGCGAGATTGTTCACATACAGAGTATCGATATAGCCTTCGCGCCAATAGTTAGTGACCGAGCCCAGGTCCTGAGCGGAGTTCGTATACGGTATGAGGTTCGAAGCGATACGGCTGTTGACCACGAGAGAATCGGTCGCCGTGGAGCCGATCGTCATGTCGTGCCCTACCGCGACATTGCCTGCGAATGCCGAGGTGGCCGTCGAGGAAGTCGTGAGGACGTACGGGCCTGCGATGCCTCCGGTGGATTCGATGCCGCCCGCGAAGGTTGAGGTGGCGTTATCGCCGCGGATGGTCGTGGTGGAAGTACGGCCGACCGTGATGAAATCGAGCGCGGAGAACGAGGCGGAAGAGACGCCGCCTGCGAGAGTGAGGTTCCCCGCGAGCGTGGTATCGCCATTCACGAAGAGCCCGCCGTTTATGGTGGTAGTCGCTGCCGTGAGCTCGCCCGTCGATATCGTGCCGCCGCTGAAGGTGGAGTCGGTGATCGTGCTCTTGGTGATGTTGCCTCTGAAGTTCGTCTGCTTCGTGCGGTTATCGAGATTGCGCGACATGATCCGGCGGAGCGTGTCGATGCTGTCGTCGACGTATGCGACCGAAGCGCCGGAACCCGGGAGGATGGTGCCGCCAGTGGTGTAGGTGTCACCGTAGTTGTGAACGTTAGTGACGTAGGTGTCGCCGGTTGCGGGCGTGCCAGGAGCGCTCGGCTCGCTCACCCCTGAGGTGACGACCAGGGTACCCGTACTGGTAGGGACGACCACGAGCTCAGTGTCGTCCGGAGAGCCGAAGAAACGGGCAAGAGGACCCATGAGGTCGTTCAATACCGCATAGGTAGCGCGTGCGAGCCCTGCGAAGAAGTCTTTCACCGAGGCTGGCAGGATATCGAATCCGAGAGCCATGAGGGGGTTCGCTGCGAGCGACACGCTCTCCACGCCCGTATACGCGAGCATGCGGGTAGCCCCTACCGGATGATCGAATGCGAGCGCCAGGTTCCCGACGACACCCAGCATGCGGTCCATAGCGAAGGACGGCACGTCAGTCGTGAACCCGGCCACGCGAGCGGCGCTCGCGGAAGCGAGTGCCGCGCCTGCGCCCCCGGTTTCCACTGCCGCAGCGATCGCGCGATCCTGTACCTTGAGCGGAGCATGGACGCCTGCGTTGAGCGCCGTACCTAGAGCTACTTCCATGCGTGCGCCCTGCTCGGCTGCGATAGGCGCGGATTCGGCGACAGCGAGAGCAGCGCGGTCATACGCATGCGGAAGGTTCTGGATCGCGTACGCGAGCGCGTTCCCTGTCGCTGCACCCAAGTCAGCGAGCATGCCGATCGTCGCGCTCGAGACGCGTACCATGCCGTCGCCGATCGCGCGCGGCGCATGCGCGCCTACGTCGCGCGTGTCCGTACCGAGTGCGAGCAGCGACGCGCCGCTCGCATCGATAGCGCTCGCGTACGCGTCGAGTATCGCCAGGCCGCCGCGATATATGTCCTGTCCCATGAACACGTACGCGAGCGCGACGGAGTCGAGCGTAAGAGGAGCATGAGCGGCAGCGACCTGATCTGCGCGAGGCGCAGGTGCCGCAAGCGGCATCGCGCTCGCGATGCGGATGCTCTCGTCATGGATGCGCGAAGCCTCGAGAGCGAGCGATGCCTGCTGGAACGGATTTTCAGCGAGAGGACCTGCTGCCTCTTCCGCGCGCTTGAGGCGAGCCTCTTCGCGCGCATCGTTCGCAGATGCGATCTCTTCGCGAGTAGCGAGAGCAGTGCGGCTCATGTTCCCGGCGGATGCGAGTACCGTCGCACGCGCATCGAAGGCGCCCTTGATCGCGCTGTCAGCCAGGCGCGTAACGAGCCCGCTCTCAGAGGCATACGAGCCCGTCGCGATGACGAGGAACGTGAGCGCAGCGAGGCTCATGCGGCTCGCGTACCGGTCGAGGCCCGAGAGCAATCCCGTCTCCTTGAAGAATATGCGCGCGACCTTCGCGCGCAGGACCGTCTCCTTACGGACCTGCTCCACGGTCTCGAGCACGGCTGCGGATACCGGGACGGCGCTCGCATTCGCTTCGCGGTATTCGCGTTCGCGCTCACGCGAGAGCGCCTCTGCCAGCTCACGCTTGCGCTCAGTCTGCGCCACGATGAATGCCTCGAGAGACTCGCGCGACACGAACCACGAGCGGCCGATCTGCGCGCGCTGGATTTTCTTCTCGCGACAGAGGCGCGCGAGATAATCAGCGTGATACCCCGACGCTTCCGAAGCGTCCTTGGTGGAGATTAGATTATT
The DNA here is from genome assembly GCA_964457265.1 of uncultured Candidatus Saccharibacteria bacterium. Taxonomy (GTDB): domain Bacteria; phylum Patescibacteriota; class Minisyncoccia; order Phycocordibacterales; family Phycocordibacteraceae; genus C7867-001. The sequence continues at coordinate 2,688 of CAYWEI010000024.1, forward strand.
GTCTAAGAGAGGGTTCAAGGTGCGAAGTCGGATATCCGTATTAGTTATATAGTAACTGGTTATTCTGGATTACTCGTACGAATTAGCATGAAGGAATGGGGATAAGAAAATTCGCACACTCATGCGTAAAAAAATATATTCGAGCCGCACTTTCTGTATCGTGTATGGGAAAAAGCAGATCGATCTGATCCTCTCGAACGAACTATTCCTCGACGCTGAAATAAGATTCACCTTCGAGCAGATTCATCACGCGCATCGCTCATTACCTTCCGGCTTACACCTGATGAATGAGAAGAATGGTGACTTCCGCAAACTCGCCGTTCTTTTAAGGATTCATTCGTTTGAATGCGCCATTTGCACCCTGTATTCGCCCTATTCTTCATAATTCGAGGCGTTATACGCCCCGTAGAGCGCTTCAAAGATCGCTACGTATACCTAAGCTCGTGATACCTGCTTAACTCGTCGCTGCTTAAGGATGTTCACTGCCAGGAACTATTTCGATGCGCATGCAACGCAAAAGGCCCTTACGATTCTCGTAAGGGCCTTTTGCCTGTCCAGTTTCAATATCTGCTTATCTCTTCTATACGAGACGAGATATCCTTATTCTACTTTGTCTTTTCATACGAGCTCGTTCCACCGAGATAGTCTACGATGCTCTTCTGGGCTCCGAAATCAACGCTCGTTCCGGCAAGGAACTTCTCGGCTGACCCTGTTCCGACTATCGCTACCAGCACCGCTACCATAGCTGCAACTAAGAACATGGCGCGCACGACTGCAGGACCAGCACCTCCCTCGCTGCGCACCTTCGCGACCTTCACCTTGCGAACGCGCTTAGGCGTCTCCGCCTCGCTCAGATCCACGACCATGGAGCTCGGCCCGGGCACCTGCTCCCCTGTCGTACGGCTAGCGTAGGACCGATGAAGCTCTACCGCCTCTTCAGGCTCTTCCTCGGGCGCATACGCCTCTGCGAATGCCTCCTGGATCCGTGAAATCGGCACCGTCTCCTCCTCGGGCGCAGCTTCGGTCATCGCTACGGCCTCATAGGCAGGAGCAGCGCGCGGCGCCTCTGGGATGATGACCGGCAGGCTCTCCTCGGTGAAGTCCTCGCTGCCGTCCGGAAGCGTCTTCTGGGGCTTCTCCTCGAACCACTGGCGCCATGCTGACTGCATATCCGCGGGTGCCACGACCTTCGGCTGCTCAGGCGCCGGAGCCCGCCGGGCCTCGAGATTCGGCACGAGCACCGGCACTTCGGCCTCGTACTGGGGCCTTTCCCAGGTGGAAGCGATCGAACCCGCTTCTGAGGCCTGCTCCGGACCCGTTTCAGGGGCTCCTGAGTCCTCTCCTTCCTTCCCGAACCGATGCTCCCGAATGGAGGAATCGAGCACATACCAGTTCCTTCCTACTAATCGAGCCTCTACCCGTCCCTCTCGGCAAAGCTGGCCTACGTAGTCTTTTGCATAACCAGTAATCTTCGCGGCGCGCTTCGACGAGACGAACGTCTTGTCTCCAATGGTTATCTCATCCATGCTCGCAGTATAAGGCTTTCTCGTCTCGTTTACCCAACTTATGAACATATAGGAATTAAATAGTGACATCGAATGTCACTATTTAATTCCTCGCGCTCCCCGACCACCTGCACCCCGACATAACCGGGGACTTCCTTTGTCCCCGGTCACTACGTTCTCCCTGGACCGGCTGCCGATCGGCAATCCGGTCATAGGCCCTCGAGAATTTCCCGATGATGAGCCCGCAAGCCCTCCCGTCACCCTGGAATGAAACGCTTGAGGCTTCCCAGAAAGACCGACCTGAGGCGTGAAAGCCGGGAACAGGGGTTCGGGGCTTTCACACGCTCCACGAGCGCGCATGGGGCTACCTGCAGGCCGCTACGCGTGTAACGAAGAAGACCCGGAGCACGCGGGCGCCGGGTCTTATGTGCCTTCCTACAAGGTTCTG
>CAYWEI010000024.1:4650-9226 GCA_964457265.1 uncultured Candidatus Saccharibacteria bacterium
CCGGCGGGGGCTGGGGCATACCTGCCGCCCGCTAGGGGTTAACCTACCACCCCCCGTCCCCCGCGGCCGCGGGGTCTTCTCTGACTTCCTACTAGGTACTGAAAGCTGCTCGTCCTTCGTCCACCCTAATCTGCTTAACCCTTCAGCTCCTCGAGGAGAAGGTCACGGATGACGCTCGGGTTCCCTGCCCCCTTCGTGGCTTTCATGCTCTGACCCACGAGGTATTGGAGCGAGGCTTCCTTGCCTGCCTTGTACTCGGCCGCAGCCGTCGCGTTCGCTGCAAGGACCGCCTTCACCGCTTCGAGCAGCGCTCCGGTATCGCTGACCTGGAGGAGGCCGTTGGCTTCAGCCAGAGCTCGTGGCGCACCGCCCTCTTCGAGCATGCGAAGGAGCACGTCCTTGGCACCGCGTGAGGAGAGTTCCCCGCCGCTAACCATGCGCATGAGGTCCGCATAATCAGCCGCATCGATATCAGCATACTCTTCCGCCTCAGTTGCTTCGCGCTTGGCATACCAGCCGGCGAGGTCTGAGATAGTGTAATTCGCCGCGAGCGTCACCAGCGCCAGGTCTTCTCCGAGATTCGCGAGGACCCGATCGAAGAATGCGGCGCGATTGATATCGCTTCCCATGAACACGGCGTCTTCGTCCTTGAGGCCGAGGGCGACGTACCGGGCGCGCTTCTCCCACGGAAGTTCAGGGAGCGATGCGGCGAGGACCTCGGGAGCGAACTCAGGCACCTCCGACAGGAGGAGCTTCGGGAGATCGGGTTCCGGGAAGTAGCGATAGTCGGCACTGCCTTCCTTCGCGCGCTGCGAGAACGTCTTCTGGGAATTCTCATCCCACCCGCGCGTCTCCTGGACCACGGTGCCTCCTTCGTCGAGGACCTTCGCCTGCCGCTCGACCTCGTATGCGATCGCGCGTTCGACGGAACGGAATGAGTTGAGATTCTTGACCTCGACCTTCGTGCCGAACGTATCGGTCTTCGAGATGGAGATGTTCGCTTCGACGCGCATCTCCCCCTTATCGAGATTCGCGTGCGACGCGCCGATGGTGCGAAGGAGGAGCTGCAGCTCGCGCGCGAAGCGGCCGGCAGTCTCCGCATCATGGATGACCGGTTCGGTGACCAGCTCCATGAGCGGCACCCCGGCGCGGTTGAAGTCGACGAGAGAGACGCCCGCGCCATGCGAGGAACGCGCCGTGTCTTCTTCCAGGTGCACGCGTGTGATTGCCACTCCTGCGAGTTCGCCTCCGCTAACTAGCGGATACTCGTATTGACTGATCTGATAGCCCTTAGGGATGTCCGGATAGAAATAGCTCTTGCGATCGAACTCGGCGTAGTCGGCGAGCGTGCCCTTGAGGGCGGTACCGACGCGGAGCACATGCCTGACCGCTTCCTTGTTGATGACGGGAAGGGTGCCGGGGTGCGCCATGCAGACCGGGCAGACATTCGTGTTGGGCTCGGCCGCCAGAGGGTCGTTCTTCGAGGTACAGAACATCTTCGTCCGAGTGTTGAGTTCGGCGTGGACTTCGAGCCCTATGGTGGTGCGGTAGGCAGACATGGTGAATAGGTAACTTATAGCTTATAGCCTATGGCTAATTCAGCAACCCCGAAAAACATCGTTCGCGGACCTCTTCCCGAAGCCATGCCGGCGAGATCTCAGGGCGCAGAAAACGGGGACATACGATGTCCCCGTTTTCTGCTGCTTCGAGCGAAAGGCTTGTCTCGCGAAGACGTCCGGTCCCTTTAAATAGTGACATTCGATGTCACTATTTAAGGTTCTTCAGGAGGAAGGTTTTTGGGCCTGGCACTTACTGGAACAAGGGAACGAGGTATGGTTTGAGAAGGGGCTTCGCAGCCGGGTAGGCGAGACGGAGCAAATTTTCAGCAGAAAATTATGCGTACCCTTCGAGAACTATGCCGAGGACCCTGGTTCCCGTATAGACCTAGCGCTGACCGAGTTCGCGGGTGAGGGTGGCGGAGAATGACTTCATGAGCTGGTCGTCGAGTATGGAAAGCTCTATGACTCTCCCCTTCTCTCCCTTGGCCGCGGCCACTGCCTTTTCGAGGGCCGCAACCCTCTCTTTCCGCTCTGCCTCGGTGAGCATATCGACCTTGGAGAGGACCACGATCTCCTCTTTCTCGTCGAGCCCGTGACCGAAGGTCGCTAGCTCGTTGCGTATGGCAGCATAGGCCGCGACGACGTCTTCTTGCTCAGACGAGACGAGATGGACAAGGAAACGCGTACGTTCTATATGCTTGAGGAACCGCGAACCGAGACCTCGTCCTTCCGAGGCGCCTTCGATGAGACCCGGGATATCCGCGAGGATGAAGCCGTAGAAGTCTCCGAGATGGGGATCGAGAGTGGTGAACGGGTAGGCGCCCACCTTGGAACGGGCGCGGGTGAGCTCGTTGAGGAGAGAAGACTTCCCTGCGTTAGGGAATCCGATGAGGCCTGCATCCGCTATAAGCTTGAGGCTGATGTGGATCACGCTCTCCTTCCCGGGCTTGCCAGGAGTGGATTCCATCGGATTCTGCTTGCTCGGGCCCTTGAAATGAGGATTGCCCAGTCCGCCATTGCCGCCTCTCAGGAGCAGGATCTGCTGCCCTTCAGACAGGATCTCGAAGGTCTCGCCGGTCGCCTCCATGCGTGCCACGGTACCCACCGGCACCTTGAGGATGGCAGCTTCGCCATCGGCTCCGTGCATCTCATTGCTCCCTCCAGCCTCACCGTGCTCAGCCCGGACGACCTTGGTATAGCGATAATTAGCGAGCGCTCCGAGATCCCGGACGCCTTCGAGGATGACATCGCCGCCGCGGCCGCCATCGCCGCCGCCAGGCCCTGCCTTGTCGTTACCCTTTATATGGAGCCAGCGGACGACGCCGGGCCCTCCATTGCCAGACGCTGCGCGCACCGTAATCTCATCGACGAATGACATAGTATGTCCACCCTATCACAAATAAGAGCGGCGCCTAGAGCGGGGCTTGCACGTCATGATTCCGCGTATGATGATGGATTACATGGAACTGACTGACGAAGAGACTCGAACTCAAGCCGAAGCCATAGAATACATACAGAGTCACAAGGCGGAGCTTCTTGATCGTTTCGTACTAAGCAAGAATCCGCTTCCTCTTGGATTCATAACTATATTCATGGCCGGATCGCCCGGAGCCGGAAAGACCGAGTTCTCCGAGCGGTACATCCCTCTGCTGCCAGATTCGCTCCCTAAAGAAGCGATAGAAGACCTCAGGAAGATTAATATTGATTCGAGCCTGTTCGATACGCTTATTATCCGGATCGACGTCGACGAGATACGGACATTTCTCCCACAGTATGTGAAGAGCGACCCTGCTTCAGGCATAAAGGGTAACGCGCACGTCATACAGAAAGCCGCTTCCAAAGGACTGGATATCCTTCGCAATCATTGCCTAAAGAACGACATTTCTTTCCTCCATGATGGAACATTCGGAAATTACAGCACTATGCACGAGATCATATCCAAATCCATTAAGGATGGCCGTGAAGTGCAGATCTACTATCTCTACCTCGACCCTCTCGTTGCATGGGCATTCACACAGGCGCGGGAAAAGCTTGAAGGCAGGAACATTATGAAAGAACGGTTCATAGAACAGTACGTTAAGTCCAAGGAAAACGTCGATAGAGCCAAGCTCGATTTCGGCGAATCAGTGAAGATTCACTGCGTACTCAAGGATTCGGATAATAAGATAGCGGACGTAGCCCTGAATTGGCCGAGCGTCAGGCAATACCTTGAAACGAAACAGCGTGAAGGCTTCATTAAAATATATGACGCCCGCGAGCTGCAAGAATTGCTCCAGCCGTTCGACTGATATAGTATGAGCTTATGAGACTTTCCCTACCCTCTTCAGGACGGCAGACACGTAAAGCGGCGGCAAAGAAGCTCGTCCTTAAGACCGTGTTCAATTCCCGCGAGCAGAAGCGGATAGTCACTCGCGCAGCCCAGGAGTCAGCAGCAGACCAGCGGCGGCTCATGACACGATACCAGGAGACAACGAAGAGATAGTCTTCCTTCTCAAGAAGAAAGTGCGACCTGCCGGTCGCGCTTTCTCTATTCCTACCGATCTTGGATTCTTCGATCAGACGAGCGTCCAGCCTTCGTTCAGATAGGGCTCGGCTTTCTTATATTTCATCTCGAGCGTCTCGCCATCCTGATTCCGGATAGTGACGGTATCGTTACGGCCAGGCTCATTGCTTTTCACGATGGGTGCCGCTGGCCCTCCGCTCTCGTCGCTCCCTTCGGAAGCGGCCACGAGCTTCGCACGGACCTTCGCCTCTTCGGCGCGGATACGGGAATCGTCGGCAGGCACGATGCGCGGGATGGCTTCCGCGACGGCACGGCGGATGCTCACCTGCATCGACTGGAACTGGCCGAGGCCTTCGCGACGGTACTCGATGAGCGGATCGCGCTGGCCGTACGCCCGGAGCGAGACGGAGCGACGGAGGTAGTCCATGCTCTCGAGGTGTTCGAGCCAGAAGCTGTCGGTGACCTGGAGGACGAGCCTGCGCATGAGCATAAGCATCGCGGCAGGCGTGAACTC
>CAYWEI010000025.1:0-2779 GCA_964457265.1 uncultured Candidatus Saccharibacteria bacterium
AGATGGTTAAGAGGATGGCGACTGAGACGATAGTCGGGACAAGGAAGAATTTCATCGCGAGATTGTACCATCCGCTCAGAACCCGGACAGCGTATCCCTCTCAGAGTACGCATAATTTCTTGCTAGAAATTTGCTCACTCTCGCGCCGTCGCGCTCCGAGAGCCTCTTCGATGAATACGCTGTCCGGGCTCTTCGCTCCCGCAAGTCGGCTGAAACTGAACGGCCCATTCCGCACTCTCGAAAAGAGGTATCTCCCGTCGCTCGTGCCGCGGCCGGGTGATGCGATTTGCTCGCTAAGGATGATGGCCGGCGACTTTGAAATTGAAATGCAGGTTGAGGAGGTAATTGCCCATGCCGACGACTCCCGCGACAAGGACGCGCGCCAGCATGTAGTAGAGGCCGAGGTAGTGGACCATGAATGCAACGCCGAGAGTCGTGAGCGTGGCGCCTAGGATCGCGAGCAGGATGAAATACAGGTATCCGTGATGGATCGCACGCTCGGTGCCATGGAATACGTGCTTCCGGGATATGAGATAATTGACGGAAGCGGCCAGCGCGAAGGCGAGAGGAGTGGCTATGTAATACGGAACGCCGGCGAACTCGGTGACCGCGTAGAGAAGCACGAGGTCGAAGGTGAGGGTAGAGGCGCCGACTACGGCATATCTAAGGAACCTCCGTATCGGGGGAGTAACGAGCATTCTCATAGCGTAATGATACTGTCCCCACCCTTCGTTGACAAAGCTATAGGGGGCGGGTATACTAGTCCTAACGAGTTCGCCTCCATCAGTTGAGACAAGCTTTTTACGGCTTACTTTTTACAACGTGTCGCTCGCAAGATCGATCACTAAGCCGTAGAAAGCTCGCTTCAACCGAAGACAACTCCTACGGAAAAGAGCCGCGCAGCATGCGCGGCTCTTTTCTTATCCTCATTTCCGTCCGAAATGTTTCCGATGATATACTGCGCTTATTATGTCAGGAACAATTGCAGCGCTTAAGGTAGAGGATCTGAGGAAGGTATATGCGAAGGATGGGAAGCAAGCGGGCACGGAAGCGCTGAAGGGAGTGTCACTTACGATCGAGTCGGGAGAATTCTTCGCATTGCTCGGTCCGAATGGCGCCGGCAAGAGCACCATCATCGGCATTCTTGCAGGTCTCGTGAACAAGACCTCGGGAGTCGCCGAAGTGGCAGGTATCTCCATAGATGCTGAGCCTGAGAAGGCAAAGTCCTTCATCGGCATCGTCCCGCAGGAGATGAATTTCAATATCTTCGAGAAGGTCATCGATATCGTCCTCGATCAGGCCGGCTATTACGGCATCCCCCGGAAGGAAGCGCTCCCCAAGGCGGAGCAGATCCTCAAGGATCTCGGCCTTTTCGAGAAGAAAGAGGCGAAAGCCCAGGCGCTATCAGGAGGCATGAAGCGCCGGCTCATGATCGCCCGCGCGCTCGTGCATGAGCCGAAGATACTGCTTCTCGATGAGCCTACCGCAGGCGTCGATGTGGAACTCCGCCGCGGCATGTGGGATTTCCTCCGCGAGCTCAATCAGAAGGGAACGACCATCGTGCTCACCACCCATTATCTCGAAGAAGCGGAGCTCCTGTGCCGTCGCGTAGCTATCATAAACAAAGGCGAGATCATCGAGCAGGGAAGCGTGAAGGAGCTCCTCCGGAAGATAAACTTCGTGACCCTCATGCTCGATACTACGGAGCCCGTGAAGGACGCGACCATGCATATCCTCCGTGATATGAAGATCGTGCGCGAGGATGAGACTACGCTCAAGCTCACCCTTTCGCCGGGCGAGACCGTGAATGACGCGATCCGCAAGATAGCGGCGACCGGCGTCCAGATAGCCAACGTCCGCAACAGCGGCAGCCGTCTCGAGGAAGTGTTCGTGAACCTTATCGAAAAAGATATCTAGACCTATGAATCGGACACCTATCCTCACCGGCTACTACACCATGGTGCGCAAGGACTTCATGCGCATCGTACGCATCTGGTCCCAGACCCTGCTTCCGCCGGTCATCACCATGTCGCTCTATTTCGCGATCTTCGGGACCTTCATCGGAAGCCAGGTCGATGCGATCGACGGCTTCCCGTACATCCAGTTCATCGTGCCGGGCCTCATCATGATGTCCGTCATCACCAGCTCATACATGAACACGGTCTCGACCTTCTATTTCGCCAAGTGGCAGCGCACCATCGATGAGCTGCTCGTGTCGCCGATGCCGGGCTGGACCGTCATCGCAGGCTTCCTTACGGGCGGCGTGATGCGCGCGTTCCTCGTGGGCGTGCTGGTCATAGCGGTGTCGCTCTTCTTCACCCACATGGCCGTCTTCAATGTGCTGGTGATCATCGGCGCTGCGTTCCTCACCGCGCTCCTGTTCTCGCTTCTCGGCCTCATCAACGCGATCTTCGCGAAGTCGTTCGACGCGATAAACATAGTGCCTACCTTCGTGCTGACCCCGCTCACGTATCTCGGCGGCATCTTCTATTCGATCGATCAGCTTCCTGAATTCTTCCGGATCATTTCGCTTGCGAACCCTATCCTCTACATGGTGAACGCGTTCCGCTATGGATTCCTCGGGATCTCCGACGTCCCGCTCAGTCTCGCGTTCGGCGTCATGGGAGGGCTCACGTTCCTCGCGTTCATAGTTACCGTCATCCTCTTCAAGCGGGGAGCGGGCATAAAGCAGTAGCAGGGAAGGAGGGATATGAGAAGAGGGCCCGGCGCCCCCCGGGGGGGTGGGAAGGCCGTGGGGCCAAAACGCCACCGCGGCCGC
>CAYWEI010000025.1:2789-9225 GCA_964457265.1 uncultured Candidatus Saccharibacteria bacterium
GGCCCGGCCCGGCGGTATTCTCCACCCCCCCCGCCCCCCGCCGGCGGTCTTCTCAGCGCATGGGGACAAAAGCGCCAGGGCGCCATAGGTTTTACCTACAGCGCCCTGGCAACTAGTCCAAATGTTTCCGTATCATAGCGTTGCATCTGTTAGGTAAGCAGCGTCTGGCAGCGGTTCTTCAGTATGCTAAGCATCCTTGCGACACCTAGCGGAAAGAAAGAACACGAGGCGAGAGAGCAGCCGGGCTGGGCATGCTCGTTCTCCGTACCTCATGCGCCACTCTATCGCAGCCCTTATGAATTCAGCATGAAATAGCGATATCGAATGTCACTATGCTCACGAGAAGTCGAGCGATACTTCATTCGCTGAATTCCCGTTGGCGGAGCTGAGAGGGTCCGTAAGCGTCTTGTCCTTCGCAGCCGGAAGCGTGATGCGTATCTCGGTGCCTACATGGGGAGTGCTGCGGATATTGATCGAGCCTTTGTGCAAGCGGACGATCTCGTTGACGATGGCGAGGCCGAGACCGGATGTCCCGGTGCCTATGCCGCGAGCCCGCGAGGTGTCTCCGCGATAGAATGGCTCGAATATGTGAAAGAGGTCTTTCTGTCCGATGCCGATCCCGGTATCGGCGACCGTAAGCGCGACTCTTCCAGGTCCATCATGCGCGACGGTGATCGTTACCGAGCCGTCCTGGTTCGCCGGCGTATAGTTCACGGCGTTCTTGACCAGGTTAGTGACGACCTGGTCCAGCGCGGTCACATTCCCTTCGACCATCCGCTTGTCACCGATGCGCGTGATGATCCGTACGGCACGTGATTGCGCTAGCGCGTCATGACGCTTCGCTACTGTCTCAACGATGGCGCCCAGATCGGTCGGTTCGAACGGCATGCGGCGAGGCCGGGTCAAGGTATCGAACGAGAGCAGATTGTTTATGGTCTCCGAGATACGATCGAGCTCGATGACGGTCTGCTCGAACGTCTCCCGTACCGATTGCGGCAGTTTCGGATCGAAAAGCGAGACTTCCGTATTCGTCTTTATGATGGCGAGCGGGGTGCGGATCTCATGCGCGATGTTCCCGATGAAGCGCTTCTGGAATTGAAGGCTATTGCGAGTCGGCCACAGAGCGAAACGCGCGATAAGGAACCCGAAGAGGAGGTTCAGGAGCACTATCCCGAAGAATGCATAGAACGCCGTGGTATGGCGCACGGCATCCAGGGACGCCGGAAGAGTATCGGGCGACGAGGTGGATCCGCTACTGATGGCCTGCTGGATATTCGCGCTGATGGCATTAATCGTATGCTCCTGCGCATACTGGATGCCCCAGAGGAAGAGAACGACCGACACGAGCCCCAGCGCGAACTGAAGCAGGATGACGTGCAGCGCAGCCCGTACGAACGGGTTGTAGCGGTACCTATCGGTTAAGTCGGTAACCCACGCCACGGACGGTCTCAAAGAGGGGTGTATCTCCATAGGTATCAAGCTTCTTGCGAAGGTTCTTCATGTGTACGTCAAGAACGTTGGAAAAGCCAGGGAAGTCGAAGCTCCATACGTGATCAAGGATGCTTTCGCGGGTGAGCGCCTCGTCCGGATGGCGCATGAAGTACTCGAGGAGGGAATACTCTTTCAGCGTGAGCGCCAGAGGATCGCCGCCTTTGGTCACGGTGCGGCTCGACGGGTCGAGCTCGATGTCGCGGACCTTGAGCGTGGTCTGGATGGATTGCTCAGGCCGCCTGAGCACGGCGTTGATACGAGCCACGAGCTCCTCGAATGAGAAGGGCTTCGCGAGGTAGTCGTCAGCGCCGATGTTGAGGAGCTCGATCTTGTACTCGGTCTCGTCGCGAGCCGTGAGCACGATGATAGGAGTCGTGACGCCTGCTTCCCGGGCATCCCTGGTGATGGTCGCGCCATCGACTCCAGGAAGCATGAGGTCGAGGAGGATGAGATCATACTCATCGCGATAGAGCATGATACGCGTGCGCGCTTTCTCGCTCTCCGAGATCCAATCTACGGCGAAGCCCTTGCTCTCGAGTCCGCGCTTGAGAGCCTCAGCGAGCTTCGCTTCGTCTTCTACTATGAGGATGCGCATATAAGTAAGGGATTTAGCTGAAAATCAATGTACCTGTACCATATAGGGTACCCGATGAAGCCTTCATGAAGGAGGAATTCGTTCGGGCGACTGCACCGAAGCATCTTTTGCCTCCGCGTGCGTGGCTGGAAGCGGCCATCCCGTACTGCTTCTCCTCGCCTCCCGCAAGTCTGCTGAAGCAGCGCGCCCCGTCTGCGCTCCGGAGAAAGCACACTTCACCACCGTCACCCTATCAAGTAAAGGGTTCTTTTAACTCAAAAAGAGCCTTTGTTTCTCTCACTTTCTAAACATGTGTCTTGCTACTCCGGGGTAACGTTTCCTGATGCTTTATGCACACGGGATTTGGATGAATGCGGGGTAGGATAGGTAAGTCAAACAGCCGAATGCAGAGGGGAGTAACGCTACGGCGTCCCCTGAGGAACGAAATCCCTGCCAGCGTTTGGAGCCAAGGCTGACTTATTAAATGTGCCGCGTAACCTACGGGATTACCTATGAAGCAGGTCAAAAAACGGAACGGGAGCATCGTCGACTTCGAAGAGACGAAGATTACTGACGCGATGAGGAAGGCGTTCGCCTACTGCAACGTCCCCGTCGAGGAAATCGTGCTGGAGACTCTTACGATCGGCGTGCTCGCCGACCTTTCCCAGAAGTTCAGCGACGAACAGACGCCTTCGGTCGAGAACGTGCAGGACCTCGTCGAGCTCGCGCTCATGGAAGCGGGCTATCTGCCCGTAGCGAAGCACTACATCGTCTACCGCTATCAGCACACTAAGATCCGCGAAGAGAAGCAGCAGGAGACTCTCGAGAAGATCGAGGAGAATGCGCTGATGATCACGACCGCGTCCGGCAAGCAGGAACGCTTCAACGAGACCAAGCTCCGCCAGACGCTCGAGCATTTCAGTAAGGACCAGGTCGGCGTCGCCTTCGATATCGATCACATCCTCACGCAGCTCAAGTACGAGCTCTACGAGGGCATGACCACCGCCGAAGTAGGCAAGGCCCTCATCATGGTCGTCCGTTCCATGATCGAGCTCGATCCGGCGTATTCCAAGCTCGCCGTGAAGCTCCTCCTCCAGCGCATGTACGCGGAAGTCTTCGGTCCCGAGTTCGATAGCAAGGACCCTCTCGCGGCTCACGAGCGCGTATTCGTGCGCAACATGACCAAGCTCGTCGAATCCGGCGATCTCGATCCGCGCATGGGCGAGTACGACCTCGCGCGCATGGCGCAGGCCATGAAAGTCGAGAACGACTACCTCTTCGAGTACATGGGCCTCGAGATCATGAGCAGCCGCTACTGCATGGAAGATCCTAAGGCGCACAAGCAGCTCGAGACTCCTCAGATGCTCTGGATGCGCATCGCCATGGGACTCGCTATCGCCGAGAAGCCGGTGGATCGCGAGCGCGTCGCGCTCGAGTTCTATGACGTGCTCTCCAACTTCCTCTACACGCCAGGAGGCCGCACGCTCTTCCAGTCAGGCTTCAAGAAGGCACAGATGAGCAACTGCTTCCTCAACAGTGTTCCTGATTCCCTCGATGGCATCTTCAAGTCGCTCGCCGACAATGCGCAGTACCTCAAGTGGTCGGGCGGCACCGGTACCGACTGGACGAAGGTGCGCGCTACCGGCTCCTTCATCAAGGGTACCGGCGTAGGAAGCCAGGGCATCGTCCCGTTCCTCAAGGTGGCGAACGACGTGAACCTCGCTATCAACCGCTCCGGCAAGCGCCGTGGCGCCGGCTGCGTGTATCTCGAGAGCTGGCACCTCGATCTCGAGGATTTCCTCGAGCTCCGCAAGAACACCGGAGACGAGCGACGCCGCACCCACGACATCAATACCGCCAACTGGATCCCTGACCTGTTCATGAAGCGCGTGCGCGACGGGGGCATGTGGACCCTCTTCTCGCCGAACGATGTCCCTGATCTCCATGAGATCTATGGCGCAGCATTCGAGGCAGCGTATATCGAATACGAGGCTAAGGCTGATCGCGGAGAGATCGAGCTCTTCAAGCGCGTCCCCGCGGCTGATCTCTGGAAGAAGATGATCGGCATGCTCTTCGAGACCGGCCACCCTTGGATCACCTGGAAGGATCCGTCCAACGTCCGTTCTCCTCAGGATCACGCAGGCGTCGTGCACAACTCGAATCTCTGCACGGAGATCACGCTCAACACTAGCGATGACGAGACTGCGGTCTGTACGCTCGGCTCGCTCAACTTCGCGAAGTTCGTGACGGTCGGAGAAGACGGCGCGCCTCGCTTCGATCACGAGCTCGTCGCGTCCGTGACCCGGACCGCGATACGCATGCTCGATAACGTCATCGACCTCAACTTCTATCCGACCAAGGACGCCGAGAACGGCAACACCCGCCATCGTCCGGTCGGCCTCGGAGTCCGCGGCTATCATGACGCGCTCTACATGCTCGGTATCCAGTTCGACAGTCCTGAAGCCCTCGCATTCGCTGACGAGAGCATGGAGGTCGTCGCGTACCACGCGATCCTCGCATCGAGCGAGCTCGCGTCCCAGCGCGGCACGTACTCGAGCTATAAGGGATCGAAGTGGGATCGCAACATCTTCCCTCAGGACACTATCGATCTCCTCGAGGCCGAGCGCGGCGAAGAAGTGCAGGTGAAGCGCGGCGGCAAGCTCGACTGGACTCCTGTCCGTGAGCAGGTCCGCAAATACGGCATGCGCAACTCCAACCTCATGGCCATCGCGCCTACCGCTTCGACCGCCAACCTCGTCGGCTGCATCCCGTGCGTGGAGCCGATCTACAAGAACATCTATGTGAAGAGCAATAAGGAAGGGGAGTTCGTCGTGGTGAACAAGTATCTCGTCGAGGATCTCAAGAAGATCAATCTCTGGAGCCCGGCCATGCTCAATCGCATCAAGTACGCGGACGGCAGCGTGCAGGATATCGCGGAGATCCCGATGAATCTCAAGGAGAAGTACAAGGAAGTGTTCGAGATCGACGGCAAGTGGCTCGTCGAGGCAGCTGCGCGGCGCGGGAAGTGGATCGACCAGTCCCAATCCCTCAACATCTTCTACAACGGAACCAGCGGCCGCGACCTCTCCGACCTCTACTTCCTCGCATGGAAGATGGGTCTCAAGACCACCTACTACCTCCGCACCCTCGGCGCATCCCAGGTAGAGAAGGCGACCGTCTCGACCAGCGAATACGGCGCTACTCACACCCGTACCGCGAGCGGCCCTATGACAGCCAGCGTTGCTACGGAAGCCGTGATCGCTGCCATTGAAGCGGAGACCGAAATGACCGTGGCGTCTCTGGCCCAGGTGCAGCCGAGCGTCCCATCCGGATTCACTCCGGACGAATGGAAGGCGAAGATGGCGCGCGTGGCGGCGGGAGAGGAATCAGGCGTCTGCGAATCTTGCGAAAGTTAGCGCCGGCTAAAAGCTCCCTCTGCAGCGTTGCGGGTCCCGTCGATTTCCTGCGCCGTACGCCAGTACGTCTCCAGAAATCTCCCTCCCGCGCCTTGCCGAGAAACCTTTTCCCTCTGCGCTAAGGACCCTAGCTGACGAAAGCTGAATTATAAAAAGCAGTAATAGAACGAAGTATGCCGATAAACAAAGGAGCTGCGCCCGTGAACATTAACAATCGGAGGATCATCAACGGCGGCGATGCCGACGTGATGCAGCTCTATCCGATGCGCCACATGTTCGCATGGGAGGCCTACAACGCAGGGAACGCCAATCACTGGCTCCCGACGGAGATCTCGATGCAGCGCGATATCGAGCAGTGGAAGAGCACTACCGTCCTTACTGCTGACGAGCGACAGGCGTTCGAGACCGTGCTCGGCTTCTTCACTACCGCCGACTCCATCGCGGCCAACAACATCGTGCTTGCGGTCTATAAGCACATCACGAGCCCTGAGTGCCGCATGTATCTCCTGCGTCAGGGATACGAGGAAGCGATCCATACGCATGCGTACCAGTACATCGTGGAATCGCTCGGCATGGATGAGAGCAAGATCTTCAACATGTACCGCGAAGTAGAGAGCATCTATAACAAGGACAACATGGTGCTCCGTCTCAATGAAGGAATCTTCGCTGACGGCTTCAAGACCGGTACGTTCGAGAACGACCAGCTCTTCCTCGAGAACATCATCGTCTTCTCTCTCATCATGGAAGGCATCTTCTTCTACTCCTCCTTCGCGGTCATGTTCGGCTTCCAGCGCCAGAACAAGCTCACGGGCTCTGCAGAGCAGATCCAGTACATCATGCGCGACGAGTCGCAGCACCTGAACTTCGGCATCAACCTGATAAACACTATCAAGGAAGAGCAGCCTGAGCTCTGGACCGAGGAATTCCAGAAGCACGTCATCGATCTGGTGAAGCG
>CAYWEI010000026.1:0-9115 GCA_964457265.1 uncultured Candidatus Saccharibacteria bacterium
CTGGGATAACGAGATCAGCGATGATCTCAGCTGGCGCTTCTTCGCCGATCTGCGCGTACGCGGCAGCCGGAACGAAAGAGGCGATGAGTGCGAGCGCGGTAAGAGCGCTCGCGAAACGGGTAAAGAGTGTAGACATACGTATTCCTAAATAGTAAGAGCCCCATTACTCAGGAAGCAATGCTCCCTGCCCCAGTAATGTATCCACTATGGACCCCGTACATCATTTGTCAACGATTTTTGCACCTGTCCAGATTTATCTAATCTTCATCTTTTCATTATCTTTTTCCTTTCTGACGTTTCCTCTTATTTAAGGTCATCTGGGTACGATTCTTCCCTGATTGACATTGAAAATCATTCATTGTAAGCTTCTCATATCAATCGCAGTGCTGAGGGATAGAAAGTCGCGTCGAGATTTCGAAGCCAGCCTCCTGCACTTGATTGTTATCAGGTGCATCGCTCATACAATACTTATGCAGGAAGGAACAATTGCCGGACTTACGGACAAGGGCTTCGGATTCATCAAGGCTGAGGGGATGGCTAAGGATCTCTTCTTTCACTCGAACGAGCTCGTCAACGTACACTTTGACGATCTCCGTGTCGGTGACAAGGTGACTTTCGAAGTCGGAGAAAGCCCTAAGGGTCCCAACGCGATCCAGGTCAGCAAGATCTAAGGCTCGAGGAGAACGCGCCCGCAAGGGCGCGTTTTTCGATTCACAGGACAGCAGTTCGATTTACCAGGCATTCATCTCCACCCCTATGCTACAGAAAGGCGTCGTCGTAGAGCTCGTAGATCGTAATTTCGGATACATTCGCCGCATCGGCATAGAAGACAACCTGTTCTTCCATGCGGACGCGCTCAACGATCTCACATTCAAGGAGATCAAGAAGGGCGACAAGGTGACGTTCGATGTCGTGGAGAGCAAGAAAGGCCCGTACGCTACCAACGTGTCACGCGTATAGCCTGAATTTTACGTATCTTTCCCGTCCGCCCGCATATCCCGGGCTCTTTTCAGTACGCTAGAACGTCCTCGTGTCCGTCCGTACCGTCTCGACGATCACGGCGCCTTCCTCTGCTATGCGCCGAGTATCATCGAGCTCGCGCCTGAGGTTCGTATTCTCCTTCTGAAGGCTCATCCGCTTGAACCCGTTAGCGAGCGTGCTCGGTATGGAGACCAGCGCGCTTACCGTGACTCCCGAAGCGATGGCTAGCAATATGACCAGCGCGAGCGAGCTCTCGAACTGCCATCCGAGGAACACGAGCGATACTACTTCGGTATTCTGGAGAGCGAAGACGATGACGGCAGCACCGAGCACGAAACCGATTATGAGGAAGAAGATCATGATGAGATTGGAGTGATGACGCAAGGACTAATATTCGACCGTGATCGGGAATGATAGCGATGCATCACGTTCCGGCATCCCTGAAGGATTGTCTTTCTTCATGACGAGAGTCGCCTTCCCCATGTACGTCGCGGGAACCTTCATGTCAGCCTTGAACGAGACGAAGTCTTCCGTCATCCAGTCCCCTTGTGCCTGCGCGATGCCGGTCGCGATCGTCTTTCCCTCCGCGTTCACCAGCGCTATCGGGAATGAAGCTTCGAAATACCATGTTCCGCGGGCCCTTCCTGTCACCGTGAATTCCTTGCCCGTCACTGCTCCCGGGAACGGGGTTTCGACAACGATCTGATCCGCAGTGGCGTTCACATAGGTCGCTTTCTCAGGGATCTCTTCCGCGTACGTCCGGCCGTCAGCGGTCCTGCACTTGCGCGGATAGCTTTCCATGAGCGGGTATCCGGCCGCAGCGCAATCCTCGAAAGAGAGTATAGGGGCTTCGGAAGTCGAGGTGGCGATTCCGCTCGTTGCAGGAGCAGCTGCGGGACGCACGACCACGAACCACGCGCCTATGACGAGGATCGCGATTCCTATGAATGCGATGACGATGCTTTGTATGTTCATATAGAGAGGATATCACGGCGGGGTGAAGCATTCATGAACTGAAATGAGGAACCTCGCGAAGCCTCTCTCCGTTATAAGGGGACATGCTAGAGCGTATCAGGAACCTATCACGGGAACTCCTCGTCTTCGGCATGAAAGAAGCCCGTTCCTGCGTGTTCGCCGGATCGTTCCTGACGCTTCTCATTGCGTCCAACTATCTGCCGCTCGGAGGGCTCGCCCGGTACGATTTCCTCTTCTTGGCAGCCGTCCTCATACAGATCGTACTCTATCTGCTCAAGCTCGAGACGGCTGACGAGATAAGGATGATCTTCCTGTTCCATATCATCGGCCTCGTGCTCGAGCTCTATAAGACGAATCCGGCCATCGGCTCATGGAGCTATCCGGAACCGGGTCTGCTGAAACTGCATACGGTCCCGCTCTATAGCGGCTTCATGTATGCAGCAGTCGGAAGCTACATCAGCCAGGCATGGAAGCAATTCGACCTGAAGCTCGAGCGCTTTCCGGATTACCCGGCGAGCATCGCGCTATGCGTGGCCATCTATCTGAATTTCTTCACTAATCATTACCTTCCGGACGCGCGAACGATCCTCATCCCTCTCGTCTTCGTATTCTTCTGGCGCACCTGCATATTCTTCACCGTGACGCATGCGCGCAGATGGCTGCCTCTCAATGTCGCATTTCTCCTCATCGCATTCTTCATATGGATCGCGGAGAATATCTCGACCTTCTATGGAGCATGGAAATACCCCGATCAGATCCATGCTTGGAACCTGGTCAGCACGGGGAAGATAACTTCCTGGTTCCTTCTGGTCATCATCAGCTTCATCATCGTCGCCTACCTGAAGCACGTGACAGGAAGCCGTCCTATTCGGTGACCCCATTTAGCGCCGTGCGGAGCCGCGTCCCGAATATCAGCGCGCGAGGTGAGCCGGCGGGTGAGCGAGTAAGTGCATCCCGGAGAGGATCACCCAGACGGTTATCGGGTAGGCGACGAATCGCTCGAGTACGCCTATACCCATGAGCGGCGTGATCGCCAGAGGCAGCAGCAGGAATGCGACGAGGCCTATGATGCCGAGAATGAGCGTGAACCACGCGAACTTAGGTCGCCAGCTGAGCCGGCGGAGCGCCGTACCGAGAATGATAAGCCCGAAGTTCGCCAGCATGAACAGCATGAGCGCGCTAATCAGATGCGGGACCGGATGCTCGTTCTCAGGAAATATGCCCACGCCTATCGATCCTATGGACCCGAGGATGATCAGCCAGGAAGCCAGGACTACCGTCCAGTGTTTCGGGAAAAGCGGCCGCAGGAGCAGGAGACCGGCGATGGTGAGCGCTCCGCTCAGGATGAACGATAGGTTCATGAGCGGGTGCAGCGGAGAGCAGGCGAACGTGCCCATGAATGGGATAGTGCCGCAGATCGTAGCTCCGAGATCGCTTATCGTATTGAAGCGCAGAGTGTACGGAACAGGTCCCCAGGCGCGCTGCGCCAGGAACTCTATGACGAAATACTGGATGCCAGATATCCAGAAAAGGCAGCCGGCGACGAACCGTGAACGCGAGAGGGCCTGCGTAGTATGGGACATGATAGATAGGTGATGAGCCTGAACTATACGACGTTCGACTGAAGGTAGGATGAATCGCCTAAGAAGCCGCTCCAGGGAGCGGCTTCTTGCGTAACGGCACCTAGGCCCTTATCAGGAAGCAGGCGCGCTCTTGTCGATTTCTGCCTGGAGCACGGCGCGGAATTCTTCCGCTGACCGCGGATTCTCGATGAGGTATCCGTTCAGGAAGAAGGACGGCGTAGACCTCACTCCGGCGTCGATGCCGCCGTTATAATCGCCCTTCACGCGTGCCATGACTTCAGAGGAAGCGGCATCTTTCTTGAACTGCTCGATATCCAGCCCGAGTTCCGTCGCATATGCCTCGAATGCCTGCGGAGTCGGCACCTGCTTCCCTCCCCATTCGCTCTGACGCGCGAACAGCAGATCATGCATTTCCCAGAACTTCCCCTGCTTGCTCGCCGCTTCTACCGCGAGCGCAGCGGTGAGCCCGTTCTTATGCCCCTGGAGCGGGAAATAGCGGGTGACGAAGGTGACCCGGTCCCCGAACTCAGCCTCCATCTGCTTCACGATCGGAAAGAAGGCTCCGCACGCCTCGCATTCGAGATCCAAGTACTCGATGAGCACTATCTTCCCGTCCGCAGCCCCCCGCTGATGGTCAGCAGCCGCAAGAGTGAGCGGCGCGCCGTCTGCGGCCTTCGGTGCGGAGGCAGAGCCGCTCATCCGGGAAGAGAAGATGAGGATTCCTGCGATGGCTACGATGCCGATAATGGTCCAGGTGGTTGCATTCATTTTCATACCCCGAGTATACCGCTCCTGCGCTTTTTAGGCAGCTGTGCGGTTCGCGCTCTTATGCGCGAAGAAAGCCAGTATCAGCATGCTTGAGAACACGAGCACTCCCATGAGAGGGATAGTGATGAAACCGAAGGTGAGGATGGGAGAATCCGTGCACGCCGGCAGCAGGCCGCCGGAAGAGCACGGGAGCGCGAGCGTATTCCCCAGCACCAGGCCCTGGAAGTGATAGTAGTAATGATACAGGGCATAGAAGAGTCCCAGCGCGGAAAGTATGGCCGCGGTGATATGAGCTTCCTTCGATCGGCGCCAGAGCGCGACAGCCGCCACGATGCTTATCGGGAAGAGGAAGATGCGCTGCCACCAGCAGAGCTCGCAGACCGGAGTAAGGTAGGCCAGCTGATAGATGAGCGCGCCTACGATGGAACCGAGTGAGATCAGGCCGATCGCCGCGAGGTAATGCTCATACGGGCGCGACTGCATGTATCTCCGGGCCGAAGGTACCAGGAGATAGAGGATGAGGCCCGCGAAGACGCTGGCGGACAGCGCGAATAAGCCGGTCGATAGCAGGATAGAGAATTGGTCGAGTGTCATGCCTCTATGATATCCCGTTGTCGCGCGCGAATCTAATCGCGTGATTCCGGAGCGGGAATCTCCTTATCGAGTATCTCCCTCTTCAGGTATTTCGCTTTCGCCCGTATAGTCGCTCCTTTCTCTGGCGACCGGTCGTTGGCAGCCTCGATGCGCTTAGTGGCAAGCCAGTCCTCGAGCCTGCGCTTCTCCTTCTGCTGCTTCTCGTATGCCTCGGCCAGCCGTGCCCGGTTCTTCTCGCGTTCGATCAGGTAATCCGCATAGCTCCCGGTGTACGAGGTCACCGTCGCTCCCGCCTGTATCTCGATCACCCTCGTGACCTTCGCGAGAGCCATGAGATCGGCGTCCTCCGACGCGATGAGCAGCCCGCCGCGGAAGCCGCGGATGAATTGCATGAGATCGGCCATCGCTCCTGTCTCGACGGACCCCGCATCTATGAGAAGGAACGTGGGCCGCGCATGATGCAGCTTCGCGAGCGAGTCTTTCCCCTTCCCCGCTTGTTCCGAGGAGAGGTACGCGATTTTCTCGCCTTCCGTCGCGACCGTCCCTCCGTCTGATTCCTCTTCATTCGCCAGTATCCGGAGAAATGTCGTCACGACCGCGGCTTCAGGACCGAGCAGAGCCGAGCGCTCGCCCGTCCGTATGACCAGATTCACCTTGTCGAAGACAGGCTCGCCCAGCGTATCCGCGCGCAGGTCTTTGATGACTATCATCGAGCGAGTATACCTCAGATGAATTCCAGGCGCGGCATGCTAAGCATTCCCGCCCCGGAGCCGCCGGGAATCCTGTCCGCTCCCTGGCTTTACGCCAGATAGGCGAACCAGGTCAGGTAAGCCCCGATAAGGAATGCGAGGCCTCCGGCTGCGGGCACGATCCTCGCGGCGAGCGCGAAGTCTCCTCCGCGATCGGCGAGACTGGGTGATACGACGCAGATCACCCCCTTGAGAAGGAGGCCCCAGCCTAGCAGCGTGACGAGGATTTCAGGTAGCGAGTCCCAAGCATTATGCGAGAGAAGCTGCGCGAGGCCTGCCGCCATGGCAGCCATGCCGAAGAAGAGGACGGCGAACGGCGCCTGTTCTATATCCTTATATATTCTTATGTAATACGGACGGCTGACGAAGAATCCGAGCCCGACAGCGATCAGTATCGGTCCCCATAGCTGAGCGAGAAATGTAGTGAGTTCCATACGACGGATAGGATTAAACGGTATGCCCTCTTAAGTATACATAGAGCCTGCCGCTTGCTCGGCATGGCATCGCTTCATGCGGTGTTCAGGGCCCGACGGCTAATATGCCTCTCTATGAAAGCAACCGATGTCATCGCCCGGGACCACCGTGCCGCAGAAGCATTATTCGAGAAGTTCTTAGCCGCCGAAGGCGATGATAAGAAAGCCATAGAGCATGAACTGTTCGCTGCGCTGAATGTCCACGAGCTCATGGAAGACATGCACTTCTACCCCGCGCTCAAGGAGAAGGTCGGGGACGATGAGATAGTGAAGAACCTCATGCACGAGCAGACGACGCTGAAGCTAGGCGCGATGGGAACCCATGTGAAAGAGATCGTTACGGGTCCGAAAGAGGAACGCGTAGAAGATGTCATGGAGAAGGTCCTCGCTCATGCGAAGAAGGAAGAGGCGGAGATCTTCCCGATGGCAGAGGAAGTGCTCGGACCCGACCTTCTAGAGGAGCTCGGACAGAAGATGGAACCTATGTCAGCAGTCGCTGCCCAGGAGAAGATCGAGAAGAAGGGATGATTCTTCATTCCTCTATCCCCTTCATCAGCTCGAGAAGTCTCGTTGTCGTGTTCCAGTTCCGGATAGTCATCGATTTATAGGGAAGAGTCCCTATGATCTTGCCGAGCCTGCTTTTAGTGCGCTCGGAACTGAGCCGCTGCGAATAGATCACCCCTTTCCCGGGCCAGACCGTATCTACTCCTTCCTTAGGATCGAATATGGCCATCGCTTCATCCACGCCGGTATCCATCAGGAAGATCGCGTCGCTGTGATATTCCTCCGGATGCGCGCCGAAGCCTCTCGGCTTGTCCTTGATCACTGCCGCGAGCTGATCGCGCGTCAGGACCAGCACCCTGATGAGCTCGCTATCGAGCTTGAATGCCTTCGGAAGCGCTTTCTCTATCTGAGCCTTTACGTCGTCCGCCTTGCTCGCGGACCGCAGGAGGACGTTCCCGCTTGCGATATAGGTCGAGACATCTGAAAATCCCAGCTCTTCAAGCATCTTCCGTAATGCCGCCATCGGCACTTTATTCTTCCCGCCGACATTGATCCCGCGCAGGAGCACGACGTAAGCATTCAGGGACTTCATATCACGGAGCGAACGGTACCTGTCGCGATTGTTCTCTTCATATGAGTCATCATACCAATATTTGCTCCGCCCTCGCGCGGAGCATCGAGCCTCTCCCGAAAGGTACGGAACGGCATCCTTACGCGTGATATAGTCCAGAAAATGACTCACGCATCTTCATTCACCTTCGGCAGGTACGAAGTGGATGCCGCTCGCTCGATCATCAGCTTCTCGTACCATGTAGAGTCCGCGAACGGGAAGGTGAAGACATATACCGACCGGCTCTTCCTTAAAGACGTGCCTCCGGATTCATGGGAGAAGATTCCGAGCGCCGTGCTCGAGCCCACGCTGCAGGCCCTCCTGATCATGCTGGGCATCAACTACTGGACCGTATTCCCCGTGCGCGATATCCGCATCGAGGGATTCGCGCTCACGCGCGAGCAGGCAGCCTTCTGGGACGCGCTCTATCTGAACGGGCTCGGCGAATATTTCTATGCCATGCAGATGGATTTCACCGGCCTTATCGCGTTCCCGTATGATGCCGCGGCCACAGCACCTCTGCCCATGCGCTTCGAACGCCCTCCCCGCGCGCTCCTACTGAACGGAGCCGGAAAGGACTCGATCCTTTCCGCCGAGATGCTGAAGGAATCGGGCATTCCATTCGACTTCTTCGCGTTCTCCCCTTCGCTCGCGCACGAGCGCATCGCTGCGCTCGTAGGAACGGAAACGATACGGGTCACCCGCCGCAGAGATCCGCGCATCAATGTGACGGCCGTACTGAACCGCGTCTCCGCGGCCTACCCCTCGGTCGCGACGTTCACCTTCATCGCGACCCTGCTTGCAGAGCTTCTGGGCTACGATTCCCTCGTATTCTCGAACGAGCGCAGCGCTGATATAGGGAACCTCACCTATCGCGGATTATCGGTGAACCACCAATGGTGCAAATCATCCGAAGCCGAGAAGATGATAAGCGGCTATATACAGCGCTTCATAACTCCGGACATACGCACGTATTCGCTCCTGCGCGAATACAGCGAGCTTGAGATAGTGAAGCGGTTCGTCCGGTATCCGCAGTATCTCGATAGCGTCACGAGCTGCAATAGCTATTTCTGCTTCTCCCGTTTCGAGCAGCGCTTCGTGCGTACGCCGTACTGGTGCAAGGAGTGCCCCAAATGCATGTTCCTCTTCGCCTGCTTCGCGGCCTTCCTTCCGAAGAAGGAGATGGTCAGGATATTCGGTGCCGATCTCTACGCTCGGAAACGCCGTCTGCCGCTCATCAGGCGGATCCTCGGCCTCGAAGGATTCAAGCCTCTCGATTGCGTCGGCGAGCCTGAAGAGATGATCCTCGCCATGCATTACGCATCACGGAATAAGGAATACGCGGGCGAGCCTGCGATGAAGCTCTTCGAGAAGAGCTTCCCGCCGGATTACGATTTTGACGCGCTCGCACAGGACGTCTTTACGAAGGATTAAGCCGTAGCCTGCGACTATCCTATGACCCCAGCCAGTCTTTCGAAGCAGCCTGTCCATGCATCGAACGTCCCTTTGTCATAGGAGTTTTCAGGCGGAATCGACGTAAGCGTCATCCTGGTCTGTTCCCCTGCCGCTTCGAACGTTATCTTGAATCCCGCCTCTATGCCGGTGCCGTCCGTAGACTGGGAAAAATCGAGGACCATGAAGGACAGCTCCTTGCAGGGTTCGATCGTGACGTAGGTTCCCGTATATTCTCCGGACGCCGCATCTCCGGGATCAGCGAACCTGAAATGTCCTCCGGGCCGGACATCGAGCTCGCGCACGTCCATGACGATTCCAGGAGCGAACCACCGAGCTATCAGTTCCGGCGTGACCCATGCGCTCCAGACCGTTTCGCACTGAGCATCGAATACTCGCGTGACGGCTAATTCAGTATCGTTTTCC
>CAYWEI010000027.1:0-8839 GCA_964457265.1 uncultured Candidatus Saccharibacteria bacterium
CGGTCATGCCTGCTTCTCGATTATGGCGATAGTCTCCGAGAAGACCTCGGACGGGATAGCGGAAGCCTTGATGATATAACCGACGGCGCCTAGCTCCTTGGCCTTCTCGATATCGCTCTCCTGGCCTTGATTTGAGAGCACGATCACCTTCGTCCCGGGCGCGAGCTTCTCGGCATGGATCGCCGTGAGCACGTCGAATCCGTCGAGGCCTGGCATCACGATATCCAGGAGGAGCGCGTTAGGCGCCGGCTTCTCGCGGAGAGCCGCGAGTACTTCTTCTCCGCTCGAGAAGGCGGTGACTTCGTGGCCTGCGGCCTTGAACTTCACCGCGTACATGTCGAGCAGGAACCGGTCATCATCTACCAAATACAGGCGATAGGGCTGGGTCATAAAATTTGAGATAGCTTATCCGTCGTTCTCTTCGTCGGAGAACATCTGGCCGCCGAGGGTATTCACTTCCTCGAAAGGAATCTTGCCGGCCAACGCTTTCATGATAGCATCCTCCCGCATCGTAAACATGCCCTTCGCCCGGGCCGCTGCGTACACCTTCTCCTCGACCGGATTAGCGAGCACTACCGATTCCAGGTCGTCATCCATGCGCAGAAGCTCGAACACCGCGAGGCGTCCGCGCGTCCCATTCGGACAATCGGGCGTCGGCGTAGCCGTAAAGAAGGAATCGAAGGACGGCACCTTGGATTTGAACGCTTCCGGCAGATCGCTGAATTCTTCGTCGAGGAATCCCCTGATGCTCGGAGATATGGCGAGAGGCTTGCCCGCGTCCGGACAGAGCTTGCGCACGAGACGCTGACTGATCGCCGCCTTGAGAGTCGGCGCGATGAGGTACGGGTCGACGCCCATATCTACCAGACGAGGTATCACGCCCGCTGCCGTATTGGTGTGAATGGTCGAGAACACGAGGTGACCCGTGAGCGCCGCCTGGATGGCGAGCTGCGCGGTCTCCTTGTCGCGGATCTCTCCCACCATGATGATGTCCGGGTCTTGGCGGAGGATGGAGCGGAGACCCGAGGCGAAGGTGTACCCGATCTCAGGGCGCACCTGCGATTGCGAGACTCCCGGTATCTCGTACTCGACCGGGTCCTCCACGGACACCACGTTCGCGGTCTCGCGATCGAGCTCGGAAAGCATGGAGAAGAGGGTCGTGGATTTACCCGAACCGGTCGGTCCGGCGATGAGGATGATGCCGAACGGCTCGCGTATGAGTTCGCGGACCGTAGCGAGGTCGGCATCAGAGAGACCGATAGTCTCAAGGGTGGCCACGGATTTGGCGCTATCGAGGATTCGCATCACCACTTTCTCTCCTCCCTGCGTCGGGAAGGTCGAGACTCGGAAATCGATGCGGCGGCCCTCGACCGTCGCAGAGAAGCGGCCGTCCTGCGGCTTGCGCTTCTCGTCGAGCCGCATCTGCGAAAGGATCTTTATACGCGCCACAACTGCCTGATGCACCTTCGCCGGAAGCTCGAGCGAGGTATGCAGCTCGCCATCCATGCGGAAACGCACCTTCGTCTTCTCCGGCGACGGCTCGATATGGATATCGCTCGCCCCGCCCTCGACCGCGTACCTCAATATGGTAGCGACGATCTTCGTGACCGGGGCATCGGCCTTGATCTGCGCGCCTGCGGGTTCCCCTGCTTCGAGCTCCGCTTTCTTGACGCTCTCGTCGGTTACGGTCGACCCCTCGAATTCGGAAAGCGCCTCATCCACTTCTCCGGTGAGGTTCCCGTATGCCTGCAGCACCTTATCGAAATCTGTCTGGCTTATCAGGAAGAGCTTGTAGGGCATCCCGACGCGGGTCGAGATGAACTGCAGCGCATCCAGCGCTTCGATATTGTCGGGATCGATGATGCCCACCGAGAGCGCCCCATCGCGCGTATCGATCGGTACGAATCCGTAGTGCCGAGCGGAATCTTCCGGTATGTACCCCAGCGTATGCTCATCCCCGATCTCTGAAGTCGCGAGCGCCCGGTAAGGAATGCCGTATTTCTCGCTAAGCGCCGCATATGCCTTGGCAAGGTCGACTCCCTTCTTCTGGAGCAAGGCTTCTATCTGCGCGCCCGGCGCCCGCACTTCCGTCGCGAGCGCTGACGCATCCTCTGGCGAGAGGAGTCCTTTTTCCGCGAGAAGCGCGACGATGTCCATGGCTACCGTGCCTTACTGCTGCCGAAGAGCGATGCGAACGGATCGACCCGCCCGGCAATCTCGGGAACGATGGCAGTATGGATATCCTGCAGGCCGAGGAATCGGGGGTCAGACAGTACCGAGGTATCGAAAGCTACGGGATCGAGCTGGGCTGCGAGGTCTACGAATACCGATTGTGCCTGACCCGTTGCCATCCCTTCCTCGACCATGACGATATCGTCATCGTTCGAGCCGCCGGTAAGCAGGAAATATACGCCCGTCGCTACCACCAGCACTCCTAGAGCGATGAGCATCTTGTTGGTCTTGGAAAGTTTCATAGTCATGCGGTAGGCCGGTTATCGGAGCCAGTAGATACGGAACGTGATGTCATAGCTATGGAAGGCCGAGCCGACCGAAGCCACCGAAGAGTCCTTTATCGAGAGATCGACGATATCGAGGGGACGGAGACTGTTCTCGATGCCCGCCAGGAATGCGCGGAACGCGCTATACGTGCCGAACGCGCTCACCGAGACTTCGAGCGACTCCACCGGACTCTCCTGCTGGAGAGCGAGCGCGCCGTTAACGGAAGCCGCAGGCGCGCTCGCGTCCGGCAGCGACACGTCGAGATTCGAGAGCTGGACGCCGGAACGCGATGCGAGCGCGTTGAGGTCGAGGATGAGCTGCACGTTATCGACGCTGTCGGGAAGGAACGCCTCGAGACGAGCCAGCTGATCCGGCGCTATCGAGCTTTTCTGACTCGATAGCTGGGACTGCTTCTCCTTGAATTGCTTGGCGCTGAGGAGAACATCGTCATAGCCCTTTATCTCGGTCGAGAGAGCGTCTATCGATTTAGTATACGTGGGATGCACGTACCCGATGAAGAGTCCGATCGCTATGATGACGAGGATGATGGGTAGGATGCGGTTCATAGCTGAGTAGATGAAGCAGTAGCCTGAGGCTGAACCGCCGGTACGGATGGAACAGGCGGAACGGGCGGCGTCGCCGTGGCTACCGGGGCCGGCGCGGCTATCGGAGTCGGTGGCGACGGGAATGCGAATGCCTGTCCTTCCTCGCCGGTTATGAGCTTCGGATCGAGCTCGGCCGAGAGGCTGAAATGGATCGTACTATCCTTCTCGGTACCGATATCAGAGAAGATGGCGCTCTTTATGCGCTTTTCGGAAGCGAAAGAGGCGCTCTGCGCTGCCAGGGCATTGAAGCTTTTCGCGATGCCGCTCATCTGGATCTCTGCAGTACGGTCGTCGTCAACGGTCAGCTTGAGCGACTTGAACTGCACGCTCTGGAGCGCGCGAGTCTCGAGCACGGTGAAGAACCGCGAAAGGAGGACATGGGAACCGAGGATAGACTCGGTGGCCTGAAGGCGATTACGGAGCCTGATGAAGTTCTCGATGGTATCCCGATCGATCTCCTCCTGAGCTTTCACGAGCTGGGCTGCCTTGGCATCGCGAGCGCCTTCGAGATATTTCTCGTAGGCGAAGGCGGCGGCCGATGCGAGCAGTGCGATTCCGAACAGCGCCAACGCCACGATGAGGAATATATTCGATCCGGATTTCACCTTCCGAGTCGAAGAGACCGGCTGCTTAGGAACGAACGATGTCGGGATTGTCGGAGGGAGTGCCACAGTATCTCTAGTATACGGCATGCACGCTACGCGTTCTCGATTTTATACACACAGAGCCGCGATCACTCGAGCTCTTCGAGTTTGCGCAACGCGAGCCCTACGGCTACGGCGAATTCCGGGCCGATGCCTTCGAGCACGGGCCGCATGAATACCGGTGCCTGGACCTTTCCGAACGGGTCAGCGATGCTCACCTCGCATGAGAAGAAGGTCTTCGCGTATCGCTGCAGCTCCTTCGTCACTCCCCCGCCTCCGGTAAGGACGAGCGAAGAGATGCTCTTGGTGTGCTGAGTCTCGTATTGCGTGAGCACGCGCTTCGCTTCCTCGAAGATATGCGAGAACACGAGCTCGATCGTACGCTGAGCGTATTCGTCGGTCCCACCCATGAAGCCGTACTCCTTCTTGAGCGACTCCGCGTTCTTCACGGTAAGGCCGTGCGCAGTGGCGATCGTGCGCGTAACGTCCTGCCCGCCTTGCTGGATAGTGTGCGAAAGCGCGACGACGCCATGCTCGACGACGTAGACCTTGGTCGCTGATGCCCCGATATCGAGTACCATCACGGGCTTGACCGTCTCGTCCACCACGGCTCGTATGGTGCTGAAGATCTCTATCTCATAGAAAGATGCGGCGAGCGCGGCTCCCGTCACCACGGTCTCGAGCAATGAAAGCTGATCGTTGTGGACGGCAACGAGCAGCACCTGCACCTTCTGGTTCGCTACCGCTGCTATGCCGGCCGGAGCCGCGCCCTCAGGAGCGACCTCAGGGACCACGAACCAATCCAGCTGCACCTCGGACACGGGTACCGGGATATATTTGCGCGCCTCGAGCTGGATGACCGTCTTCTGTTCCTCGGGATCATCGCGCTTGGGCAGCTTTATGAGCGTCAGGAGCGAGCGGGAGAACGGGATGGAGATGCCCGCATCCTTAGTGGTCACGTTGGCGGCCTGAAGAAGGTCGTTCAGCGTCTCGATGATCGTGGCAGCGGGGAGATTAGTGGCCTGCCCTGCCTCAACGCCCGCGTACGGTCCGAGCGCGAGCTCGCCGTACGTCTCGAGTATGGCGGTCCCGCCTTCGCGACGGAGCTGCACGACCTTGAGCGAGGAGGAACCGATGTCGACGCCGATGACGCTCTTCCCGCTCTTCGCGGCTCCGAAGATCTTTGAAAGGAAGCTCATGCGAGAATTGTAGCATCATGCAGGCTTTCTTCCTGAGGATTATCGACTTCATCTTCCCGCCTCGCGATACCGAGGCGCTCGTAAGAGAGGCGGACATCGAAGAGATCGGACGTCTCGCGGCTCCCGTGATCATGCCATGCGGAACGGTCGCGCTCCTTCCCTACCGCGCGCGATTGATACAAGCGCTGATCATCGAAGCGAAGTTCAAGGATAGCCGGCTCGCGCAACAGCGGCTCGCCCGTATCCTTGCCGACTATCTCGCCGAGTGGAGCGCGGAGTCCGCATCTTACGAGAGCAAGCCGGTACTACTCGTACCTGTCCCTCTCTCGAGGCAACGCATGCGTGAACGCGGATACAACCAGGTCGAGAAGATCCTGCACGAAACCCTTCTCGTGACTCCCGAGATCGGCTCTCTGGCGAACCATGCCCTGATCCGCTCGCGTCACACGACTCCGCAGACGTCTTTGGGCGGCCGGCAGCGCCGGAAGAATATGACGGACGCATTCACAGCCCTCGGTCCTATCGACTCCTCGTCCATATATGTGATCATCGACGACGTGATCACGACCGGTACGACCCTTGAAGAAGCTGCCAGCTGCCTCCGAGCAGCCGGCGCGGAGGATGTCCGTACCCTCGCGTTGGCGCATTGATTATTTTTTCAGCATTTCTTGATACGGAAAGGGTATCGTCTTTCCGATGCGCTTCCCCAACAAATCACACCGCGCAAGCTTTTCTGTTCCCTTGCCCTCAGCAGATTTCGCGGAGTTTTGCGGAATCATGCTCGGCGATGGAGGAATGTCAGCATATCAAGCAGTAGTGACCCTGAACTCCGCAGAAGAAGGCGAATACGCATTGTTCGTAGCAGATCTCATGGAACGGCTATTCGCGATACGCCCGAGCATTTACATACGAAAGGATAAGCGAGCAATGCATATCGTCCTTTCGCGCATAGGCATAACCGAATTCTTAAAGGAGTGCGGATTGAAGCAAGGAAATAAGATCTTGCAAGAGGCTGACATTCCGACATGGATCAAAGAAGACGATGCATATCGTATCGCTTGCATGAGAGGGCTCTTCGATACTGACGGTTCGGTATTCACCCACCGCTACACATCCAAAGGAAAGCCGTACGCTTACAAAAAACTCTCATTCACTAGCGTTTCCCTGCCGCTTCTCCATTCAGCTAAAGCTATTCTCAGCGATTCTGGACTGACAGCGAGGCTTGGAAGCCGGCATGACATACGGATAGACAGCAAGGCTGATGTCCAGAATTATTTCGTCCGGTTCGGGAGCCATAATCCTAAGCATTTGAAGAGATATGCATCTTGACCTATAGTGCATGATACGGAGACGTGCCTGAGAGGCCGAAAGGGCATCACTGCTAATGATGTAGGGGTTTACGCTCCTCGAGGGTTCGAATCCCTCCGTCTCCGCAAAATAAGGAATAAGGACGCGATAGCGTCCTTTGACTATATCCTTGCGAGAGGCGGAGGGATTCGAACGCCGGAGCGGGGTGCCCGTTCAGCAGAACGGGTCGCGAGGCGGTGCCCAGAGCGAATATGAGTGTCGACGAATATTCGGCTCGCGGGCGAAAGCGGTACTACGCGTATCCCTCCGTCTCCGCATCCAAAGACCGCCTTCGGGCGGCTTTCTGCTTTTACGGAGCCTTTTCATTTCTTCAGGAAACGAACATGCACCGATCCCTATACTTTCACCCATGGATCATTCATGGGATCTCTCGCCTCGAGAAGCGATTGCCGTACAACGAGAGTTGCGTGACAGAATCAGTCTCGTACCTCTCACGAGCGCGCCACGCCTGATCGGTGGCTGCGACGTATCGATGAACCGTTTCGCAGATGTCGGATTCGCGGGGTTCGTAACGCTTACCTATCCAGAGCTCGTACGGATCGACCGAGCGGTAGTGAGGGACCTCATTCCCTTCCCGTACGTACCGGGCCTCCTTTCATTCCGTGAGATACCGATGCTGATCAAGGCATGGGAGAAACTCAAGACGAAGCCCGATGTACTCGTCGTCGATGGGATCGGTATCGCGCATCCTCGAAGACTCGGCATCGCTTCCCATCTCGGCCTCGTGCTCGGCATTCCCACTATCGGCTGCGCCAAGAGCGTCCTTATCGGTACCTACCAAGAACCTGCCCTCGAAGCAGGGTCGGTATCTGACCTTATCGACCCTAAGACTGGCGAGGTATTAGGACGCGCCTTACGGACCAAGTACGCCGTGAAGCCGATATTCGTATCTCCTGGCCACCTCATCACTCTTGATGAATCAGCTGACCTGCTGTGGAGCTGCGTGCGAAAGCACCGGCTCCCGGAACCTACCCGTTTCGCTCATGCCACAGTGAATGAGTACCGCATCGATAATGCCACGGACTAGGCTCTTCATTGTTCATACCTGCGGATACTGCTATATAAAAGGTACATGCAGAAATGGCTCAAGATCCTCCTCGTAGCGCTCGGTTCCCTGTTCGCGCTTATCGGGCTCGCGTTCACGGCAGTCTTCTTCGCGATGCAGTTCGAGCTCTTGAACGTGCGCGGCTCGATCCCGGCGAGGAATGCGTTCTTCGCTGCGGTCGGGACGAGCACCGCGGCCGTGCAGATACTTCCCGGCGTACCCGCTAAGCCTTGCCTGACTGAGGGAACCTCTGCCTGCTCGTGGAGCCAGACGCCGGAGTGGGTCGTCGTCGCCGGAGGCCTCTCGAAGGATCAGGCGATCATCGCTCGCGTTGAAAGCGAGACCGGAGTTTCCGGACGCATGATAGCCGCAGCGGTCATGCCAGAGCAGATCCGTTTCTTCACTTCCAACCGCGAGGTCTTCAAGCGCTATTTCGAGCCCCTCAAGGTGCTCGGCTCCCTCTCGCAATTCTCGCTCGGCGTCTCAGGCATCAAGCAGGAGACGGCGCGCAAGGTGGAGGAGTACGCGAACGACCCCTCTTCCCCGTTCTATCCCGGAGCAGAGGTAGCATCGCTCATCGCATACGCCCCCGGCATAGCTGACCGCGACGCGGAACTCTACCGCAGGCTCACGGATGACAAGGATCATTACTACTCCTATCTCTACACTGCCGTGTTCATGAAGGAGATCGCTGCGCAGTGGAGCGCCTCCGGATTCGATATCAGCGATAACCCTGAGGCCATGGTGACGCTCTTCAATATCGGATTCGCTAAGTCGAATCCCAATCCGAATCCTCAGGCAGGCGGAGCTCCCGTATCTGCAGGCGGTCAGACGTATGCGTTCGGGCAGCTCGGTGCGGATTTCTATCATTCAGACGAGCTGCTCTCGCTTTTCGGCAGATAGCGCTTCATCTTCCTCTCATGCGTCGCGGAGTATCCTTCGCACATGGAAATAAGCATCGAAGCATCGCTCGCCAGGAAGCATGAGGCACTCGGCCCGCACCCTTTGGTAAAGCGCCTATACTCGGTATCGCTCGTTCGCGCCTTGCGAGCATCTCTTACGGGAAATGAGAACGGACCGCGGGCGCAGTGGGTGAATCTGCCGCCGGTCGTCGCGTAACGCAAGGGAACGTGAGCCCGTGAGCGATAGGCGGTACACTATGCTCATGCCGAACCGGCACTAATCTCTCACCCATTCCTATGAATACAAAGACCGTGTGGATCGCTCTTGCCGTCGTCGCCCTGATCGCTATCGGCGGCTGGTTCGCGCTCTTCAAGATGAGCGCCCCTGCGGCACCCGTCTCCGATACGGCAACCACGACGAACCCAGGTACAACCGGAACGTCGGCGGATACGGCCGCTGCTCCTTCTGCGCAGTCTGACGGCGCAGCCAGCATCATCGTGAGCTATTCGGATGACGGATTCTACCCGAAGAGCGTGACCGTCCGGGCCGGTGATACCGTTCGTTTCGTGAATCAGT
>CAYWEI010000028.1:0-6217 GCA_964457265.1 uncultured Candidatus Saccharibacteria bacterium
CAGAACCGGGCGAGCCAGACTATCGCGCTCGCTAAGGGCGAGGAGAAGGAGAAGCTACTCGAAGCCATGCGCTTCGTCAAGGACAGCATGACCGATCTCGACGAGAAGCATAAGAAGACCATGGAGGAATGGCAGAAGCTCATGCTCATGGTGCCGAACCTTCCTGACATGACCGTCCCTGAAGGCGAGTCGGATGCGGACAACGTGGAAACGCGCGCGTGGGGCGAGAAGAAAGAATTCGGATTCGCACCGAAGGATCACGTCGCGCTCATGACCGCGAACGGCATGGCGGATTTCGAGCGTGGCACGAAGATCGCCGGCTTCCGCGGGTACGTGCTCAAGGGAGACGGCGCGCTGCTCTCGTTCGCTATCTGGCGCTTCCTCACCGACCACTTCATGCAGAAGGGAGGCTTCATGCCGATGATCGTCCCGTCGCTCGTCAGGCGCGAGGGCTTCATGGGTACGGGCTACCTGCCACAGAGCGAAGAAGACCTGTATAAGACGCAGGATGGCGAGTACCTTTCGGGTACTGCTGAGGTCGCGACGATGGCATACCATCTGGACGAGACTCTTGATAAGGAGTCATTCCCTCTGAAATATTTCTCATTCTCTCCGTGCTTCCGCCGGGAGATCGGCGCGCATGGCAAGGATACGAAGGGATTGGTGCGCGTCCACGAGTTCTACAAGTTCGAGCAGGTGGTGCTCTGCGAAGCGTCGCATGCGGAATCGGTCCGCCTGCACGAGGAGCTTACCCGGAACTCCGAAGAAGCTATCCAGAAGCTCGGGATCCCGTACCACGTGGTGGTGAACTGCGGCGGAGATCTCGGCCTCGGGCAGGTCAAGAAATACGATATCGAATGCTGGATGCCCGGCGAAGGGAAGTATCGTGAGACGCATTCCTCTTCCTATTTCCATGATTTCCAGACGCGCCGCCTGAATATCCGGTATCGCGATGACGAAGGGAACCTGAAATTCGCGCACTCGCTCAATAACACCGCTCTCGCGACGCCGCGATTCCTCGCGGTCCTCGTCGAGAATTTCCAGCAAGAAGACGGGACTATCCGTGTCCCTGAAGCGCTCATCCCTTATGTCGGAAAGGAAGTCCTGGGACATACAGCCTAGGGCGAAGCCTGTCGCTGCCGCCCCCCGCGCAGCGGCTTCGCGGCCGTCGAGCGCGCCTCGTTCCATGAACGAAGTGAAGCGCCGCGCTCCGCATCCCGTCGCGGACGCTCCGAAGCCCGTCCCTGTCAGAGCACGGGCTGCCCTGAAGACGAAGTCCTCTCACGCGCCTGCGACTCGGGTCGCGGAAGCGAGCAAGAGGAATGTCACGATCGCTCGCGGGAAGAAGCCGGCGCAAGAGGCTCGCGAGCCGCTCAAGAAACGGCGGAAGCAGGCACGCAAGGCGGTCGCGATATTCCTCGGCGTTCTCGCGACGGTGCTCGTCGGCGCCGCGTTCTATATCGTCTGGCTCCCGACGCTGCGCATACATGACGTCACTGCGAGCGGACCGCATGCGGAAGAGGTGAGGGTCGTGGCGCTGCAGTCCACCTACGGTACTCATTTCCTCCTGGTCCCGAGGAACTCCATCTTCTTCATACCCGAGAAGGATATCCGTGCAGCCGTCCTGTATCAGTTCCCCGACATCGAAGCGCTCTCGATCTCCGCGAGCGGCCTGAACACGCTTACGATCAAATCGGTCCCGCGCGCAGAAGTATTCCAATGGTGCGGCGCGACCGTCGAGCTCGCGGACGGGACCTGCTACCAAGCGAATGCGGAAGGGCTCGTATTCGCGCCTGTAATTCCCGGACTGTCCTCTGAGGCGACGGGCATCCTCAAGATATACGGGCCCCTCGATCGAGAGATAGGCGCTTCTCCGATCCGTGCCCATGTCGCGGTAGCTCACCGCCTCCCGGATGTGCTCCGTATGACGAGAGCGGTAGAAGCGCTGGGCGCGGATGTGGTGTCGCTCGGCATCCGCGATGACGAGGCGGATCTCTATCTGGCATCGGGCACGCGTCTTACGTACGTGCTGGGCCGGGAAGAGCAGGCGGCAGGCATCGCCGCGAGCGTGTTCCCTCAGCTGAACCTTGCCGACGGCTCGGTCGCGTATGTGGACCTCAGGTTCGAAGGGAAGGCGTACTATCGGAAATCCGCTGAGCAATAGATATAAAAAGATCGGCCTGCGGATGATCATTGATCATTCGCAGGCCGATAGGCGGTGAGAGCCGTTGAGCGTTAAGGTCACGACCTCCTTGATGAAACGACGATGCCAGGGATCGAAATTCGTCGATGACTCGAATTCCTCGAAGGTCATCAGGCGGGCCTGATGATCGTGATCTTCCGGGCAGAGCGGGAAAGCGAGATCGTCGGGATCCTGATAGATCGCGAAGTAGTGCTGGATGTATGGATGGACATGGAAGCCGTTTCGGGTCTTTTTCTGGACCGTGCGCTTCTCTTTGAAGATGTGACTGATGTCCGAGGCGTCGAGAGGGATGCCGGTCTCTTCGCGCACTTCGCGGAGGGCTGTACTGACCTCGTCGTAGTCTTCCTCATCCTTCTTCCCATTAGGCAGATGCCAGGGACTCCAGGTGCCATCAGCGCGGTGCTTGCGGACTACGATGAATCCTTCCTTGCCTCCGATGAAGGTGGCGCATGAATAATCATATCTGCTCACGAGTACCTCCGTCGTCGCAGTGCATTCATGAATGAACGCCTGCGGGCACTTTACTGGAAGCGCTCTGTATTGTCGAATACACGCTTGCCCGGTAGGATGACGTCATGGATTCCTTCTGGAAAGCGCTCCCCAAGCCTTTCTTCGTACTCGCGCCGATGGCGGACGTCACAGACCCTGCGTATCGGAAGCTCATAGCTGCGTGCGGCAAACCGGATGTCACGTGGACGGAATTCGTCTCCGCGGACGGTATCTACCATATGCGCGACAAGAAACGCATTCCTGATGCGGAGAATCCGCTCATGCGCGACCTGCAGTTCACTTCGGGCGAACGGCCGATCGTCGCTCAGCTCTTCTCGAGTAATCCCGAAGCCATGGCATATGCGGCGAAACTCTGCGCGGAGCTCGGGTTCGACGGCATCGACATCAATATGGGCTGTCCTGACAAGTCGATCGAGAAGCAAGGATGCGGCGCAGCGATGATAAAGGATCCGGCCAAGGCGAAGGAGATCATCCGCGCTGCGCGCCAGAGCGGGCTGCCCGTCTCCGTTAAGACGCGCATCGGCTATAACCAGGAGTCGATCGACGAATGGCTGCCGCATCTTCTCGAAGAGCGGCTGCCTGCGCTCATCGTCCACTTGCGTACTCGCAAGGAGATGTCAAAAGTGCCGGCCCACTGGGACCTCATGCCGCGCGTAGTCGCGCTCCGGGATCGGATATTTCCCGAGACGCGCATCATCGGCAACGGCGACGTGACGGATCGCTCGGATGCCGAGCGCAAGATCATGGAAAGCGGTTGCGACGGCGCCATGATCGGCCGAGGAATCTTCGGGAATCCGTGGGTATTCGCGGGGAAAACGTTCGAAGACACTGCGCCAACGGAACGGCTCGCGGCGCTCGTCGCATTCGCTCATGATTTCGAGGCGATGATGCCAGCGAAATCATTCCACCTCGTGCGCAAGCATGTGAAGGCATTCGCGACGGGTTTCGATAATGCGGCGGAGCTTCGCGCCAAGCTCATGGATACCGCGTCCGCGCGGGAGATGGAGCAGGTCCTCGCGGAGCAGGCGTTCCAGTGAAGGTTCAATCCGATACGGAGATGATGCTAAGCTAGAGGCATGCAGCATCAGGCCTCGCACGCACCCGTCCGGGCATCCGGGTTCACGCTCGTCGAGCTTCTCGTGGTCATTTCAATCATAGGAGTCCTCGCGTCCATAGTGCTCGCGAGCCTGAGCGTGGTACGCGAGAAAGCGCGCGATACGGAGCGCCTCGCGGACATGAATGCGCTCATACGCGCACTGGAGCTCGCGAAGGCGGATGGCGATCTCCCTACGACAGGTACCGGGGTGCACGTGGTCGCGGGCAACTCTACCGTAGCAGCGCTTCGCACCCGGATCAGCCCGTTCCTGTCATCGGTGCCTCGCGAGCGTACCCTCACTGCCGTGAATACCGATTTCAATTACCGGTATTGCAACCGGTCTTCGGCAGGCAGCACGTCGGGCTGTACTACGGATCCCGATCCGAACACGTATGCGATCCGCTTCGGCACCGAAACGAAGCCTTATGGGAATACGACTTACTATTGCGCGACGAGCAGAGGGATAGAAGCCATGCCGATAGCAGAGAACGGAGGCTCGCTCTCTAACTGCGTCCAGCGATGAGTCGCCACGCGAACGTCCTGGTATACTGACGCTCATATGGCTCATCAGTCGTTATATCGCGCATACCGTCCCCAGGCGTTCAAGGACGTCATCGGCCAGGATCAGGTAGTGAGGCCGCTCGAGGAGCAGATCGCCAGCGGGAAGGTAGGGCATGCCTATCTCTTCGCGGGGTCGCGCGGTCTCGGAAAGACTTCGATCGCGCGCATCTTCGCCCGCGAGCTCGGCACCAACGAACGCGATATCTATGAGATCGATGCCGCTTCCAATAACAGCGTCGAGGATATCCGTGCGCTTACCGAGCAAGTCTACACGCTCCCGTTCGATTCGAAGTTCAAGGTCTACATACTCGACGAGGCGCACATGCTATCGAAGAGCGCTTGGAACGCGTTCCTGAAGACGCTTGAGGAACCGCCCGCCTATGCGCTCTTCATGCTCGCGACGACTGAGCTCGATAAGGTGCCTGAGACGGTCCAGTCCCGCTGCCAGGTCTTCCAATTACGGAAACCGGGCCGGCAGGTGCTCGCGTCGCTCATACTCGATATAGGGAAGAAGGAGAAGTATGAGATCGATCCTTCCGCGGCTGACCTTATCGCGATGCTCGGCGATGGATCGTATCGCGACGCCCTCTCCGTGCTCGAGAAAGCGCTCGCGTCCGCGACCGATGGCAAGCTCTCGCGCGAAGATGCGGAGCGGGCGACGGGAGCACCCAAGCATGCCCTCGTGCATGCCCTCGTCACTTCTCTTGCGGCAGGGGATCAGAATGCGGCTCTCTCGACCATACGTGCCGTAGGCAACGAGGGAATCGATATGCATCTCTATCTCACCCTGGTGCTCGAATACCTGCGGCAGATCCTCCTGATCCGTCACGCGCCTGAATTGCGGAACGAGCTCGCGAAAGAGCTCGGCGACGACGTGTTCGCCGAAGCGTCTGCGCTCGCCTCTGATTCAGCGTCGAGAATCACGCATCATACGCTGAAGGCATTCCTCGATGCCGCATCGCGCATACGGTTCGCTCCGGTCCCTATGCTTTCGCTCGAGCTCGCGGTAATGGAACTCTCTGCCGGATGAGCCGCTCGCAGAAAGACATCCTCGGTTCGGTCCTCTCCCTCGTTGTCCTGGGCGTTGTCGCTGGGGGCAGCTACTACTATTACCGCACGGTCATAGACCCTGTTCCTTGCGCGAAGCCGAAGACGTATTCCGTAGGCGCATTCGATTCACGGTTCGGCATCACTCCTGAGGAATTCGAGGCTGCGCTAGCCGACGCGGCGGGAGTCTGGAACATGGCTGCAGGGAAGCCGGTGCTCGCCTATGACGACAAAGGCCCTCTCACGGCGAATCTCGCCTACGACACGCGTCAGGAATCGGCAGAGCTCCGCGCGATGATCGATGCGGAACAGGCGCGGTATGAGTCCGACGCGCGCAGCGTAGACCGCGCGAAGAAAGAGCTCGACACCGACCGTGCTGCATACGACGCGCTCAAGGCTTCCATAGATGCGCGTGCCGCTGCCGGAGAGCGGATGTCATATCCCGAACGAGCCAAACTCGATAAGGATATCGAATCTCTCAACGAGATGGCGAGCTCGCTGAACCGGAAGGCAAGTGACCTCAATCGCCAGATCCAGCAGCTCAACGAGTCGGCGGCAGGGACGAACGCCAAAGTGAACGCTTATAACAGTTCAGGGGCAGGTACCGATTTCGACCAAGGACGATACGTTAAAGATGCCGCGAGCGAGCGGATTACGATCTATGAATTCAAGAGCAAAGCTGAGCTGACCCGTGCGCTCGCCCATGAATTCGGCCATGCGCTCGGTCTCGACCACAACGAGAATCCGGCCTCTATCCTGTATCCCTATAACAAGCCGGGAGGCCTCACGCTAAGCGCTGA
>CAYWEI010000028.1:6317-8583 GCA_964457265.1 uncultured Candidatus Saccharibacteria bacterium
CTCGGCGTCGTAGTCCCGGCAGTCATCCTCGTAGCAGGTTTCTATGCTTTCAACGCGTATATCTATAACGAGAAGCAAGCGCCGGCCACTGCGTCATTCAAAGACGCGGAATATCGTATCGATGGGACGGTAGTACGGCTTAAGGACGGATTCGCGGAAACTGAGGCTGCGCCAGGTTCAGCCTCGAAGATAACGACTCGCTACTTCGGGAACGACTATGCGGTCGATCTTAACGACGATGGCAAGGAAGACGTAGTCTTCATCCTTACGCAGGAGACCGGGGGCACCGGAATCTTCTATTATGTCGTCGCAGCCATCAGCACCGAACGAGGATATGTCGGATCGGATGGATATCTGCTCGGCGATAGGATCGCTCCGCAGACGATAGGCACGAGCCCGAATCCTCGGCATACGGGCGTCATCGTCGCCAACTATGCCGATCGCCCAGAGAGCGACCCGATGAGTTCGCAGCCGTCGGTCGGCAGAAGCGCGTATCTGAAGCTCGATGCCGCAAGCATGATGTGGGGGATAGTCGCGCCAGATTTCGAAGGAGAATCCCGTTAGCGGGAAGCTCGCAGGAGGGCGCGCGATTCCTATTCATTTGCACTTCATGCGTTTAGTGTGAAGATAGAGGCATATGAAACAACCTTTTGATAAGAAACGGATCGTTATCGGCGTCGCCGTGCTGCTGGCCATTATCGCGGGAGGGACGTATCTCTACGTGCAGTCAGAGAAGCCATCGACGGATACGGCGAAGTTCGAAGGCCGTCTCTTCTCCTTTTCCTATCCGCGAGTCTATGAGCTCCGCGAGGTGGATTCGGGCGTAGTCCTTGTCGGTCAGGAGGAAGAAGGGAACCTTAAGCCTCTCGTAGGCGTGGTCCGCTATAAGAGCGATCCGGAAAGCCCGCTCCCGCCGAGCTTCGAGGCGTTCGTGAAG
Source organism: uncultured Candidatus Saccharibacteria bacterium (assembly GCA_964457265.1). GTDB lineage: Bacteria > Patescibacteriota > Minisyncoccia > Phycocordibacterales > Phycocordibacteraceae > C7867-001. The sequence continues at coordinate 7,255 of CAYWEI010000028.1, forward strand.
AAGCAGGCGCAGAATCTCTGCGGGTCCGACGATTCTATCGAGAACGTGACATGCAGCGCGGCAATGGTTGAGCCGTATGCGGGCGCAGGCATGAGCTCGACCTCATCGAGCACTCCGGGCCTCAAGCTCTCGCTCACGCTTGCGCGCACGAACCTTTCTACCGGAGTCATCGCTACTTCCACCTACACGCCCATCTACGTGTTCAACGTGACAGAGACCCCTACGATCGATCGTCCGCTCAGGTACCAGGCAGTCTTCGTGTATCCGACTCTCGAGGCGGTACGTGCAGGCACTATCGACGCTGATCTGCAGGACCGCATTATGAGCTCGCTCTTCGTCCCGAAAGCAGTCAAATAGGCACATCTGCCGTTCGAGGGCGCATAATATTGTTATTTTAAATTTGTATGATATAATGAACTCAACGAACATAATTCTCATACATGACCGATTTCAAGAAAAGCGCTCGATTCAGCAGGGATAACAAGCCCGGCGGATTCAAAGGAGGAGGATTCAGCCGTCCGAGCTTCGGAGGCGGGCCTCGCCGTACCGGAGGAAGGGACGAAGGCCGCCCGACCGAGACCTTCTCGGCCACCTGCAGCAAGTGCAATTCGGCCTGCGAAGTGCCTTTCCGCCCGAACGGCAAGAAGCCGGTATTCTGCCGTAACTGCTTCGTCCGTGACGACGAGCGCCCTTCCACCTATGAGAAGCGCAGCTACGGATCGAATGAGAAGCGTAGCTACGGTTCCGACCGTCCGGTAGCAGCTGCGCCTGCATTCGACGACAGCCGTATCATCGCTCTTCAGAAGGAGCTTGCGATAGTGCACGCCAAGCTCGATACGCTGATACAGAATCTCGAGGGAGCAGCATACGCCGCTATTCTCAGCACTTCGAACGAGCGCGAGGAGAAGCCGAAGCGCGTCACTAAGAAGAAGGCGTAGTCCTCGACCCGTTACCTGCCGCTTCGTCGCGGTAGACTACGGGTGCATACCTCAAGGCCATGTCACTGCTCGAACTCTTCATCATCGGACTCACTCTCGCGCTCGACGCGGCTATCGTCGCGATGGCTGCGGGAGCGCTCGAGGATCTCGATCACCGGCAGGTGCTCGAGGCCTCTGCGCTGTTCGCCGCCTTCCAGGCGGCGATGCCGCTTCTCGGGCTCGCGCTCGGCTACGGGTTCCGGAACGAGCTCGCAGAGTTCGGTCCGATCATCGGATTCGTGCTGCTCATGCTCGTGGGGCTCAAGATGCTCCACGATGCGCTCACGTCCGACGGGTCCGCCCCTCGTGCGGGACTCAAGGAGACGCGCACGCTGATCACCCTCGCTATCGC
>CAYWEI010000029.1:0-8208 GCA_964457265.1 uncultured Candidatus Saccharibacteria bacterium
TCTTGCGGACGGATCGACCATGCTCGGACAGATGGCCCTCGAGAAGGGGCTGATCGATGTCATCGGCGGCCAGAAGGAAGCGTATGAAATCCTGCAGAAGTCGACAGGCGATGCTCCGGAAGTATGCTGGGCCGGCCTATAAGTCATTAACGAAGAACGTATGGAAGAACATATCGGAGAGACGATAGATCGCATGCTCGAGCGGAATGCGCGAGTGGAGGCGGATAAGGCGTGGGAACGGAGCACGCTCAGGATTGGTACTATATCGGCTATTACCTATGTCTGCGTGGCAGCCGTGCTGTATATCATCAATGTGCCGAATTACCTGTTCTCAGCCGGCGTCCCGGTCATCGGCTATATCCTCTCGACTCAATCGCTCCCGGTCCTGAAGCGTCTCTGGCTGAAGAATCATTTCGAGCAGCAGGCTAGAAGGGAATCGAAGCTCGAGAAAGAGTCCGAGGTTCAAGAGGAGGCATAAGAAAAACCTGCCGAGGATGAGTCGGCAGGTTCAAGTTTTTGTGCGGTGAGCGCTACGGGCGCTCTGGATCGCGTATCGCGTGGTAGAACGCGATCAGCGCCAGGCACGTAAGCCCTAAGATGAGCAGGATCGATCCTGGGTCATAAGGGGCAAACGTCGGAGCAATGAATCGCGTGAACAGGAGCCTGAGGCTCGCGTACCCCAGATAAGCGGCAGCCAGGGCTGCGACGACCGCCACGGCCCCGAAGAGCAAGAGCGCATCGCTGAGCAGCTTCTCCTCTTTCTGCCGATGGCCCTCGACCAAGGAATTGCCGGTTCGAAACTCCTCGCAGGCCGTGATGACCGCTTCAGAGACCGCGAACCCGGCGGCCCTCTGCTCCCGTTCGTCCATCGGCGTTCTCGAGAAGATCGCGATGTGCCGGTCAGGACCGACGCCTCGCCGATGCTTCGTGGTCATCCGAGGAATGAGGACCACGTACGCGTTTTTGCCTGGACAGAACTGGATAGCCCGATACCAGGCATAGCCGTCGGTGGTGGTGAAAGGAGTCTCCTCGGTGATATCCTCGCCGCCGATGTGCTGGAAAAGCCACGGCGGGAGCGTTTCCGGATCGTAGCAGCGTTGCTGCAGCCTTCCGAGAGTCTCGGGGTAGTACGGGCCGTAGTCGAACCCGATCAGGGCAGTCTTGACCATCGTGTCGCTCATAAGAACTTCTCCTAATCGATAGGCTTCCGTGAGGAAGCGTTGAAGGGACCTGTACCGATACTACAACTTATCTATAAATAGTCAATACATCGGGGCTCATAGCCGAACCCTGCGAACGCTGCCGATATAAAGAAAAGAGGGCTGCCAGCGGCAGCCCTCCGGAAGTCTATCTCGAGGACCCAGGCACGGGTGAGGGCGCGGTAGGCGAAGGCTCGCGCCCATTTCCACTCCAGCATGGAATGGATGCCGAACCGGCGGGCCTCCCAGTGGCCGATCCTGAGTGCCGCTAAGCCGCTCGTGAAAGAGCCGTAGAGCTGAGCGATGACGCATTCGCGTTCGTCGCTCATGTCGAGCCGGCGGGTATCGACATCGAGGAACCAGTCCGGGCGGATGCGGTCGAGCAGGGAGGCGCCCGCTTTCACGAAGCCTCGATCAAGGAAGAACATGGCACGCTCCTATCTGGCTGAATTGCAGGCGATGATGCCGAACTGACATGATACCTCAGTCTCACGTCCGGAATCAACGGCAGGAAGAGAAAGCGTACGGCGACCGGTTCTCATGCTCCCAAGCTCACTATCGTCTTGAAATGCTCAGGAGAGACGGGCGTGACCGAGAGCCTCGAGCCTGGCTGGAGGATTATCATCGAACGGAGCGACTGAGTCTCACGGATCTCCGCGAGCGTCACGGGCCGCGCGAGCTCGCGCACGAAAGCGACGTCTACCAGGTCCCATACCGGCTTCTCCTTAGTAGCCTTCGGGTCATAATAGGGGCTTTTGGAATCGAACTGGGTAGGATCAGGGTAGGGGGCGGAGGCTACCTCAGCTATGCCATATACGCCAGGAACCTTGCAGCTGGAGTGATAGAAGAGCACCTTGTCGCCTGGCGTCATCTCTCGCATCGAATTGCGGGCCTGGAAATTCCTGACTCCGCTCCACGGGGTCACCGTATCCTTTCTCAAGTGCTCGATCCCGTAGCTTTCCGGCTCGGTCTTCATCAGCCAATACTGCGTCTGCGTTTTCATGGGACTAGTATATATCTTCCGGCAAGAGCTCCGCTTCTCTCCTATCGGTCCCTTCAGGTACAGTAAGCGCATGGAATATGAGATCCAGGAATCGGCACGAGCCAAGCATTTGCGGCTGACGGTCCATCCGGACGGACGCGTCGTAGTGACGAAGCCTGCACGCGTATCCCCGAAAGAGGCCGAGCGATGGGTACTCACGCGCCGCGACTGGGTAGAGAAAGCGCAGGCGCATTTCAAGCGTCGCGATAAGGGGATCGAGCCTGAAGCATTGCCGCGCCCGAGGCGCGGCTCGAAAGCATACAAGGATGCCGTAAAGGAAGCGAGAGCGCTCGCGACCCGTCGTCTCGCGCATTTCAATGAAACCTATGGATTCTCGTACGGCACGATCTCGATACGGAACCAGAAGACGAGGTGGGGAAGCTGCTCGAGCGCGAATGATCTCTCGTTCAATTTCCGTATCGCGTTCCTGCCGCCTGAGCTTGCCGACTATATAGTGGTGCATGAGCTGTGCCACACGAAGGAGCACAACCATTCGAAACGGTTCTGGGGCCTCGTAGCGCGGACGATTCCCGATCATCCTGCTCTCCGCAAGATCATCCGCACGCGCTATACGTTCTAGGATATGAAAAAGAGGCCGAATGGACCTCATGTAACCATCCGGCCCCTTGGCCGTGCGGTCTATATATCTACGCTTCCTGCGTCTCTTCTATCTCATACGAATCGAGATGGAACACGATCCGGCATATCCATGCGAGAGGTGCCGCGAATGCCATAGGCGCGAATAGCGCCAGCATCACGTAATCCCAATGATAATCGAAGAGTTCGGACGTAAGCAGGTTCTCGACGATCCGGGTAGCGAGCACGATGCCGAACCCGATCAGGCCGACCCTGCGGTCGAGCCAGCCCATAAGGCCGAAGAGTGCAGCTGCGCCGGGATACCAGATAGCGAACAGGGCGGGAGCCATGACATGGGCATCTCCCCAGTCGCTGTGCAGGATCCTGCCGACGAAGAATGAATGTATAAACCAATATGATGCGAAGACGTATAGGAACGCCCCCGTGATGCGTTTCAGCCAATCAGGCATGATGAACGGCATCGATAACCTCCTTTTCATGCCGGCGCGTTCGGATCATTCCGAACGCCTTCCGGTCTGAGAACACTAAACGCCATAATTTGCCCAAAGTCAAGTAACCGGTTCTCGTGCCGCTATCAGGTAGAATGTCCTTATGAAAGACACGAAAGCGTTCGAGGCCGCCTATAAGACGCTGAATGCCGAGCAGAAGCTCGCGGTCGATTCGATAGACGGGCCGGTATTCGTGATAGCAGGTCCCGGGACCGGGAAGACCCAGGTCCTCACCCTCCGCATCGCCAACATCCTCCTCAAGACGGATACCCCGCCGGACGCTATCCTGGCGCTGACCTTCACCGAGAGCGCGGCGAGCGAGATGCGCGAGCGCCTCGCTCGCGTCATCGGCTCGACCGCATGGCGCGTGCGCATCCATACCTTCCATGGCTTCGCGGAATCCCTGATCACGCGCTTTCCGGACCAGTTCCCTCGGATCATCGGCAGCGAGATAGCGACCGATGCCGATCGTGCGGAACTGCTCGAGAAGGTGATCCTCGAGACCGACGTGAAGCATCTGCGCCCGTACGGAGATCCGATGTATTACCACTATCCGGTCGCGCGCGCGATCTCGACGATGAAGCGCGAGAACGTGACCCCGGACGTGCTCGAGACGAGGCTCGACGAAGAGCAGAAGGCATTCGATGCGCTCCCGGATAAGATCCATGAGAAGGGCAAGTATGCCGGAAAGATGAAGGGGGAATTCGAGGGGCTCCAGAAGAAGCTCGAGAAGACCGGGGATCTGCTCGCCCTGTATCGCGCGTACGAAGAAGGCCTGACCGAGCGGAAGCGCTACGACTTCGAGGACCTCATCCTCGAAGTAGTGCGTGCGCTCGGAGATGACGAGAGCTTCCGCAAGCAGGTGCAGGAATCGCTCCTCTACATACTCGCGGACGAGCATCAGGACGCTAACCGTGCGCAGAACGCCCTACTCGAGCTCACTAGCGATTTCCATGAATCTCCGAACCTGTTCATCGTGGGAGACGAGAAGCAGGCGATCTACCGTTTCCAGGGAGCGGACCTCGATAATGTGCAGTATTTCCGTCAGCGGTACGAAGGGACCAGGGTGATCGCGCTCGTCGAGAACTACCGGTCCAGTCAGAGCATCCTCGATACCGCGCTCTCGCTCATCACCATGTCTCCGGACGAGCGCCTCTCCCGAGTGCCGCTCATCGCGCGAGCAGGACATGCCGAGCGCCCGATCACGGTCAGGTCCTCGCCCACCCCCGCGTCCGAGCTCGAGACGCTTGCCAGCGATATACGGTCAGATATCGAGGAAGGCGTCGCGCCGGGCGATATCGCGGTGCTGGTGCGCCGTAACCGGGACGTGGCCGAGGTGGCAGAAGGGCTCGCGAAGCGCGGGATCGCGGTCGCAGCCTCTGGCGAAGGGAACGCTCTCCATAACCGGTACGTGCTCGCGCTCCTCCGCTTGCTGCGTGTGACGGCAGCGCCGCGCGATGAGCATCTCCTGGGCGTCCTCACGCTTCCAGCGTTCCCGCTCGCGTCCGCCGACGTCTGGCGCGTTATGCAGGAAGCGAAGCGCGAACGGATCTCGGCGCTCGAGGTGCTGCGGTCTCCCGAACGGCTCGCTGCGGCGAAGATAAGCAGCGAGGAAGCGGCGCTCGCGCTCGGCGCCTTGATCGAGAAGCTGGTACGTCTGGCTTCGGTCGAGCGGCCGGCGGTCGTGGCCGAGGAAGCCCTCAGGCTTTCTGGCCTCCTTCCGCGCATGCTGGCTGCGCACGATCGGGCGGAATCGCTGGCTTCGGTCCGCGCGCTCCTGTCGATGTTCGAGGACCTCGCACGTCGAGAGCATGATGCGCTCCTTCCTCGCGCGCTCGCTTTGGTCGATCTCTACGAAGAGCGCGGCATGACGCTCTCGGGCCGGGTATTCGAGGATGAGACGCGGGTGAAGGTCATGACCGCTCACAAGGCGAAGGGGCGCGAGTTCAGCCAGGTATTCATACCGCGCGCCACTGAGAGCGCCTGGTCCACCCGCGCGCGTCCGGAACATTTCCATCTTCCGGATATCCTCTCGGGAAGCGCCGAACTCGAGGATGAGCGCCGGCTCTTCTATGTGGCTATCACGCGTGCGAAGGAGCATGCGACCATATCCTATTCGCAGACCCGCGGAGAAGGGCGCGCGGATGCGCCGACGAGCCTGCTCGAGGACCTCGCCAGCGAGCTCCTGATACGTGTCGAAGGAGATCCCGAGAAAGAAGATCCGCTCGAGAGCGAGCAGCCGCTCCCGATACTCCGCACGGAGGCGAGCGAGGACGACCTCGCGACGCTCAAGGCGGCATTCCTCGCGCAGGGAATCTCGCCGACGGCACTCAATAACTATCTGGAATGCCCCTGGCACTATTTCTACGTGAACCTGCTCCGTATCCCCGAAGCGGAGAATAAGTACATGCTCTACGGCACCGCCATCCATGCGGCCCTGAAGCGCTATGCGGACGGCCGTAACGAGGGTGAAGACATCGGCATCGAGGGGCTCGAGAGCGTCTTCATCCGGGCGATAGACCGGTCTCCGCTCACGGAGACCGATATCCGGGACCTGCGGACGAAGGGGAAGCGAGCGCTATCCGGCTGGTGGGAGCAGAGGCGCGATACGTGGCCCGAACGGACGGAAGCCGAGCAGGGCGTCGAGGCCTATCTCACGCTTGATACGGGAGAGCAGCTCCTGCTCCGTGGCGCGCTGGACCGTCTCGACCCTCTGGGTTCCGGCGTACGCGTCATCGACTACAAGACAGGAAAGGCGCGCAGCAGGAACGACATCATGGGGAATACGAAGGAAGGTGACGGGAATTACTACCGCCAGCTCACGTTCTATAAGCTCCTGCTCGCCCGTACGGAAGCCGCGCGTATAATGATCGAAGGAGTGCTCGAATTCGTCGAACCCGACGATAAGGATCGGATACGTACCGAAGCGTTCGAGATCACTGATGCGGAAGTCGCGGAGCTCGAGGGAGTGATACGGAAAGCGGCGGGAGAGATCCTCACGCTCGCATTCTGGAACGATCCCTGCGACGAGTCCGAGTGCTCATGGTGCACGATGCGTTTCTCACGCATCTGACATTGACATATAAGTGTATTAATGCTATTCTGGTTCATCCAGTCCTTTTCATGGAGGTTCGTATGCAAGCCCTGCTAGCGGCGAAAGTTTCGGCGATCCGCCGTACGCTCGCCACCCGGCAGCGTTTGCCGGGGTACGTCGATCTGAAGATCGGCCACGTCCTGCCGCAACTCTATCGCGCTCATGCCAAATACCGAGAAGGGACGTATGGCATCTGCGACGATTGCGATGCTGCGATTCCGGAAACGAGGCTCAGCGCCGCGCCGGGAGCTACACGCTGCCTCCATTGCCAAGCGATCGCCGAACGCCGTTCGGCCTAAGCCGCCATCGAAAGATGCGCGGCTTCGTTTTTTTCCAGGAATCCCCTGTACACGAAAGCCGGACCAGTCTTGCCTTCGACTTCATGCTCCCAAAGGAGATCTTTCTCCTCTTCAGTCATCCGTTCCTTCGGAAATGAGAGCAGCGGGATTCGTATGGTCACGAAACGTATAGCATCTTTCGGGACCAGGCCCGCAGCGCAGCGTACGCGACCCCGCTCGACTCCGGCAAAGACTTGCTCGGATTCATTATGCTTCTCGAGATAGAACCCCTCGGGCCGGGAGAATCCGTAGACGGTCACGATCCCGTTCGAGTGACCGTATCCTTCAAGGAAGGCATTGTCGATTCCGCGAGAACCGTCCACTTTAGGATTCCACACTACGGAATTAGCATACGGAGAATTTCCTGCGAACTGGATGCTGAGCGGCTCACCCGAGGTAACCGTCTTCATGAGGTTGTCGGGATTCTCGCGCCGGACTACGAGCGACTCGTTCGGAAGCGAACGATACATCCGGTTTATGTCCGTGAACTCTTCGTATTCTTGGAATCCCTCGAGCGTATCAATAATCTGCTGTGCCGTTTCCCGGCTCAGGTCGAGGAATTCCTTATTCATCTTCCTCGACCTCTCAGGACTGGCGTCAGGAATTCTTTCCAGGTTCATGGTAGTGCATTTATCTGGCCTTCGCGATAGCATCGTCGACGACTTTCTTGAGATCTGAGTAGGCGAGCGCGCCGCTGATAGCGACCGGCTTCTGTCCTGCTACGAGGATTACCGTATACGGAGCGCCGTCAGCTCCGGCAGCGATAGCGTTCTTGGTGTCGTCGTATACCTTCTTGGTAAAACGGCTGGAGGTTAGGCATTGGTCGAAAGCCTGGGACGGAAGCCCCAGCTGCGCGGCGATGCCTGGATATCCTTCCCGGGGGAATTCGTTATCGCCGGGCGCTGCGGCCTGGAGCGCATCTATGAAACGCCAGAAGGCATCGGCATCGCCGAGAAGGGCGGCGCATTCGGCGGCTTCGGCATGAGAGCCGGCATCCTCATGCTGGTCGAGGAGCGGGAAGTGACGATACACCCAGGCGACCTGTCCGCCCGCCGCATACTCGCTCATGAGCTGCTGGAGCGCGCCCTGGAACTGCTTGCTGTATTCGGAATCGATATCGGCGTACTCGATTATCTTCACGGGAGCCTGAGGATTCCCGATTATATGATCGCTAGGGGAAACGGGATTAGCGAGTGCGGGATCGCCATGGCCGAGCGCCGGCGTGCGGTCGGTACGCACCGCGAATATGGCTATCGAGACGATGATGCCTGCCAGCACGATGGCGCCCGGAAGCATGTATTCGCGCTTTATCTTCTCTGTGGGAATCATGAAAAAATAATACCATGAGCCAGAAATGAAAGGCCGCCCACCCCCGGTGGGCGGCCGCGCCGATATCTGCCCTACCATATTGGTCGCTCGTTAGAAGCCGCAGCGCCGACATTAGCCCACC
>CAYWEI010000030.1:0-8090 GCA_964457265.1 uncultured Candidatus Saccharibacteria bacterium
GCTTCTCCTTCTCCTCGCCCTTAGCGAGCGCGATAGTCTGGCTCGCCCGGTTCTGCTCCGCGCGCTTCTCATCCAGCTGCTGACGGAGCGCCTTACGCTCGTCGTCGACCGCGAGGAGGCGGTCAATATCGATATCTATATGCTTCTTAGCAGCTCCGGCCTTAACCAGATCCGCGTTCTCTCGTATGAAATGGATATCGAGCATAGTGGTTTCCATTGTACGGTACGTGCGCCCACGGGAAAAGGTAATGCGGGAGTCAGGAGTTCACTGCACCGAAGTGTCTTTTTGCATCCGCTTGCTTGGCCGAAACCCGCCAACCCGTACTGTTTCTCTTCGCCTCCCGCAAGTCGGCGGAAACAGTACGTCCCGTCTGCGCTCCTGAAAAAGTACACTTCGGTTCCGTTTCTCCTTCCCGACAGGCATTTTATCTTTTCATTATCTATAGTTTTGTACGCTGCAGAGATGCCCATTGAAACATTCGGAAAGGAAGAGTTCAGAGAACGGGGAATTTCGCAGCTACTGGAAATACCCGGACCTCCTGAACGCGTCTGGATGAAAGGCGCTTTCGCTCCGTCAGGAACGAAGCACTTGGCCGTCGTGGGATCCCGGGCGCTTTCGAGCTATGGCAGACAAGCGTGCGAGAAGCTCATCGCGGGACTCGCCGGCTACCCTGTATCGATCGTCTCCGGCCTCGCGCTCGGTGCCGACGCTTGCGCGCACCGGGCAGCGCTTGCGGCCGGACTGCATACGCTGGCGATTCCAGGGTCGGGACTCGACGACCGCGTGATCGCGCCGCAGACGAATCTCGGCCTCGCGCGCGACATACTGAAGAGCGGCGGAGCGCTCCTGAGCGAGCACCCGCCTGACCATCCTGCGACGCCCTGGGACTTCCCTTCGCGCAATCGCATCATGGTCGGCCTTGCGAGCGCCATACTTGTCATAGAAGCAGGACCCAAGTCAGGCACCCTGATCACCGCGCGCCTGGCGTCGGAATATAACCGGGACCTGCTCTGCGTCCCCCACCGCATCGGCGATCCGCACGGGTTCGGCGCTCATCTGTTCCTGCGTCTCGGAGCGACGCTCGTGACCGAGTCCGCGCATATCCTCGAATCTCTCGGAATCGCTCGCAACGAGCCGGGCAGCGCCCGCGCCGTCTCTCTGAGCCCGGACGAGCAGATCCTCTATGATCTCCTCGAGGAGCCGCTTGCGCGCGATGAGCTCCTGCGCGCAGCGGGACTTCCTATCGGGAACGCGCTGACGGCGCTCGTCACGCTGGAGCTCAAAGGGGCCGCCTGCGAAGAATTCGGCGCATGGCACCGAACGTAAGATAGACACAATCCTCGCTTGACCATATATAGGTATGCGCGGTATGCCTTAACACACATGGCAAAGAGATTACTCATCGTCGAGTCCCCCGCGAAAGCGAGGACGATCCAGCAATACCTCGGAAAAGACTACGAGGTGCTCGCTTCCGTGGGTCACGTGCGCGATCTTCCTAAATCGAATAAGGACGCGGTTGATGTCGAGAACGGCTTCAAGCCGCGCTACGTCATATCTCCGGATAAGCGCGACGTGATCGAGAAGATCCAGAAGGCGGCCGCGAGAGCCGATGAGGTATTCCTCGCGACGGACCCCGACCGCGAGGGCGAGGCTATCGCCTGGCACGTGAAGGAAGCAGTGGGTCTCAAGAAGCCGCAGCGCGTCGTATTCCACGAGATCACGAAAGCCGCGGTCGAGGAGGCGATCGCCCACCCGCGTGCTATCGACGAGGACCTCCGTCAGGCTCAGGAAGCCCGCCGCGTCCTGGACCGGCTCGTGGGATACGATCTGTCCGGACTCATCTGGAAGAAGGTGCGCTACGGACTCTCTGCAGGCCGCGTCCAGTCTCCAGCCCTGCGCATCCTCGCCGAGCGCGAACGCGAGATCAAGGCATTCGTGCCCGTCACCTATTTCACGCTCGATGCCGTATTCAAGACGAAGGGCGGTACCGAATTCCCCGCCGCCTGCGTGGAGGAACCTGCAACTCCCGAAGAAGCCGAGCGCATCGTCACTCTAGGACGTGCCGCTTCGTGGCATGTCGCGGAACTTCGCGAGCGTGACGAAGAACGTCAGCCGCGCCCTCCGTTCACGACCTCCACCCTCCAGCAGGCAGGCTCGAGCCGCCTGGGCATGTCGCCGTCGCGGACGATGCGCGCTGCGCAGAAGCTCTATGAAGCGGGTCATATAACCTATATGCGTACGGACTCCGTGAACCTCGGAGAAGACGCCGTGAAGAAGATGCTCGAGGTAGTGACGAAGGAGTTCGGCGCGGAGTATGCGCAGAAGCGCGTCTACAAGACCAAGAGCAAGAACGCTCAGGAGGCGCACGAAGCCGTGCGCCCGACGGATCCTGCTCGCGCGAACGCAGGTGCTACCCCTGATGAGACCCGTCTCTATGAGCTCATCCGGACCCGTACGCTCGCGTCCCAGATGGCATCCGCCAGGCTCTCGAAGACAAGCGTGAAGGCACAGGCCGATGCGGTCATCCCCCAGTTCTCAGCGAACGGTTCCCGCGTCATCTTCCCGGGCTGGCTCGCGTGCGACACCCGCGCCCGCGGCGAGGACGTCGAACTGCCGAAGCTCGCCGAAGGCGAGCTGCTTTCCCTCCTCTCGCTCGGCTCGCTCGAGAAGCAGACCGAACCGCCCAATCGCTACACCGAAGCCGGACTCGTGAAAGAGCTCGAGAAGCGCGGCATCGGACGCCCGTCCACTTACGCCTCTATCATGAAGACTATTCAGGATCGCGGGTATGTCGAGAAGACCGGCCGCACCCTCACGCCGACCGCCACGGGGATGGTCGTATCAGGCTGGCTCGAAGAGCACTTCGCGGAATACATCTCCGATTCGTTCACGGCCGAGATGGAAGACGAGCTCGATGAGATCTCGCGCGGAGAGCGCGGATACGGAGCCACGCTCGCCGAATTCTACGGGCCGTTCAAGAAAGCCGTGGATTCCAAGGAAGACCTCCCGAAAGCCACCTCGCTCGGCAAGGTGCCGGACGAATTCGTCTGCCCGCTGTGCGCCGCACCGATGGAATTCAAGCTCGGCCGCGGCGGCATATTCATGAGCTGCACCAGGTATCCGGAGTGCAGCGGCGCGCGCCAGGAGGACGGCACCGAGCTCAAGACCGACGAGCCTCTGGGGAACGATCCTGCGACCGGTACCCCTATATTCATAAAGACGGGACGCTTCGGTCCCTACGTAGAGATGGAGCTTCCGGAAGTCGAAGCGCCTATCGAATACACCAAGACCGGGAAGCCCAAGAAGCAGAAAGCTCCCAAGAAAGCGTTCAAGAGAGCGAGCGTGCCGCCGGGCGTCGACAGTTCCGCGCTTACGCTCGCCGATGCGCTCCATTATCTCTCCCTCCCGCGCGAGCTGGGCATGCACCCGGACAGCGGGAAGCCTATCATCGCGAACGTAGGCCGGTTCGGTCCGTACGTCGGGCACGACGGCGAATTCCGCTCCCTCAAGAAGCCGGACGATCCCTATACCGTGACGCTCGATCGCGCGGTCGCCGTACTCGCCGAACCCAAGCGGCCGCCTAAGGGCGTCGATATCGTGCGCGAGATCGGCAAGCATCCGAAGACCGGGAAAATGCTCGTGCTCTATAAGTCCAAAGCAGGACTCTTCCTCAAGAAGGGACTCCGTCGCATCTATCTGCCTGAGAGCCAGGATGCTGATGCGCTCACGCCGCTGGAAGCCGGAGAATATCTCAAGTAATACGAAGAACCCCCAGTACGAGACCGGGGGTTCTGTAATCATGCCGGAGCGTCGGCGAATTAGCTGACGAGGTCAATCACTATAGGAGACCTCTTTTCTGGGTACCCGGGCGGCTCTTCCTCGATCTCCTCGACGAAGGTACGAATCGCCTTTTCGCAGGGCTTCACGAATTCGTGAATGAGTCCGCAACCGGGACACAGTTTACGCGTAATGAACATATATTTCTCCCTCTACATATCTTTTATACCACTCTTCCTCGGATGAAGTTGCAGGTTAACGTGTTCGCAGTATGCTTCGTATATGACGACGGCAAAGGAGATCATAGCCGCGATGAAGTCGCTGGAGCCGGGCGACGAAGCATTCATACAGAAAGCATATGATTTCGCCGCCAAGGCCCATACGGGACACCTCCGCTATTCGGGCGAACCTTATTTCATACATCCCTCAGCAGTAGCCAAGCATCTGGCGGAACTCGGCATGGATGCGCGCACCGTCGCTGCAGCGCTCATGCACGACGCGATCGAGGATGCGAAAGCAACGCCTGAAGAAGTGGAGGCCGAATTCGGCTCTGAGGTGCTTTTCCTGGTGGAAGGCGTTACCAAGCTCGGAAAGCATAAGTATCAGGGCGGAGAGCGCCATGCAGAGTCTCTGCGACGCCTCCTGGTCGCCACATCCGCGGATGTGCGCGTGCTGATCATCAAGCTGGCCGATCGCTATCACAACATGACGACCCTCCAGCATGTCCCGATCGAGAAGCGTCGGCGTATCGCACTCGAGACTCTCGAGATCTATGCGCCTATAGCGGACCGCCTCGGCATGGGAAGCATGAAGAAGGAACTCGAGGATCTCGCATTCCCTGCTATCGATCCGGACGCGTATACGCACGCTATCGAGGTGCGGAAATTGAAATCCAAGGAGACGGAGGCCGGGCTCGCGCGCGTGCAGAAGGAGCTGCAGCATGCGCTCGCGCGCAAGGAGGTGAAGGATTTCACCACTTCCATCCGCGTGAAGGGCCTCTGGAGCCTCCATCAGAAGCTCGCGCGCAAGGGCGATGACATAACGCTCATCCATGATATCGCAGCGCTCCGCGTCGTCGTGCCCACCATCGATGACTGCTATACTGCTCTCGGAGTCATCCATTCGCTCTGGAAACCGCTCCCGGGCGAGTTCAAGGATTACATCTCCTTCCCGAAGCCTAATGGCTACCAATCCCTCCATACCACCGTCGTGACCGGCGACGCAGGGATCGTGGAGATGCAGATCCGCACCAAGGAGATGCATCAGCGCGCGCAATTCGGCATCGCGTCTCATATGACGTATAAGACGCTCGTCAAGACGACGAACAGCAAGAATGCCTTTCAGCGCCTTTCCTTCCCGTGGGTGCGCGACCTCGTGCCAGGGCTTCTCAATATGCGCCGCGGGGCCGCTGCCATACCGGCCACTCCTGCAAAAGGGGTGTCGACCACCATACCGGACGTGCCCCGCTGGCTCACCGACCTCAAAGAGGCGCACTCTGAAGTCGCTTCGGACGAATTCGTCGAAGGCCTCAAATCCGACTTCTTCTCCCACCGCATATTCATATTCACGCCTAAAGGCGACGTGATCGACCTGCCCACCGAGTCCACACCCGTCGACTACGCCTACGCTATCCACAGCGACCTCGGCGACCATATGCAGGGCGCGAAAGTGAACGGCAAGCTCGTGACATTCGATACCAAGCTCCGCAACGGCGACATCATCGAGATCATCAAGAGCAAATCGGCTCGCCCGACTCCGAAGTGGCTTGAATACGCCCGCACCTCCATGGCCCGCCGTCATATCCGCGCGAGGCTCGAAGCGAGCGATCGGGCCCGGCCATCGGCGACCGAACAGGCACGCGCCGCGAAGAAGCAGAAAAGGCGCGCAAAATAAAAACGCCCGCGATTCCGCGAGCGTTCCTATGGCCTGAGAGAACTTATCGGCGCTTGAAGCTGTTGACGAGGAGGATGAGATCCTCGATAGATACACGCTGATGATGCCGGTACTCATTGATCCGCCTGTCGCAGAAGCAGTCGATACTGATGAGTATCTCCGCGAACTGCGCATCCGTGACGGGCACATCGAGCGCGCCCGACCGGAGCCTGCTTTGGACATCCCTGACGAATCTCAGTTTTACCGATTGGTTGCTCTCGCCGCTCAGATCCTCTATCTGGGCAGTGACCTTCCCGATCTCTTTCGAGAGGAAGAGGCCGATGTGAAGTGACGGGGTTACCGGAGGCATCGCCTGCTCCTCTGCTCGTTGCTACGGACCTGTCTGACCCGTCTCATATAAATACACTTCTTATAAAAGGTCAAACGGTGAAATTGCTGACCGAATAGAGATCGTCTTCTATCACGGGGGCCGCAGGCTTCTCCGCAGGCGGAGGCGTCACAGGCGCAGGTGCCGGTGTCTCCGGATCGAGCTGCGTGGTATTCGGATAGACCTGCGCTTCCAGGGGTGCTTCCGCGAGATTATCCATAGGCGCTTCGTTGATGTCGGTCTCTTCGCGGAGCGCGAGGATAGCGGCGATGTGGGACAAGTCTTCCGGCGAGAAGAACTCGATGAGAAGGCGGCCGCCCTGCGGCCGGTTCTCGATGAGCACGCGGGTGCCGAGCGTCTCGGTAAGCGATTTCTCGAGCGCCATCATCTCCGGCGTCTTGTCATGCTTGCGGATCTTATCCTGCGCGAGACGACGGGCCATCTGCTCCACCATGCGCACCGAAGTCTTCTTGAGGACGATCTCCTTGAAGAGCGTATCCCGCTCCTCGATCTTATGATTGAGCATCAGGAGCGCGCGCGCATGCCCTTCTGAAAGCTCCTTATTAACCACTGCGTTCTGGATCTCTTCGGGAAGCTGGAGGAGGCGGATGGAGTTCGATACGTATTCGCGGGAACGCCCGATCTTAGCGCCTATCTCCGCATGAGAGATAGCGAATGCTTCCGCGAGCTGCGCGAGCGCTTTCGCGCGATCGATCGCATTGAGATCCTCGCGCTGGAGGTTCTCGATGATCGCCAGCTCGAGCTTCATCTTATCCGACTGCTCGCCTGCACGAATTACCACCGGTACTTCCTTGAGGCCGATGAGCTTAGAGGCACGCAGACGGCGCTCTCCGGCTATGAGCTCGTATATGGCCTGAAGCCCTCCGCCCGGCTTCTCTACTTCCTTGCGGGTGACCACCATCGGCTGCAAGACGCCGTACTGGCGGATGGATTCGGCGAGCGCCTTGAGGCGCTCTTCGTCGAATTCCCGGCGCGGCTGGTACGGATTCGGCTGTATCCTCTCTACCTCTACCCAATATACCGAGTCGTATTTGGTCGGCTCCGTGAAGCTCGCAGGCGTCGTGTCATTCCCATTCATGTTCATCATTAATATTTTAACACGGCTCTGTAAACTAGTCCGATGGCGAGGATGAAAAAACCCCTGCAGAGTGCTATGGTGCTATCAGCGAAGAGCGAAGACGCTTTTGCCGCGGTGATGAAATCGGTAGACATAGGGGTCTCAAAATCCCCTGCTGGAAACAGCGTGCGGGTTCGAGTCCCGCCTGCGGCACCGATAGAAGAAGAGCGGAGAGAAGTGCTGTCATATATTATTGGAGTTGCTCTTGGAGACGGAAACCTTTCACGACCGAATGGGAGAGCAACTCGCTTGCGTATTTCTTGTGATAAGAAATATCAAGAAATGGCAGCGGATATGGAGGCCGCACTACATATACTGTTTCCAAAGAACAAGGTATCTAGAGTAATTCGAGTCGATGAAGAATCATTCGATATCAGTGTTTACTCCAACGATCTCAATTGTTTTATGCCTTGGGTAGTTGGAATGGGAACAAAGATCGAGCAAAAAGTACGTGTACCGGAATGGATACGAGTGAATAAGAGCTATATGGAACACTGTCTACGCGGATTGATTCAAACTGATGGATGCATCTATACGGATCGCGGATATCAGATGATCAATTTTACGAGTTCTGGCAGAGAACTCGCCGAGGATGTTTACATGATGCTTAGTGAATTAGGATACCGACCAACGGTACACAAAGTTAGCTTTAGAAACACATGGCTAGATAGATACAACATCAGAGTAGCTCGAAAGGAAAAAGCTGCGTTACTTATAAAGAATCTGAAACTCTATAAATCCTAAAAATAGGCTCGGCTCAAGCCTCAGCAAGATTGAACAATCCCCTTCTTGCTATATTTTCCACCAGATTCACCCAGGGCACACTTGTCCGCTAAGATTCGGCCTGTTAGGCTACTGTTTCCTGCTATCGAAAGGGACTTAAGTAATGGCGTTTGCTGCGTTGGGAATAATTC
>CAYWEI010000031.1:0-6568 GCA_964457265.1 uncultured Candidatus Saccharibacteria bacterium
AGCCTGGCGAGGTCCTCTGAGATATCGGCTCCCTTGTCTCCGGCATACTTGTCCCGGATAAGGAGCGCTATCTCGGTCTCGGTGGGTTCATACATGCCTATAGAGTAGCCGCCCGGACGCTCTTCATCAAATAAAAAGGAATATCTGGTATGCTGGCGGGTACTGATCAGCTAGCACATGAAATACACATGGGACATCATCTTCTCGTTCATCTTCGCTGCTCTCATGGCTCTCGGGATAGGCTGGCTGGCTGCGACCGGACGGCTCGCGCGCAGCGTGCCTGCGGGCGATTTTCTCCTGATGGCGCTCGCGATCTTCCGCTTGGTGCGGCTGTTCACCTACGATCACATCACCGACTTCATCCACGCGATGGTGGCTCGAGGGCGTGAGGGAACGCTGCGAGGCACGCTGAAGAGCCTTATCGAGTGCCCGTGGTGCACGGGTCTCTGGTTCTCGTTCGTGGTGGTGTTCGCGTATTATACGACCCCGTGGGCTTGGCCGGTGATCCTCATCCTCGCGCTCGCTGCGGCAGGTACCTTCCTCCAGATACTCGCGAACCTTACCGGATGGTATGCGGAAGGACAGAAGCGCGTAGTACGCAGGAGCGAGCCTGATAGCGAAGCCAGCACTTGATAGGCAGATACATAAAGAAGAACGGCCCCTATTGCGAGGGGCCGTTCTTCTTTCGTGTGACTAGGATTAGTAGCCGCCCTGGTAGCCGCCGCGATCGCCGCCGCCGAAGCCACCGCGATTACCGCCGTTACCTCCGCCGAAACCTCCGCCGCGATTACCGCCGCCGAAGCCACCGCGATCGCCGCCTTCACGAGGAGGGCGGTCGCCCTGCGGGCGTGCCATGGAAACGGAGAGCATGCGCCCGTCCATCTCCTTGCCATCCCATCGGTCGATAGCAGCCTGGCCTTCAGCCTCGGATGCCATCTCGACGAAACCGAATCCGCGCGAGCGGCCGGTCATGCGATCGCTGATAATGCTTGTGGATGAAACCTGACCTGCTTCCTCGAAAGCGGCGCGGAGCTCATCCTCGGTCGTGCGGTACGGGATACCGCCGACATATAGTTTGCATGTTGCCATGTGGCTTGTGATACGTGATAACCTCGCCGATGCCGAACGCTTGGGGCAATTTGGAGTTCTGCGAGTTACGGGCATTATGCTACGGATAAGGCCGAATCGCAAGTAACAAAAGGCGTAATGGGGATAAATAGGAAGGATCGGCCAGGAAGCCGGTCGCCCTAATCCTTTCTCGCTTCGAGCTCGCGGATGCTGCGATTGCGGTGGATGAGCTCGTCGTTGCGGATAGATTCGAACAGCTCGTACTCGCTGCGGGCGTTCCGGCCATAGAGCACGAGGAAATCGGACATGACGGGAGTATCGCGCAGCTTCTCTCCGTAGAGCGCGAGGAACTCGCCGTACTGCTGGTACGCGTGGCTCTCGAAGAGGTAATTGAGCTCGAGAGCGGATTTCCGCGAGATCATATAGAGAAGATATATCGTCCAGAAATAGAAGAAGGCGAATACGAGCGGGATGAACATGTGACGGACCGGTCCGACGCACCGGAGACGCTTGCAGATCTGCGTGATGACTACGACATGCATGGTCTCGTTGTCCTGTGCCTGGCGAGAGAATGCGCTCGTCTTGGTGAGCTCGATCGCGCGCTTCTCGTTGCCATAGAAGCCCGTGAGAAGCGTGTAGGTCGCGACCTCCCAGGATTGGTAGGGTATGCGAGCGATGACTTCGACCGCCTTGAACTTCGCGTACGAGGGCTTCTTGCCATAGACGATCGTCCCCGAGGCGACCAGGAGCCAGCCGAGCACGGCAGCGACGGGACCGACCTTGTACGCGTCGAGCGGTCGCGCGTATTCTTCGCGTAATGACGGGTCGTTCAGCGCTTTCACCAGCGCTTCGTGGTCGGCGAGTTCTTCGTTCATGGCGCCACTGTAGCACATGACCTGCGGGACGGCCAGTGCATAATCGGGCGCCGGGCGATGATAATCGCGTATAGTGGCTTCATGCTCGTTGCCCGATCGCTTTCCCTCGCCGCGCTGCTTACGGCAGCATTCGCTCCCTGCCTCGCATCCGCTCACGAAGTGTACGTGCTCACGCAGGAACAGATACGCACGGGCATGATCGCCCCGCCTACTTCAGCGATCTCCGTGATCCTCGCCAATACCGGCTCGTTCATGCTTGCCGCGAGCCTCGCCGTCATCGTGGTCGTCGCTATATTCTTCCTTTCCATATCGCGCAGGCTCGAGAGGCTATGCGATCCGTTCCTCGAGAAGATCAAGCACTACGCGCCGGCCGTCGCGCGCGTGACCATCGGCATCTCCCTTGTCGCGGCAGCCTATTTCGAAGCCCTCTTCGGCCCCGAGCTCCCGCTGGCGAGCTTGTTCGGCCCTTACGCCATGCTAGTGCGCGCCATCCTCGCCATCGCGGGGATCCTGATCGTCATCGGCTGGCATGTCCGCGCGGCTGCTCTCGCGATGCTCGTTCTCTTCGCGGTCGCTGTCTCGAAGCAGGGAACCTACATGCTTACGTATGCGAATTACCTCGGGGAGATCATCGTATTGCTCCTCATAGGAACCCACCGTCTCGGCATCGATCGGTTCCGGAGCTCTCTCTCTAGGTCTCGGCACGCGCTCGAAGCGGTGCAGGATGCGCTCGCGCCGTTCAGCTTCCTCTTCTTGCGCATCGCATTCGGCGTGTCGCTCATCTATGCATCGTTCTATGCGAAGTTCTTGCATAACGAACTGGCGTACGAGGTAGCGACTCTGCCTCTGGCAGGCCATGCTCTCGGGCTATCGCAATATTTCGGCATCGAGCCTCACTTCCTCGTGCTCGGGGCGGGAATCATCGAGCTGGTGATCGGGATGTTCTTCCTGCTCGGAATCGAGATCCGCTTCACCGCGCTCTTCGTGGAGTTCTGGCTCGCGCTCTCGCTCGTATACTTCGGCGAGACGGTATGGCCGCATATCGTGCTCATCGGCATCCCTATAGCATTCTTCATGTATGGCTACGACAAATACTCGCTCGAGGGCCGGTTCTTCAAGAAGCCGGGCAGGGAGCCGGTGTTCTAAAGGCTCTTCAGCATGTCACGCTCGATGTCGGCGAACGTGCCGCCGACTTTCTTGCCCGGATTGAGGATGTTCCCGGGATCGAATATCCTCTTCGTCTGCTCGAAGAGCTCTACTACCTTGTCGCCGAAGAGCTGGGGCAGATAGGGCGTACGGATGATGCCGTCATTGTGCTCGCCGGTGGTCGTGCCGCCGTATCGTATGACGAGGCTATAGACCCGCGGCGCGAGCTCGAGGATCACGCTCCGGACCTTCGGATCCTTGAGATCCATGAGCGGGATGATATGGAAATTGCCGTTGCCGATATGCCCGGCGATCGTGTAGAGAAGGTCGTATTCAGCGAGCAGGGCATTGAGCTCGGGGAGGAATGCGGGATAGGAATCCGTCGGTACTACGAAGTCATCGATGAACGGAGCCGCATAGAGGCCGTTCGAATTCTTCCGCAGGAGCGCGAAGCTCTCGCGGCGCACGATCCAGTACTTCTCAGCAGCGCGCTCATCGCGCGCGATGCGCATCGGAAGCCCGAGGGGAGCGAGGGCGGCTTTCGCCTGGCCCGCCTTGAAGAGCGCTTCCTGATGCGTGTCTTCCGAGAATTCGGCCATGAGGACGAGCTTCGGAACGCCGCCGCGTATCACCAATCCGAGTTCGGGCAGGAACGAGCATCCGAGGCGGACGGCGCGTGCCAAGCCCATCTGCGAGAGCATCTGCGGAAGGAAGCGCATGGCGAGCTTGAAGGTGTTGTCGTCGTACGACTCGAACGATTCCGGGTTGTAGGGCAGGACCTTGCGTACGATCTCCGGAAGGAGATCGATATCGGAAAGGAAGACGATGAGCATGGCGCGGTATCCCTGCTCATGTACCAGCCTGAGCTTCATCTTCGTCGTGAGCGCGAGCGTGCCCTGGGCGCCGCATACGAGCTTCGCGAGATTCATGTTTCCTTTCTCGTCGATGATATTCCAGAGCTGGTAGCCGGCGGAGTTCTTCGTGACCTTAGGCTCGGCATTCCGGATGACCTCCTCGTTCTCGTCGAGGAGCTTCTTCATCTCACGGTAGATGCTCCCTTCGAGGGAGGCGAGAGCCGCTTTCTCTTCGACTTCGCTGGGCGAGAAGGAACGGAAGGTCGTGCGTGAACCATCCGAAAGCACCACGTCGACCTCCTCGATATAGTCGTGCGTCTTGCCGTATTCGAGCGTACGTTCGCCGCCTGAATCGTTATTCACGATGCCGCCCATGGCGGCGATGCTGCGGGATGCCGGATACGACGGCATGATCTGGCGGCCCTTCGCCAGCGTCGCCTTCTCGAAGTCGCGATAGAACGTTCCCGGCTCGGTCACGGCGGATCCCTCGGAGACATCCAGCACCTTGTTCATGTATTTAGTGAATACGGCGACGATCGAATCAGTGAGCGGGCCGCCTGACATGTCGGTACCGGCCGCGCGTGCGGTCACGGATGCGCGAATGCCGTCCTTATTCGCGCCTGCGACAGCGCGGACCAGCGACGCGACATCGTCGGCATCCTTGGGGTACACGACGAGCTCAGGCACCTTCACGAATATGCTCGTGTCGCGCGAGAAGAGCTTCCTCGATACGGCATCATTCACGACCTCTCCCTTTATCGACGCAGCGATGCGCCTTTTCAGCTCAGTGTCCTTCATTGCAGGTAAGTATAGCGCGTGACCCGCGAGTGCCTGAGGGCTATCCGAGCAGTTCCTCGATGATTCGTTCAGTCTCTTCAGGACCGCTCGTCTGACGGGTCGCGATCCCGGTCCCTATCACGATCTCATCGTTGCCTCCTGGGAAGAGCGCGTCTCCGACATAGAGCATCTCTGAGATCGGAATCCCCACATGCTCGCTCAGCTTGCGTATGCCGAAGGCCTTATTGATGCCGGGCTTGGTGATGTCGAAGGAGGTAGCACCGCCCGTCTTCACGTCGAATCCAGGAACGAGCCTCGCGATAGCGTCACGGAGTACCGGACGCTTCACCCGATCGGGGTCCCACGCTTTCTTCTCGTGAATGGGAGCTGATTGGCCGAGTGCTGACAGAGTGACCTGCGATCCGCGGAACTCTATGCGTTCGCCATGCGAAGGAGAGTCGAGGTCGATAAGGCTTGTCTCGCGTATCGCCGACTCGATAGCCTCGCGGATGAATCGCCCCTCTTCCTCCGAAAGCAGTTCCGCATAGATCGCATCCCAGCTTCCGTCCCGATGCGCATAGAGCGCCGCGCCGCAGGTGGGGAGCAGGTAGAGATTCTCGTGACGGGATCCTTCCGGGAGGCGATCCACTCCGTTCTCGTGGAGTATCTCGAGCTTTCCTCCTGAGGCGATAGCGACCGGAGCGCGCTCAAGGAGCAGGCTCATGAGGGATGCCATGCGCGGCGTGAGGGGCTGCTTGCTTTCGGCAAGGGTCTCATCGAAATCGAAGACGACGACGCGCGGAGTCATGATGCTAGAGAGAACGACGTCGGGTACGTGCTGGTTTCTTCCTATAGGGACGCGCTCTTCTTCCGTGACATGATGGACGAGACATACGCAGCGATGACGAATACGAGCCCGATCATGCCGGTTATGACTTCAGGCACATGAAAGAGCAGGTCGGCGAACATGGAAAGCGCGAGGCCGAAGATGGCCCAGTGCGCGCCATGCTCGAGATAGGCAAGAGTGTCGAGTGTCTTCTGGCGGACGAGATATATCGTGAGCGAGCGGACGAACCATGCGCCGATGCCGAGGCCAGCGATGATGATCGGGAGGGAAGTCGTGAGGGCGAAGGCGCCGATCACGCTGTCGAGGGAGAACGCCGCGTCGAGCACCTCGAGGTACAGGAAGAACGAGAGTCCGCTGCGAGCGATGTCCAGGTTCTCCGCTCCGGCCGAGAATGAGTTCGTGATTCCCTGGATGACGATGAAGAGTATGATGCCGAGGAGTCCGCTCACGAGTACGGTCGCAGCCGCAGCCGCCGGCACGAGCAGGGAGATTCCTGCCAGGAGGGAGAGAGCGATGCCGATCTCGATCGCCTCGATCCGACCCCACTTCGAGAGCCTGCGCTCGATGGCCTTCAGCCAGTGGGTCGTTTTCGCGTCATTGAAGAAATACTTGAGCGAGACCATGAGGAGGAACGCGGCTCCGAAGGCATAGATGCTGTAGCGCGCGCCCTCGAGCAGATGGGCGTATTCGTCCGGCGCGAACGCGGCCAGCTTCGCGATAGCGAGCGGCGACACGAGCACCGATGCGGATACGATCAGTATCGGCAGAACGAGGCGCGTTCCGAAGACCGCGATAAGGATGCCCCAGCTGAAGAAGCGATTCTGCCACTTCTCGCTCATCCGCTCGAGCACGCGGGCGTTGACGACGGCATTATCGAAAGAGAGGGTGACCTCGAGGATCATCAGGAGGATCGCGGTGAAGAACGCGGCCCATCCTAGCGTGAATAAGATGGTTAAGAGGATGGCGACTGAGACGATAGTCGGGACAAGGAAGAATTTCAT
>CAYWEI010000032.1:0-6344 GCA_964457265.1 uncultured Candidatus Saccharibacteria bacterium
CGATCGCAAGATTAAAACTCAAAGGAATAGACGGGGACTCGCACAAGTGGTGGATGATGTGGCTTAATTCGTCGATAAGCGAAAAACCTTACCAAGGCTAGAAACCAAGCTGCACGCTCCCAGAAACGGGAGAAGCCTTCGAGGGTGCTTGGCAGGTGATGCATGGTCGTCGTCAGTTCGTGGCTTGAGCTGTTCCCTTCAGTGGGGTAACGAACGCAACCCCCGTTGTCTGTTAATTGTCAGGCGAGACTGCCCCCTCACGGGGGAGGAAGGTGGGGATGACGCCAGATCAGCATGTCCCTTGATGCCTTGGGCTGCACACGTCATACAATGGCCGGTACAGAAGGACGCAATACGGTAACGTGGAGCAAATCCCAAAAACCGGCCCCAGTACGGATCGAGGTCTGCAATCGACCTCGTGAAGCCGGAATCACTAGTAATCGTGGGTCAGCACACCACGGTGAATACGTTCTCGAGTCTTGTACTCACCGCCCGTCAACTCAAGGAAGCTGGGGGTACCCGAAATCTTGATTCATTCAGGACTACGGTAAATTCAGTGACAGGGAGTAAGTCGTAACAAGGCACGGCTAGCGGAAGCTGGTCGTGGAACATATCCAATTGGAACAGATGTTTTCGAAAGAAACATCTTGTCGATCATTACCTTCGGGTAGTGGGGAAATGATACTAATCCCTAAATGGTATTCGGACGCCGGAAAAACGTACCGGTACGAAGCTTGAAGCGCTCAATTGACGCTTGAAGAGTCGTGAATAGGCGGAACACAAGAGTACTTGTTCGCTACCAATCTCATTTCGATACTATTGTAGGGAGCTGCAAGAGCGCAGTATGGAAGGATTCTCCTCGGAGTATCCTTCCATACTGCGCTTTTTGCATTTCGACTGCCGAAAAAGGCCATCTGCTTCGTTGCGGGTCCCAAACCGTCTCATTCGTCGTACCATGAGTACGCCTCCTTCGACGGTTTGCCCGCGCCTCGCATATGGCCTTTTTCGATCAGCCTCACGTCCCTGAGTGGAATATGGATAAGGATTCTGGTAGTATCCATGGGCGGAATAGTCCTGTCTTAAGTGCAAGCGTAGCTCAGTTGGTAGAGCACCCGACTGATACTCGGGCGGTCGAAAGTTCGAATCTTTCCGCTTGCACTTAGTACGGGACTTATTCGTAGCTCAGTTGGTAAGGTGCTCCTTAAGAAAGGACGTCTTCCTGGCGCGTCGTTCCGGTCAGCTAGACGAGAGTACTCGTCAGTTACCTCCGCTCCTCCCAGTAGAAAGTTCGCACCACAAGGGCATTTCCATTTTCATAGTCGTATTCACTCCTTGAAAATTAGGTCAATCTTTCCGCTTGCACAGAATGCCGTACCTATAGGAACACCGGCTCCGGCCGGTTTTCCTATACCCATGGCGTCCTTCCGTACTCGTCGCGTGCGAGTATACTTTGTGCATGAGAGACATCCTTATCGTGCTCAGCATCTGCGTCGCCGCGATCATACTCGGTGCCTGGCTTTTCTTCTATGGCCCGGCTACCCTCACCGGGGCTAAGGAACAGCAAGAGCAGCAGCAAGCTGCGCCGATAACCGCTGAGGTCGTGACAGAAGAAGAGCAGCCGGCCGAGGTCTCGTTCACGGTCCTCGATACGGGAGATCAGGCCGCAGAGGTAGATAAGCGTAAGAATTTCGCCGTGTACGAGTCAGGCGAATTCGCTCGTCTCTGGAAGATGGCCCATGGAAGCGACGGCAAGCCTCTTCCTAAGGTGGACTTCTCCAAGGACTACGTCATCGCCGTATTCGCCGGAAGCAAGCCTTCAGGCGGCCACGCGATAGCGGTAGATGCGGTCACGGACACGAAAGGAGGGTGCACTATCGACATAAAGGTCACGAACCCGGGCAGCGCATGCGTAGTCACGCAGGCGCTCACCAGCCCGTATCAGATGATCGTCGTCCCATTCTCCGGCCGGGAACTCACGCCATCGGAGACTGCGGTAGAGACCTCCTGCTAGCTCGCCTCAGGCGAGCGGATACGCTACCATTCGTGCATGGACGTACGCGCGCATCTTGAAGGGAAGAAGATAACGGTCATGGGCCTGGGGCTTCTCGGCCGCGGCGTAGGGGATGTGGAGTTCCTGGCGCGGCAGGGCGCCGAGCTCATCGTTACCGACCTCAAATCAGCCGAGGCGCTAGCGCCTTCGCTCGCGCGGCTGTCAGGGTATCCGGCCATCACCTACGTGCTCGGAGAGCATCGTCTGGAAGACTTCACGGATCGCGATTTCATACTCAAGGCCGCGGGAGTCCCGCTCGACTCCCCATACGTAGCTCACGCGCGAGAGAACGGCATACCCGTGAAGATGAGCGCTTCGTGGTTCAAGGAGCTGTCGGGAATACCGGTCATCGGCATCACGGGCACGCGGGGAAAGTCTACGGTCACGCACATGCTCCAGGGCATCCTCGTGCTCGCGGGCGGGAAGATACTGCTCGGCGGGAACGTGCGCGGCGTGTCGACTCTCGCGCTCCTCGACGAGGCGACTCCTGAGCACTCGGCGCTCTTCGAGCTCGACTCATGGCAGCTCCAGGGATTCGGGGAGGATCGCCTGAGTCCCGAGCTCTCCATCTTCACGACGTTCTATCCGGATCATCTCGCGTATTATCACGATGACATCGATGCGTACCTCGCTGACAAGGCGAACATATTCCTCTATCAGAAACCTGAGGACACGCTCATTCTCGGCGAGCAGATGGCGCTTACGGTCATCGACCGGTATGAGAGCCTCATATCCTCTAAGATCCTCGTCGCAGGAGAGAAGACCCTGCCGGAAGATATCGAGCTCCTAGTGCCGGGGGATCACAACCGCTACGATGCGGCGCTGGCGCTGGCTAGCGCGCGTGCGCTCGGCGTTCCTGATGAAATAAGCCGGAAGGCGCTCGAGTCGTTCCTCGGCGTACCGGGCCGCTTGCAGCTCGTCGCCCTTAAGGACGGCATCTCGTTCTATAACGACACGAACTCGACGACTCCTGAGGCCACTATCGTCGCGCTCCATGCGCTTTCGGAAGAGACCGGGAAGAATATCGTGCTCATAATGGGAGGCTCCGATAAGGGTCTCGATATGAAGAATCTTCTCGAGCTCGTGGGGGAGACGACCAAGCACGTATCGCTCTTGGCAGGTGCGGGGACTGAGCGCATACGTAACGAGCTCAGCGGCGCGCAGGTATTCGACTCGCTCGCTGAAGCGATGGAAGACGCGCGTGCCCACGCGGTCGGAGGAGACATCGTCCTTTTCTCCCCGGCGTTCGCATCGTTCGGGATGTTCAAGAACGAGTATGACCGCGGCGATACGTTCGATGCGATAGTCGAAGCGATATGACCGGCACTCTCGAAGGCAAGGTCATCTACTTCGTCGGCATCGGCGGCATCGGCATGAGCGCGCTCGCGCAGTATCTGTTCGATAGGGGAGCGAGCGTCACGGGCTCGGACCGCGAAGCGAGTCCCGTCACCGAGCTCCTGGAGCGTAAGGGTATCCGCGTCGCTCTCGAGCAGGAAGCGGACAATGTCCCGGAAGGAGCGGAGCTGCTCGTCTATAGCGAAGCGGTCTGGGACGACAATCCCGAGCGTGTCCGTGCGCGCGAGCTCGGCATTCCCCAGGCATCCTACTTCGACGTGCTGGGGGAGATCTCTCGCGGCATGCGCACCATCGCTGTCGCAGGCACTCATGGGAAGACCACGACGACCGGCATGCTCGCCCGCATCCTGAGGGATGCGGAAGCGGCGCCTACCGCTATCGTAGGGAGCCTGGTCCGTGACTTCGGCTCCAATTACCTGTCAGGCGACTCAGGGCTATTCGTGGTCGAAGCGTGTGAATACAAGCGCGATTTCCTTACGCTCCATCCGAGCATTCTCGTCATCACGAACATAGAGTTCGATCACACGGATTACTACAAGGACCTCGCAGACGTGCAGAGCGCGTTCCGCGCGCTCATGGAAAAGGTGCCCGAGGACGGCGTCATCGTGACGGACGTCACGCATCCGAACATAGCGCCGCTCCTGGCGGGACTCGCGGCCAAAGTCGTGGATTATGCCGAGGAACCCGCATTCGAGCTCCGCATGCCTGGCGAGTTCAATCGCATGAATGCCCGGGCTGCGGCTGCGGCTGCACGTACTGCGCTCCCGGGAATCCCGGATGAGTCCATAACCGAAGCGCTCGCATCCTTCCTCGGCACGTGGCGCCGTTTCGAGTATAAGGGGAAGACAGCGAAAGGCGCGGACGTATATGACGATTACGCGCATCATCCGACAGCGATCAGAAAGACCATAGCGGAGCTCCGGGAGAAGACGGAGGGGAAGATATTCGTGGCGTTCCATCCGCATCTGTATAGCCGCACGCGCGACCTGCTTCCTGAGTTCGCTACCGCCTTCGCAGGCGCCGACGAGGTCATCATCGCCCCGATATACGCAGCGCGCGAGATAGACGACGGAAGCGTATCGAACGCGAGCCTTGCGGAACGCATCAGTACCGAAGGCGTGAAGGCGCGCAGCGGGACATTCGAGGAGATCGAGCGGATCCTTGAGGAAGAACCGGCAGGAGGAGATATCGTCATGACGATGGGAGCGGGCGATATCTATAAGGTGGCAGACCGTCTCGTAGGCAATTGATTTTTTATAACAATTGTTGTATAGTACGCATCTGTACATTCACAGCCTGAGGGAGAAAGAACATGGTCGACGCTGCAGGAGAAGCGGCTTGGCAAGGGTCATGCGACATGGCCGAGAGGGGCAGCCTGAATGCCCTCTATCTGAAAGGACGGGGCGAAAGGCTCGCTGCTTCGAGTCTCATGCTGTCGACGTATATCGAGAGCATGAAGGGCATCCGCAAGAGCGGCAGCCCTCTCCCTAAGCGCTTGGCCCTGCTCGCGCTTTGGGGGATACGAGCCGAGATCGAGGCTTCCAGGCTTCGGGCCCGATGGTTCCGGCTTGCTCCTCATGAGATGAACGTCCTGGTGACGTGGCTGATCGTTACGGGGAAGATCGTTCCGGATCGGGCGAATCAAGCGTACGGATACGGATACGCTGCGCTCGATTTCACGCGGGCCGAGTTCGAACGAGGGAGGGCGCTCCCGCATCAGGTGGCGCTGGCCGAGGTTGCGGTGGCGCGGGCGATCATGCTCAAGCCTCGCAAGACCGGCTCCCCGGAACTCATCCGCGCGCGAGCGCTCATGAGCAGCGCGCTAAGGCGTGCCCGTGCCATCCGTGACGAACGTTCACGGCCGCAAGCTCTGCTTCAGCTCGTGCGGATATTCATCGCTGCCAGCGAGTTCTATTCGGTCTCGGGGAAGCGTCTCAAGGGGCAGACATACTTGAACATCGCGCTCGAGCTCGCCGAAGGCGAGGCAGGCGCGCTGAGCGAGGCCGAGGATATCCGTCGCGCGCTCAGGGGCTGAGCCTGTCTCGACGGACTTTCGCAGCGGATCCACACCGGGTCCGCTGCTTTTCTTTTATACCGGGAGCGAGTAGGGTACCTGTATGGAAGGAACCCTCTCCGTCGTCGCCACTCCGATCGGGAATCTCGGCGATATAACGCTGCGAGCCGTGGAGACGCTCAAGCAAGCGGACGTGATCGCGTGCGAGGATACGCGCGTAACCGCGAAGCTGCTCCAGCGGTTCGGTATCGAGAAGCCGCTGCTCATTTTCCACGCGCGCTCAGGACGTCTCGCGACTGCCCGCATCCTGGCGCTCCTCGCTGAAGGGAAGCGCGTCGCGCTCGTGACTGATGCCGGTACGCCTGGCATATCGGACCCGGGAAGCGCGCTCGTGCGCGAGGTCCGCGACACCCTCGGAGCCGATGCTCGCATCGAGGCCATCGCGGGCCCTTCTGCCGTGGCTGCTGCGCTCTCCATCGCAGGCGTGAAGACGGACGAGTTCGTATATCTCGGCTTCCTGCCGCACAAGAAGGGACGTCAGACGCTCTTCGCGGAGATAGCGGAGTCTGAGCGCACCATAGTCTTCTATGAATCCCCGCACCGGATAGAGAAGGCGCTCGCTTCGCTCGCGTCCGTCCTCTCGCCGGATCGCAAGGTCATCATCTGTCGCGAGCTCACGAAGATGCATGAGTCGGTTGTCGAGGGGTCAGCGGAAGAGGTCGCGGAGCATTACCGGGATCATCAGGACCAGGTGCGCGGCGAATTCGTCGTCATCGTCGCGCCCTAGATGCTTCTTCATGAACCTGAGACATCGCATGTCCCCGGTTCATGAAGAAGGTGCAGGATACGGAATTTCCAAGAAAATCTTCGTGCGGGTATACTTGCGGTATGTCCCGTCCGCAGCTGCTCGTTCTGATAGGCATA
>CAYWEI010000033.1:0-6233 GCA_964457265.1 uncultured Candidatus Saccharibacteria bacterium
ACTGCTCGCGCTCGCTATGCTTTTGCTTCAGGATGGGAGCGTACGCCTTCGTCATCTTCTTCCTTTTCTCCTTGTACTGCCGTCTCGATTCTTCATTGTCCTTGCTCTCGGCGTATGCACGTTCACGCTGCAGCTTCGCGTAATTATCAAACTGCTCATGCGATAGGGTCCCTTCTGCTATCGCTTCCTGTATCGCGCATCCTGCGCTCTTCTCATGATCGCAATCGGTGAAGCTGCACTGCGCGGCAAGCATTTCGATATCTCCGAAGACTTCCTCCGTCCCTCCCGCGATACCGAGCTCGCGTATTCCCGGAGTGTCTATGAGATAGCCGCCGGTCGGAATGGCGAATAATTCCCGGGACGTCGTAGTATGCCGCCCGCGGCTGTCATCATCGCGAACGTCACCCGTCTCCTGCTGCTCGCGTCGAAGGAGCCGGTTCATCATGGTTGATTTGCCTGCGCCAGACGAGCCGAGCAAGACGGCGGTCGTATCAGCACCGATATAGTGACGTATCGTTTCCATGTTCTCTCCGGTCGCAGCGCTGACCGCATGCACCGGAATACGCGGCAATCGCGCCCGGATCCGCTCCGCATATTGTTCAGGATCAGGCACGGTATCGCATTTATTCAGCACGACTATCGCCCGTACTCCGCTCTGCGCGGCCAGAGAAGCGTATCGCTCGGCCCGGCTTACGCTGAAATCGCCGTCCAGCCCCATGACGATGAACATCACATCGACATTAGCCACCAGAACCTCCGTCGCGATGCCGCCATCGCGCTTGCCGCGTGCTCGTGAAGTCCGGGCGATTTCCGTCCGCCGAGGTAGAGTCTTCTCTATGACCCCTTCTCCGTCTCCCGTCTGGGCATACTCGACATAATCGCCCACCTTAGGAAAGTCATGCTTGCTGCCTGCGTCCTGATGGAACAGGCCCCGGACTACCGCGGAAATCTCCTTGCCCTCCGCAGTGAGTATGTAGCGCGTCTTATGCTGCGCCGTGACGCGTCCTATCATTGGCATGCCCAGCATGGTATCACCCCTGCCTTCGTTAGCAGCGCCAGGGCATGAGGATGCTGTCAGACAAGATATTTCTAAGAACAGTCGTATCGACGCCGATTACTCCGCGTATGTATCTGCTGTATTACTACGAAGAAAGTCCCCGGGCGCATCACGGCGCTCGGGGACTCAGTCGGCTCAGGGAAACAGAGAGCCGAAGGCGCGGCTCAGCTCCGAAAGACCCTACTCCTGAGTGATCTTGCGAAGACGGAACAAGATCCTATCTCTGAAAGGCCATTGACGGTTTGTGTCTGCCAGACGCGCCACGATGCAGCGTTCTTTGTCGCTATTCCTCTGGACGCCGAAGACATACGGCCTTCCCTCGGGACAAGGAATCGGTTCCATCGCGATCCACAGGACTTCACCGCTAGGCTGGTCCTTATACTGATCGCGGACATGCAGGCCGGCTTCGGCAGGAAGCAGCTCGACAGCGTAGTCACCGAGCTGTTCGCGGTTCTGTTCGCTCCATTGAGACAGCCAAGCCGGATCGAGCAGCTCTGCTGTGGTCGGCGGACGTTCGTATCCGAAGTCATCCGGAGTGAGAACGATCGTGTCGATATCCTGTTCAGGACCGCACGTCGTAAACTCCGGACGCTTAGTGATGCCATCAACGAGAGCCCCCATAGAGAAGCCGCTCTTGACGCGCGCGCAGAGCGCTTTCTTTGACATGCCGCCGACCTGGAAAGTCCGCCATTTGGCCAGCTCGGGCAAGGGCATAATCAGAGGAGGCTCAGGCGTCTTCCCTTCGATAAAAGCCCGCAGGGCCGTCATCATGGCGTAGAAGTCGGCATAACGACCCTCCTTCGCGTGAATGAATAGGTCATTCTGGAGAGCAGCGAGCTTGCCTAGCATGCTGTTGGTGACGGTAGGTTTCATGATTCACCTCGCTATGATCGCAATGATGCTCAAGGTAGCCGTGTGCTCAGTCCCGCTCCTAGAACGCGAGCCTGATAGGTCTACTCGGTATCATGGCAAATTTCCCAGGACGTAAAGGAACTGTCTTTCTGTAAGACAGAACTATAATTCATGGACAAAGTCAAGTAATCAAGGTGAGTTATCGGTACAGGCACCCCTATCAGCGAGACAGTTTGTGCTGATCTGCGCTATGACCATAGCTTCACGCTTCCTTCAGGGAAATGGGAGGTCGTGATATATTGCGCAAGCGCTATCGCTCTCTTATGCAATACGCGTGCGCGATAGATCTTTTCCACTCGAATCTTGGAGGCTACCTTGAAGAAATTTGGTATGACCGTAATGGCAGCAGCTTTGCTGGCGCTCAGTTCGTCGGTGCCTGTCGTCGCGATGGAGGGGCGTGAGGAAACGAGGCCGGTCATCGCCAGCGCGCCCGCTCGGACTGCGCCGGCGATGAGCCGCGTCCCCGCCAACCGCTCGCCCCACTTCCATAGGGCGCAGTATTACGGGACGGTCACCTGCTACTCCGCCAACAATCTCGGCGGCGTCTGGTACTGGATCGGCCCGAGTCTCTATGTGGCCCAGACAAAGGCCATGGAGGCATGCCGCCTGAATACGCCGTCCTACGGGACGTGCTGGATCACCTCCTGCGGATAAGGCAGGCATCGGGACCTGAGAATACTGAGGGCCCTCGCGCGCGTCGCGAGGGCCCTTTTGATATCTTTCTCACGCCATGTACCTTCAGCAAGGGAGCACAGGCACTACCCCGAAAGATGGAGGTGGCGGTTTCTCATGAGGTTATCAATACTTGAGCAGCAGCCACTGTTTCACTACTTTCTTGAAGTCTCCCGTTCTCGCTTTGACTTCTGTCATACCATCGAATGTGATGGTTCCTCGTATATCCGAATTCCAGTCGACGATTCCCGTCGTATCAGAAATGACCGGAGGGGCTTTCTTATCCTCTTTCTTCTTCGCACCCATATGGATGATGACGCTGACCTTATCGCTCTCGCCCATCATCCTGAAAGTAATCCTGTCCTCATCCTTGTAGACGTAATTCGGCGCATTCCATTTCAAGGTCTCGACGAGTGTCGGCTCGACTTCGAGTAGCGCCTCCCGTAACGCGTTGATCTGCTTCAGCCTGTCTCCGCCCTGATCTGCGAAGAACTCCTCCAGCGTCTTATACTTTTTCATTTTTTTCATTATTGTCGATTGATTCCCTATTTGCAGCTGAACGATGGGTCGTTGGTCGGGGAGCTCACGCTCTTCTTAAGGTAGACCCATCCGCTGCTCTGGGTGTAGTAGCCGAGATGCAAGCCCGGATTAGCGCTTCCTGTCGGGTAGCAGTAATACCGGTAGGCATATTCTCCCGCCGTACTGTCGCCGCTCATATTGTTAACGGGGTCGACAGGAACCTTGCTCATGAATCCGGAGGTCACCAGGAAGCCCATGAATCCTCCCTGCGAACTGTAATCCCACCCGCCCGCATTAGCATCGCTATAGCCGCCTATGCATGTCGAGCCTGTCGTCAGCGGCAGGCAGTCGTATTTGTCATAGAACAGATTCACCGCAGTATAGATGCTCTGCATATCAGCTTTCCTCCTGGCATCATTCGCCTTGGTTCGGGCAGTGGCAAGGCTTGCCATCACGACGCCCGAAAGCACGCCGATGATAGAGATTACGACGAGGATTTCTATCAGGGTGAATCCTCTCTTAGTCATGGATGATATTCGAACGAATCCTATTCGCCCTTACGCGCCGCATCGATAGCAGCGACGTCTATCTTCTGCATGGTCATCATTGCCGTGAAGGCGCGTTCTGCTTCTGCACCGCCTGCAGCATTCGCCTCGATCAGGGTACGCGGCGTGATCTGCCACGATAGTCCCCAACGGTCCTTGCACCACCCGCAGTCACTCTCCGTACCGCCGTTCCCGACTATCGCATTCCAGTAGCGATCCGTCTCTTCCTGATCCTCCGTGGAGATCTGGAAGGAAAATGCCTCGCTCGGCTGGAAGACTGGGCCACCGTTAAGGCCGACGCAGGGAATCCCGCAAACGGTGAATTCCACCGTCAGGACATCGCCCTTCTTCCCGCCCGGGAAGTCAGTGGGCGCGTTGAAGACAGTTCCCACCTTGCTGTCTGGAAATGTCGCGGCATAGAAACTCGCAGCTTCCAGTGCATCCTTTTCGAACCAAAGGCAAATGGTATTTTTCGGTATCATGATCATGTGATTATCCAGCATTAAGGATTCCCCGGTATGCTTCCCTGTTCTTCCAGAGGAGATACAGGTTCAGGAGGAGCATGAGGTTGCCGAGCAGCGCTCCGCCCGTAAGCAAGCCGCCATCGAGAACGAGATGGAAAGCCACTACGTTAACGGTTATAGGGAGCACGAGAAGCGCAGCGAGCGCTTCCCGCTTGGTCCAGAGGGCTACGATGGCCAGGACGTGCACGGCCGCAATGATGTAGTTTATGTACATCACCGTGGTGAGCGACTGGATGAACGCGAATGCCTGGTCGGTATTATAAAGTTCCCTGGTCGCCTCGCCGAGCATGCCCGTTATGCCGACTACCGGAAGAGCGAGAATAAGGGAGAAAACGGCCTTGGCGAGGATGTGCAGGTATTTTTTCATAGTCTTGTACTCATAAGTATATACCTTGAACCCCGGCAGATTATCAGCTGGCTGTCTGGCAGCATGCCCGAACGGCTGGTACCTAAGCCGCATCCATCATCATGGCTAGAGTCTGATCCGGAGCGGGCCCCGTGCTGTGGCCGCTGGATGGTATACACTTGAAGCATGAACAATACTGAACAATCGGCCCTTTCCTTCCTAGAAGACCGGACGGTTGGCACGCTCGCCACCGTTTCGGCTGAAGGCCTTCCGAGAGCGCGCACGGTCTATTACGTTTCGAATGAGCTATTCGAAATCTTTTTCTTCACTCTTGCGGGAACTCGTAAGGTCGAGGATATAAATGCGAATCATCTGGCTGCATTCGTCGTATCGGATGGAAATCTTCCGCAAACCCTTCAGCTCGAAGGAGTACTGACAGAACTTCCAGACTCAAGCGTGGCGGATCCTCAGATGCAGCAGCTTTTCGACGTGCTCACCGCAAGAGGATCCGATTTCGCTCCGCTCGCGCACTTGGATGCGAGCAGGGTCCTGTTCTATAAGCTCACGCCGACGTGGGTACGTTTTGGAGACTTTGTGCGGAAAAACAGCACGGATGAGGTTCTGACCGAAATTATCTCGTAGGCAGGGCCTTCCGTCCGGACGAGCTGCGATGCTTGGACGCGCCCATACCGATTGACCATGACTGCCTATTTCTAGATGCAGACTCTCGGTCTTACCTATAGCAGGTAAGGCTTAGTTTCCGGGCACCGCTGTTTCGGACCAAGGGCTATTCTTCAATTCGGACCTTTGTGGAGCAGGAGGCATTTCCTGAAACGCCGAGAGCCTTGAGCTGTACGATCGGGTTGCCTATAACGCTCGCCTCCACTTCGATCGATCCGCTACTATCCAGCTTGTCGCCTGGCAGGACGAGGGTGTCTTTCCCCGAATTATCCTGCTCGAAGCCAGCGACCGATGCGTTATTGCTATTCCAGGTCAGCCGTATCATGTCTCCAAGGGTGTAGGACGATTTATCAGTCGACAGGACGCAGGAGACGGCCTCGGACGTGCGCTCGGACGATATATTCGACCCGTCGACCGGAATGGTGACGGAGCAAGTGCTGGCTCCCCCCGGCCCTACCACTTTCATGCGAAGGCTAGGATTGCCGATGACATCCATCTTCACGCGCTTCGAACCGTTCAGCATGACCCTGCCCGAGGGGATGGAGAGGGTATCCTTGCCGGAAGTGTCTTTGATCCATGAGAGCCTGGTAGCGTTCGTCGAGGTCCAGGAGACCGTTACGCGATCGCCATAGTCTGCAGCGTTCGGGGTTGCCGTAAGGGTGCAGGAAGGGGCCGATGAGGCGTTGCTCGCGCCTATGGATACCTGGGCGAGCTGCGCCCGCAGATCCGCGAGCATTCGTATGAGCATGTTCACTTGCACCTGCAATTCCGCAGTAGTGGCGGCCGATGCCGTAGAGGGACTGATTAGGATTACAGCGATCAGAAAGCTGATGCCCAGTTTGCGAAAGTTCATAAA
The DNA here is from genome assembly GCA_964457265.1 of uncultured Candidatus Saccharibacteria bacterium. Taxonomy (GTDB): domain Bacteria; phylum Patescibacteriota; class Minisyncoccia; order Phycocordibacterales; family Phycocordibacteraceae; genus C7867-001. The sequence goes on from CAYWEI010000033.1 coordinate 6,113, forward strand.
GTAATGGGTTATGTGTAGTAGGAGTATACCCCTGTCCAGGAATGTGGAGAGGAGATCTGCATAGATACGGGGGAGAACAGCCGACCACACAGTAGTTGGCCGTCTGGGACGATATTCGAAC
>CAYWEI010000034.1:0-5571 GCA_964457265.1 uncultured Candidatus Saccharibacteria bacterium
TTCCTGCTATCGAAAGGGACTTAAGTAATGGCGTTTGCTGCGTTGGGAATAATTCTTCCTCTGCTGATGGGGCACCGTGCCCCAGAAGAAGAGGGTCATGAGGACGATCATCCGTCTCATGAACGAGAAGAGCACGATCGCAAGATCGGGATCGAGTTCGCGGCTGAACATTTCTAAGCCAGACCGGTACAGGACGGGCCCCGCGATAACTCGCGGGGCCTTTTCTTTATCTGTATCGAACCTATGCATGATTGCTGTTCCCTATCGGGTCTGGTAGGGTCCGATTAGACCGCTATTGGTCATTTTATGGAGGTCAGCCAATGACCCAGATAGTGCTTCCCTACGACCAGACACCGCAGTCGAAGCAAGAGTGCGTGGAGTCGTTTTCCCTCTACGAAAATCTGCACAATCCACAAAAGGGTGAGCCTGCCATCGGCATGATCAAGCTCGGTTTGGAATCTATCTACGCCGAGCTCTACCACGGAGGTCAGATTACGACGGGCGCGATCCTCATGCGTGAAAAAGCGAAGAAGATCGGGCTCCCGGTCCTCTGGGACGCGAAGGTGCGGGACATCGGCAACACTGTCAAAGGCGCGGTTACTAATATCGCGCTTTCCGGCGCCGACTGGATGACTCTCGATTCGACCGTAAGCCAGTCAGCGAGGCGTGCGGCCGTTGCGGCGAGAAACAGAGTCGCCGGCAACTTCGGCCCCATGCTGAGCATCTTCGGCGTCTCTATCCTCACGGATATCGACGACGACGAGTGCATCCGGACCTATGGCGCTCCGGTGCTCGAGAAGGTCTGCTATCTTGCAGAGCGTCTCATCGAGGACGGAATCGATGGCATCGTCTGTTCTGGTTGGGAGCTTGAAGAACTCGCGAAGCGCGGCATGGCCAAGGAGCTCGAAACCTTGGTTCCCGGTCTTCGTTCCGAATGGGCTCCCGCTAACGACCAGAAACGCGTCATGACTCCATCGATGGCTGCTGCGCTCGGCGCAAGCTTCGCCGTGATCGGGCGCCAGATCACGGACACCGCAGATCCCTATGCATCAGCGCTCCGCACCAAGGCGGAGATGGCGGCAGCTTAGGAAAGGGCTGGAAAACGAAACCGGCGACCCCTTGGGGTCGCCGGTTTTTCTTTGTCCGAATTCGAGAGCAGCTTCAAAAGCTTCCTATGCGAGGCACGAGTGAGGAGCGTACCGAGCCGTATGAGCTATACGGTGAGGGAGCACCGGAACGAGCAACGATGCAGAGGGAGTTTTTGGACTGCTCGATTAGATCTTGCCGACCAGATCCATCCCCGGTTCAAGCGTATCGTCTCCCGGTTCCCAAGAAGCCGGGCACACCTGTCCATTATGCGACTCGACGAACTGCGCGGCCTGGAGCTTGCGGAAGGTCTCTTTCGCGGCGCGTCCCATCGAGTTGTCATTCACTTCCATCGCACGCAAGGTACCTGCGGGATCGATGATGAACGTTCCTCGCAAGGTCAGGCCTTCATCCGGGACGAAGGAGAGATCTCCGCCTTCGATAAGCACGCCGAACGCGTCAGCGATCTTTCCTGAGGGATCGGAACCCATCGGGAACGTGATCTTCTTGATCGCTTCCGAGGTATCGTGCCATGCCTTGTGCGAGAAGACCGTATCGGTAGAGAACGAGACTACTTCAGCGTTTATCTCCTGCATCTTCGGATAGAATGCCGCCATCTCCTCGAGTTCCGTCGGGCATACGAAAGTGAAGTCAGCAGGATAGAACATGACCACCAGCCATTTGCCTCGGTAGTCAGAGAACTTTATCGTGCGCACCTCATCATTCTGATACGCCTCGAATTCGTAATCCGGAACCGTCTCTCCTACTCGCACGCTCGAGCTATATTCCCGGAAGGGGTCGTGGAAATCGCCGCAATACTCGCAATAGTTGCTCTTCTGTTCTTTAGCCATGGATACTTGATGATTACGCTTAGGTAGTCCTATGATACCATCCGCGGATAAGTGACCTATGAAGAGCGAATCGCCCCTTATCTGCGTGGTCGGGCCCACTGCGACCGGCAAGTCTTCCCGTGCCGTAGCGCTCGCGAAGGAATTCGATGGAGAGGTGATATCGGTCGATTCCCGGCAAGTGTACCGGACTCTCGATATCGGTACGGAAAAGATATCCCTTGAGGAGATGGAGGGTGTCCCCCATCATCTGATCGATATCCGTGAGCCGGATGACGCCTATAGCGCGGGCGACTTCGCGCACGATGCCGAAGCCCTTATCAGGGACATCACGGCGCGCGGGAAGCGCCCCATACTCGCAGGCGGCACCAATTTCTATTTCGACGCGCTGCTCTACGGGCTTCCGGAAGGAGTGCCGAAAGATCCTGAATTCCGAGCGATGCTCGAAGCGCGCTCCGAGGAAGACCTTATGCGCGAGATATCTGAACGTGATCCGAGGAGAGCCGCGAGGATCGATCCCCATAACAAGCGCCGGCTCGTACGCGCGCTCGAGATAATCGGGACGCACGGCACCGTTCCGGAACGCCTAGCCGTAGCGCCCCGGTACGAAGTGCAGTGGGTCGTCATGGATCATGATCGCGAGACGCTCCGTGAACGCATCCTACTTCGCCTTATCTCGGCATTCGACCGAGGCCTCCTCGAGGAAGTCCGACGCACCCGCGACCTCTATGGCGATATGCGGCTGAACGAGCTCGGTCTCGAGTACCGTATCGTGGGCGAGTTCCTGCGCGGCGAGCGCACGGAAGAATCCATGCTGCCGGCGCTCCACGCCAAGCTCTGGCAGTACGCCCGTCACCAGAAGAAATGGCTTGAGCGCCTGGTACCGACCGGTGACTAGCGACCGCTCGGTGACCAGTGAGGCGGGTCGGTAGGTAGGGCGTTTCTAAAATTCCACTTAGCGCCATTCTCCTTTAGCCAAAGGTACGTTGGGGTGTTGCAGTTGCTACTGGGATTACCGCAACCGACCCGTATATCGATTGCCGTGCCAGAGTTGTGATTAGAACCTCCTCCTCCCAAAGAGCAGGGTTTTGCAACCTTACTCGTATCCTTTCCGAGACTGTTCCATAGCGATACTTGAGCGGCATCTGATCTATAAGCACTGCTTATCTTCAGGTCAATTCCATCCCTCTTCGCGGCTTCTCGCATGGCCATGAATTTTTCGACTGTCTCGCGCGTCGCCTTTCCCGAGCCTCCGGCTACGACTTCGGATGGGAAGGATACCATTGTTGACTCTGCTGGAACGGGGCAATTCGGTCCGCTTCCTCCTGTCCCTCCTCCATCCGTCCCTCCGCCCGTATCTCCTTCTTCACCTGCACCTCCCTGTCCCGGGATCGCGAATATGCTCCCGCTGAAAAGCGGCGTATTCTCCTTCGCTACCACGCACTCCTCACCGCCGGTGAGGATCGAGTTCCATGGACCGAAATCGGTGCTCTCGCCGTCATAGAACCTCTTCATGATGAAGTCGACTATGAGCCAGGCGGATAGCACGATAAGCATGCCTACGACCGCGTTCATGAGCATCTTGTTCGCCGTGCTGCGGCTTTCAGGATTCGTAGCGGACGTGATGAAAAGGAAGCCGCCCGCAGCGATGGTCAGCGTCGCGATTATGATGGAGATCGAGATGCCGAAATTCATCAGATTCTGGATTATCTGAAGAACGCCCGCGAATCCGCATGGGCAGGAGTGGCAGGCCTCAGGCACGATCGGTCCGAAGAACGAGGCGCTCGCGGCCGAAGCTGCGGAAGGGATCAGGAAAGCGCTCAAGGTGAGCGGCGAAAGGATGGAAAAGAAACGGGAAATGGTCATGGAAGCTTGGTTGCCCCTGGACAGAAGCTGAATCCGAGGTTGTCTCCAGTATATACGGAGTTCACCGAGTTCGGGACGCCGAGATAATACCGGATGCGGCAGAGATCGCGAGCTTCGATTCCCAGGCGGTCGATAAGGAATGATTCGGCAGCAAGCCTAGTAGTGCCGAGGGGCTCAGCCAAGAGCGTTACCGTGAAAGCCTGGGTCTTTTCCTCATATCGAATATTGAAACTCGGAGTGTCCGCAGCCTGCGGGCAGGTTCCGTCATACAGGCAATACCCCAGATCGCCCGCGAGCACGAAGGAGCCGGGATTCACCACATCAGGAATAGTCTCTCCATTAGATATGAAATCCTTCACTGCGATCGTACCATCCTCGAGAGTAGCGATCGTCTTCGTGGGAACGAGCTCCGCGGAATCTCCTACCGATGTTCCCGTAGGAAAGACGCTCCCGGATGAACCTAGAGGTATTTCGGACTCTGTGACCGCTTGAGAACGGATCCAGAGCACCGCCAGCAGAATAAGGGCGAGGACGAGCAGCATGCCTGCGGACGCGATGAGCAAATTCCTCTTCATATCATTTAGCATACCGCGCTACGCAGGCTTTCTGTGCAGAGCTTCTTGAATCCGCGGTCCAGTCCTTGAAGCCCGGATTATTTTTGAGGAGACATGCTGCTGCTGAGGCGTTGCACTCGACATTAGCCGCCGCAGCCTTGCAGGCATTCGCCAGCTGCGTCATGCCAGCCTTCGGCTTCCCGCCAGAGAAGGCTGTCGAGCAATTGAGGTCTCCGGACCCGGGCCATCCCGCACGCTTCGCTGCCTGGGTACAGACCGGGATATTCAAGCTGTGACAATCGTCCTTGTAGCCCATGACGACCTGGAACATCCCATGAGCCGTAGTGGGCTTCCCGTCCACGGTCGTCGCTCCCGAGATATTCGTGCCGCAGGAGCTTTCCGCTTTCGCGATGCACGAGAAAGTATTCGCTTGCTGCTGAGTAAGCGTGTAACCGCCAGCCGCAGCAGCGCTCGTGATTGTCGCAGGAGAGCAGCCCGCAGCGCCCACCGATGCATTCCCGATCTGCACCGCGCTCGGTTCCGCACCCGTCTCCGTGCCCTCGCCCGGTTTCGCGAAGATGCTTCCGCTGAACAGAGGCTTCAGGTCATCGCTCGCGACCACGCACACGCTGCCTCCTACCAATATCGAATTCCACGGACCGAACTTGCCCGGGTCTCCGTTTGCGCCCTGGTAGAGCACCTTCATCACGAAGTCTACGATAAGCCACGCAGATAGGATGATGAGCAGCCCCACCGCCGCATTCGTGAGCACCTTCTTAGCTTGGGAATGATTCTCGGGATTTGTGGCCGTAAGCATCCACAGCACGCCCGCGAATGCGATAGTCATCACGCAGATGATGATGCCGATGGAGATGCCTGCATTCATCAGGTTCTGGATCAGCTGCAGCACTCCTCCGAACCCCAGCGGAGAGCCCACGGGACAGCTCGGATCGAGCTCATGGGCATCAGGTACGATATGCCAGCCCGGCGACAGGAGGGGCATGTCAGCCGCGAACGCGGCCGCAGGGAACGCGAAAGCTGCCAGGAGCACGAAGACAGCCAGGGCCCGGAAACGATTCATGCCGTCATTGTAGCGCGACCTCCTCCTTAACGGCTTCTTTTCCCCTACTCCTTATTCTGGTATCGTGTCTATGAGTGTTACTCGGACGACTCGGGCCTGTATCCGTTGCTTGCACGGATGCATGCTCCTCGTTCGG
>CAYWEI010000035.1:0-5495 GCA_964457265.1 uncultured Candidatus Saccharibacteria bacterium
GCGCCTGCGGCCTCTGATCGCGTGTCGGTACGGCTCTCCTCGAGCTCGCCGAGCATCACCTTCTTCGCGGCCGCAAGCTCTCGGGCCGGGAACGCGGGCTCGCTAAGGCACTCGGCAAGAGTAGCAAGCAAGAAAGACAGGTCTTCAGGGAAGCACGATCCCGAGAAGAACGTGCGATCAACGCCATCCCTGAACGAGAGCTGCGCTCCGCGCGACGCGAGCGCTCCGCGGATGACCTCCTTGTTCTTGGTCTTCGTACCGGCATCGAGAAGCTCGACCATAAGCGCCTGCGTCTCCGCCTTCGCGCGCGGGAGCGAACCCCAGCCGCCGAGAAGGCTTCCTTCTAAGGTAACGATGGACTTCGCTCCGGTAGGCGCCAGGAATATCCGCTCTCCGCTTCCGAGCTCCGCTTCCGTGATCGATCGAGTGATAGGTTCCATAGGTCTAATGCGCGGTATTTACGAACCAGCCGACGACGCTGCTCCGGTCCTTGAAATAGGTCTTCGCTACGCGCTTCACATCCGCGGGAGTAACCGCGGCGAGCGCATCCGGCAAGGAGACGAAGCGCGTCCAGTCGCCAGTGGCGATATCCTCGTTGAGCGATGCGAGGAATGCGTAAGGCCCGTCCTTGCGCGCTGCGATCTGCGCGCGCAGGGACTGCTTCGCATCCTTCACTTCCGAGGCTGATACGCCGTCAGATATGAGCTTGGCGTATTCCGCGCGGAGCATCTTCTCTGCCTTCTCATGGGAAGTGCCGGGCGCGAGCGTCACGAAGGTCTCGAAGAGGCTCGGGTCATGGAACTGCCAGCAATGCACCTCGACATCGGTGGCCAGCGCCGTATCCACGAAGGAACGGTAGAGCCGGCTGGTCTTCTGGTCGAAGAGTATCGCGGAAAGGACGATGAGCGCCGGGATATCGTCATGAGTCGCTTCGGGTATCTTATGGGCGAGTCCGATCATATCCACTCCGGAACGCTCGACGCGCACCCTGCGCTCCCCCTGCTGCTCAGGCTCGGTGGTATACATCTTCGGATAGCTCCCCGGCTTCGCAGGATGGCGGCCGAATTCCCTGCCGATGATGCTCAATACGTCCTGTTCATCGAAACTGCCGGCGACGGTCGCGGTCGCGTTGTCGGGCCAGTAATACTCGTCATAGAACTGCTGCAACCGTTCTATCGATACCTGCTCGATATCGCTGCGCCAGCCGATCGTGGAGTGGTGATACGGGTGAGCCGTGAATGCCGCAGCCCACATCTCTTTGTCGAGCGCTTCTCCCGGAAGATTCTCTCCCCGCTCGAACTCATTGCGGACCACCGGCATCTCGCTTGCTCGGTCTTCTTCGGTTATCTGCGCGGTGCGCATGCGGTCAGCCTCTACTTCGATAGCGAGCGGGAGCGTATCTGCGGGTACTACTTCGTAATAGTTCGTGCGGTCGAACCACGTCGTCGCGTTGATGACGGCGCCCCGGGACTCCATGAGGGTATCGAGCGAGTTCCCCAGCTTCTTATTGAAGCGTTCTGAGCCCTTGAACATGAGGTGCTCGAGGAGATGGGTCGCGCCTGTATACCCCGTCGCTTCATTACGCGACCCCACGTGATAGGTCACCATGAAGCCTGCGACAGGGACGGAAGCATCATGCGCGAGGAGTACGCGCATGCCGTTCGCATTCAGGCGGTATTCCTTTATGCCGCCCAGTTCGCGAATGAATGTGAACCCTGGCACCGCCTTTTTTTCCGATCCTTTCATGCTCCCACGATACCAGCTCGCGCGAACGAATCAAAATAAGCGAACGAGAGCCGGCGGATGCCGGCTCTCGTTCGCTTACTCCACCCGGTACTAAGAGGTGTATTACGTCGCGCAGTCGACGTCTGAGGTCCCTGTGATCCTGGTCGCTGCGGTCGTTGTAGCGGAGCCGTTGCTGTCTACGCAGAACCAGGTGTTCGCGGTCCCCTTGAGAGGTACCTGCGCTGCCCAGCCCGTCGCCGTATCGATACAGACCGCGTTCGTACCGCTGCCGATAGTATCCCGGGCCACTGCAGTAATATTCGAGGCAGTGGCTGCAGCGAGCACCATGCCATAGATGCTCTTCACATTGCTCACGGTCGTATTGGAGCAGACGTTGGCGTAGGTGTCCCCATCGACGTTATAAAAGAGCTCGGCCTGCGCACGCGTTCCGGAGAGATTCGCCTTGATGGTGGCATCCGAACCCTTCGAACGAGCGGTATTGAGCGAGGCGAGCACGACGGATGAGAGGATGCCGATGATAGCGATCACGACCAGGAGCTCGATAAGCGTGAATCCTCGAGCAGTACGAGTGACAGGAACGGAGGTGCGGGGTGTGAAGCTCATGAATGTAATAATATTAACTTTCCTTAATATACCCTCAGGCGGGCATGATACTCATGAGTATACGGCACGGGGTGTGAATAACTTTCAGGCCTTGGGGAATAGCACGGCGAATACGGTTCCCGTCCCTTCGATAGTCCTTACCGATACGCGTCCATGATGAAGCTCGGCGACTTCTTTCACGATGCTCAGGCCGAGACCCAGGCCTTTCTGGGCCTGTTCATGCACGGTACCTGATTGCCCCTGATAGAACGGCTGGAATATGTATGGCAGATCCTTTTTCGGAATCCCCTTGCCGGTATCGGAGACCGAGAGCTGGATGCGGCCCTTGACTTCATCGAGCGATACCGAGACACTCCCCTCCCGTGGCGTATGGAATATGGCATTGCGCACCAGATTCGTGACGAGGCCGCCGAGTGCCGCCGGGTTCCCTCGTACGATACCGGGGACTCTCGCATCGAGAGAGAGCGTCACGCCGAAAAGCGCTGCCTCCCTCTGCGCATCCTCGAGCGCCTTCTTCGCGACCGTCTCGAGCGAGACGGGCTGCACGTCAGGGATCTGCCTCTGGATCTTGAGGCCGGAGAAAGCGACGAGGAAGCGGATGGTATCGGAAAGCTTGTCGGTCTCTTCTAGATTGCTTTGAAGAATGCGCGTGGCCTTCTCGACATCGAGGCTCTGGGGATTGCGGAGCGCTATCTCGGACATATTCTTCATCACCGTCAGAGGCGTGCGGAGCTCATGAGAGACGATGGAGATGAATCGCTCCTGAAGCTCCACTGACTTCTTGATGGGTCGCATGGCGAACTGCGTGAGGAAGTAGGTGGCGACCGTGAAGAGCAGGGTCAGCAGCAAGCGCCGCTCCAGGCTCGCTTGCTTGTAGTCATCTATCGCCTCGAGCGTGGTCGAGTTGGCTTGAAGGACGCGTGCCGCCTCATAGACCGGCTGGAAGCTCACGTTGCTGAGGTACCAGCCGAAGAATATGAAGATGACGACGCCGATGACGAAGTACAGCAGCATGAGCTGCACGTGCGTGACGAAGAACGGGTCCGTATGGATCCTATTTCTCAATCCGATAACCTCGTCCGCGAATCGTTGATATGATCTTCCGAGCATGATTTCCGTCTATCTTCTTGCGAAGGTTGCTGATATGCACGTCGAGGATATTGCTTAGGGCGATATCGTCAATATTCCAGAGCGAGCGAGTGATCTCCTCTCTGGATAATACCTTATCCGGATTTTCCATCAGGAGACGCAGGAGCTCGAACTCCGTGGGAGTGAGAGAGACCTCCTTGCCTGCGCGCGTGATTGCGCGCGTGCGCGTATCCGCGATCACATCCGCCACTTGCAGCTTTCCTGGCAGGCTGCTAGTCGCACGGCGGCTGATGGCGCGCATGCGTGCCATCAGTTCCTCGAACGCGAAGGGTTTCGTAAGGAAATCATCGGCGCCGCTATCGAGCGCCTGCACCTTATCTTGGATAGTGTCGCGGGCGGTGAGAACCAGTATGGGAGTCGTCGAGCCGCTCGCTCGCAGGGCCCGGCAGATCTCGAACCCATTCCGGCGCGGGAGCGTGAGATCGAGGATCACGAGCCCGAACCGGGCATCAGGAGAGAGCAGGCTCTTCTCAGCCGCCTCCCCGTCGAAGAATGTCTCGACGGAATACCCCTCAGTCTCGAGGCCTTCCTTGAGGGTCAACGCGAGCTTCTGCTCGTCCTCGATTATGGCTATATGCATTGCGTCCCTATTCTACCCTATGCAGGAGAACCGCCGGCATGGTGCCGACGGTTCTCCTGCGAACGCTTATTCGAGTGCTTATACCATGGCTACGTAGGCATCCGTCTCGATCGCGCCGCACTCGCGGAAGATCGCCGTAGCGTCTTCTTCCGCATAGGCGGAAACGAGTATGTCGCCGGCCTCTACCCGGTCTGAATAGTGCTGAGCCTTCTCGGTCCCGACGCCAAGGTGGGTGAGAGCGCCGAGGATGCCTCCGGCTGCGGCGCCGGTGACTGCTCCGGCTGCCGTAGTGCCGAGCGCGCCCGTAAGTCCGAGCGCGGCGGCCAGAGGGCCGGCCGCGAACAACGGACCGATGACCGGTATGATGCCGGCCACGGTCGCGAGTCCCGCGAGCGCGCCGATAGTCCCTCCGATCATCGCTCCCTTGCTCGCGCCTTCCGCAGGGGTATCAGTGCTCACATCGCTCGCATCAACCTCTTTCACTTCTCCGCTCTTATTCTTATATATGTATGAGATGTCCTCGTTGGGAATATTGAGCTCATTGTGTATGCGGTTTATCGCTTCTTCAGCGGCACTGCGGTCTGCGAACAAGGCTACGGTGAATTGCTTCATGATCAGATGCGTTAGCTTCTACTCCTGCAGGATATGACGCAGGCAATGAAGACCTCATTAACCTGAACTAATCCGTTATCATCTCTATCGCATCAGGAAACGAGTTGTATCCCTTCGCGCGCATGCTGGCGCAGTAGGCTCCGACGTCGTGGATGCGTACCTCGTCCCCGATCGCTGCCTGTGGCAGCGTACGCGCTTCGATCTCTTCCGGATTCCCTTGCGTAGGCGTGAAGATGTCGCCCGACTCGCAGTTATGCCCCACGACGATATAGTCTCTCGTTTCCGTGGCATCGTTCATGATCTCGATCCGATGTCTGGCTCCATAGAGAGCGCTGCGGAGGAAATCGTTCATGCCGGTATTGAGCCTGAGAAACGTGTACCCGGCAGGTCCGGTGTCCACGATGTCGTCTACGGTAGCGATAAGCGTCCCCGCGTGCGCGATCGAATACGTTCCGGGCTCGATCTCGAGCGCAAGACTCCTGCCCGTCAGGTCCCTGAAGCCGGATAGTTTCTCGCTGAATACGGTCATGATCTGCGCGAGGTCGGCTTCCTTCTCTCCCTCGTATCGCATCACCTTGAAGCCGCCTCCGATATCGAGCGACGTCACATCCGGGAACCGCTCAGCGATCCCGAGCGCCTGGTCCATGACATCGCCCCAGACCTTGGGGTCCGCGCCGGAACCTATATGAATGTGCAATCGGTCGATCCTCACACTCCCTGAGCGGGCGAGCCGGATAGCCTCATCCGCGTATTCGTGCCAGATACCGAAGCTGGCGCTCACCCCGCCTGTGGTCGTGCGCTTATT
>CAYWEI010000036.1:0-5200 GCA_964457265.1 uncultured Candidatus Saccharibacteria bacterium
CGGGACCACCATACCTTTCATGAGCTATGGCGGCTCGCATCTCATCGTCGAGTTCGCGGCGCTCGGCATCGTAGCGGCGCTCGCGCGCGAAGCGAGAAGCGTGCCGCGAGAAGCGGCAGGGAACGAGTATCTAGGCGGTTAAAAACCGTAGACGCTACGTGTCCCTCGTATCATCTGCTTTTCGGAGAATGATTCCCGTACTTTCATGCGAAGCTTCTGTCCGTATTCTTTCGCCCGAGCAGGGTCTTCGATGAGAGTGCAGAGCGCGGACGCAGCGCGATGAGGATCTTTCGCAGGAACGAGGAGACCGTTCCCATTCTCATCCACGATCTCGGGGATTCCTCCGACGTGCGTAGCGATTACCGGCAGAGCAGCGAAGCCTGCTTCGATCACTGCGAATGAGAGAGCCTCGCTCATGGATGAGTGCAAGAAGAGATCGAATGCAGGGAGATACGAAGGCCCGTCCGGAACGAACCCGGCCAGACGCACTGCATCTGAGAGTTCCTGGTCGCGAATGAGCGACTCAAGGCGCTCGCGTTCTTCTCCCTCGCCAAGGACCACTAGGACAGTATCCGGATACTTCTCGCGTACGATCCGGATGCAGTCGATCGCGTCATCGATACGCTTTACCGGATGCAGTTCTGAAAGCATGCCTACCCACCGTGCGCCTGCTTTCTCAGGCCAGAGATACGTTCGCGCAGCATCCTGTTCCTTGAATACCGGCTCGGCTAGGCCGTTATGCACGACACTCAGCTTACGGGCCAGGCCAGGCATCGAGGCCATATCGTTGCGCAGGCTTTCCGATACGCAGATGGTCTGGTGGGAGAGAATAATCGTGGCTGCATGCATGAGACGCAGGAGCCCTTTCTGCCACGAGGGGCGAGGCTCATTGAATGCCCAGGCATGGGCGGTAAATACGATACGCCTGACCCCCTCTATCCTTCCGGCGAGAGCGCCGAGAATTCCCACTTTCGAACTATTGAGATGGAGTACGTCGGGACGTTCGGCACGTATCGCGCGCCTGAGCTCCGCGAGCGCGCGCAGCTCGCTGAAGCCGCCGATATCGCGCGCGAACGAGGACAGGAAGATAGTGCGTATGCCGAGCGCGGCCAGCCGTTTGGCAAGCTCGCCGACGGGAGCGCCGCGTTCCCCTGTGCCGCCGAACGCCACGGTCACTAAGAGCCCGTCTGCGCTGAAACGGCGTGCGAGGGCGTATACATATGCTTGAGCGCCGCCCCAGCCGGACTTCGTGATGACAATCAGTACCTTTTTCGGGTCAGAGGCTTTCGTTACATCCATGCGCCTTGCAGTGTTCTATAGTATAACCACACTATCATGACCTACGGTGGCAAGCGTGCTCCGGCGCTCCTCTTCCTCGGCGATATCGCTGTCTTCACCCTTGCTCTCTGGCTGACGCTCTTTATCCGTGCCGGAGCGGTTCCGAGCGAGGCTATCCTGCGCGCTCATGCCACCCCATTCGCCGCACTCTTCCTCGTGTGGACGCTGGTCTTCTATATGTCGGGTCTCTACGGGAAGGGCACCATCCTCTTCAAGAGCCATCAGCCCCAAGCGCTCGTGCGGACGCAGGTGGCGAACATCGTCCTTGCCGCGCTCTTCTTCTTCCTCGTGCCAGGTATCGGTATCGCGCCGAAGACGAGTCTCGCCATCTATCTCGCCGTCTCGCTTTTCCTGATATTCCTCTGGCGTCTAGCGCTCTATCCGAAGCTATCCATACCTCGTTCCCGTTCCCGAGCGCTACTCATCGCGGCAGGTCCTGACGCGGCCCAGCTGGCAAGCGAGGTGAATGGGAATGAGCGGTACCATTTGCGGTTCACGACCGCCGCGACGCCTGAGGATTTTTTCGCGCTCACGCCGCTCGAGCGGGAACGCCTGCTGCCCGATGACGTGGAAGTGATAATCGCGGATATGGCTGCCTGCAATGCGCGCGGCATACTTCCTGCGCTCTATGAGCTTCCGGGCACGAGGCGCATCGGGGAGATCATAGACTTCACGGATCTCTATGAAGAGATCTTCGATCGCGTCCCGCTCTCCCTCATGTCGGATGGATGGTTTCTTGAGCATGCGGAAGGCGCCGATTCTCTCTGGTATTCGGTTCCGAAGAGGTGCATCGATGTCGCAGGGGGATTCGTCATGGGGATCGCGACCATACTTGCGACGCCGTTCATCTGGATCGCGCTCCGGCTCGAGGGCCCGGGTCCTCTTTTCATCAGCCAGGAACGCATGGGCGAACGGGGCTCTCTCATACGTACCTATAAGTTCCGAAGCATGAGCAGGGTCGACGCCGGTACGTGGGAAGGGGAGACCGAGAACCGCGTCACTCGCGTCGGAAGCGTTCTCCGAAAGATATCGCTCGATGAGTTCCCGCAGTTCGTGAATATCCTGAAGGGAGAGATTTCTCTCATCGGTCCCCGTAATGACATAGTCGCGCTCGGCGAACGTCTCGCGGACGCGCTCCCGTTCTACTCGTATAGGTATCTCGTGAAGCCGGGCATCACGGGCTGGGCGCAGATAAACCAGCAGTATGAGCAGGGCCATATCAGCCCGCAGTCGGTGGAAGAGACGAAGACGCGCCTCGCCTACGATTTCTATTATATAAAGCACCGATCTTTCGGGCTCGATTTCGTCATAGCGCTCAAGACCGTGAAGCGCATGTTCTTCCGTCTCAGCAACTGGTAGCGCGAACGCCGATCCCTCGCGTTTCCTTACTGACTCCAGTAGAGTTACGTATGATTATGAAGCACACGATACTCATTACGGGAGCGGCAGGATACGTCGGCACCATGCTCGTCCAGCAGCTGGCCAAGCGTGACGATGTGGAGAGAATCCTCGGTCTCGATAAGGAGCCGATGCCTGAACTGCTCAAGGGTGAGACGAAGCTCGACTATATCCAGGCGAATCTCGCGGATACGGATTGGCAGGAACGGGTACGGGCGGCTGCGCCAGGCATAGTCATCAATACGGCATGGCAGATCCGTATGCTTTACGGACATAACGAGACGACCTGGCGCTGGAACGTGGAGGGCTCGAAGAATCTATTCGAGTGCGCGTTCGCGGCTCCAGGAGTGAAGCGGCTCGTGCACTTCTCGACGGTCTCTTCGTATGGCGCGTATGCGTCGAATACGTTCGACCACCGCTTTACCGAGGATGAGCCTATGCGTGAGACCGAATACTTATACGGAGTTGAAAAGCGTGCTGCGGATGAGAACCTCATCGCGATCGCAAAGAACGCTAACGGAGGAGGTCCAGATGTGGCGATCGTCCGGCCGGCCGCTATAACCGGTCCGCGCGGTCGCTATATGCGTATACGGTTCGGTCTCCAAGCAGCGCTCTCCGGCCAGCTGAAGGGGGGCGTATACGGCCTCATATCAGCCCTCGTTGCGCTCGTTCCTGCGACGAAGGGATGGGTGCGTCAATTCATTCATGAGGATGATGTCGTCGATCTGGTCACTATGCTCGCGTTCGAGCCGTGGAAGGGAGAGCGTTTGGAAATCTTCAATATCACTCCTCCAGGCGAACCGGTGTATGCGGCAGATATGGCGCATGCGGTAGGGAAGAAAACGCTCCCGATACGGCCGTGGATGGCACGTCTCGCCTATTTCTTCTTCTGGCATCTGACGCGAGGGAAGATACCTACGGCTCCTGGTTCCTGGCGTTTCTACTCCTATCCGCTCGTCGTAGACGGTACGAAGCTTACCCGGATGTGGGGATACGAATACCAGCACGGAAGCCTCGATTCCTTCTATTACACTGACGGACGCTATGAGTCGTATGTTCCCGAGGAATCCCGCCGGCCTAAAGCAGTCGCAGCGTAACTATGAGTACTAAGAAAGCAGTAGTCACCGGAGGTGCCGGCTTCATCGGATCGCACCTGGCAACCGCTCTGATCGAGCGCGGGTATGAGACGCATGTCATCGATACTCTCGTGAACGGCCGCCGCGAAGACGTGCCAGAAGGCGCGATCCTGCATGAGGTCGACGTTACTGATCTCGCAGCAGTCCGTCCGATAGTGAAGGAAGCCTCCGCCGTGTTCCATCTCGCGGCACTCCCGCGCGTCACCTATTCATACGATCATCCCGAAGAGTCGCATCGGGCGAATATCGACGGCACGTTCTCTATGCTCATGGCATCGAAAGAAGCAGGGATAGGACGTTTCGTCTATGCAGCCTCGAGTTCAGCGTACGGCAAGCAGGACCGTCTCCCGTTTACGGAAGATATGCAGCCGCATCCGATGAGCCTCTATGCATTCCAGAAATTCGCAGGAGAGGAGTACGCGAGACTGTTCTCGGAACTGTATGGTCTTCAGACCGTGTCGCTCCGATTCTTTACGGTCTACGGCTCGAGAATGCGTCCCGATGGCGGATATGCGCTCGCCATCCCCAAGTTCCTCCAGATGCGCAAGGAGAATAAGCCGTTGCCGGTAACCGGTGACGGCACGCAGACGCGTGATTTCACCCATGTGAAAGACGTCGTCAATGCTTGCCTGCTCGCGATGGAAAGTCCGCAAGTAGGGAAGGGAGAGGTTCTCAATGTGGCGGCTGGCAGGAATGTCTCGGTGAGTACGCTCGTCGAGCTTATCGGCGGTACGCCAGAATTCCTCCCGGAGCGTCCTGGCGATGCGCCTGACACCTTCGGCGACAATACCCGCGCTCGCGAATTGCTCGGCTGGAATCCTGCCGTGACTCTTGAAGAAGGAATCGCTGAATTGAAAGCGGAGTGGGGCATAGAATAATCCTATGAATCTCGTTGACGGACGTACGATCGCGAAGGACCTGCTCGTCGGAGTCCGGGCCGATATCGAAGCCGCAGGAGGGCGGCGTATCGTTCGCGCGATAGTGGTGCGGCCGTCGCCGGCGACCGAGTCCTATCTGCTCACTAAAGCCGCGCGAGCCGAAGATGCCGGCATGCATCTGGAAGTGATGAAGCTCGCGGACGACGCTACCACCGAAGACGTGATCCGTGCCATAGAAGAGCCGGGTGCAGACAGCATGATCGTGCAGCTTCCGCTTCCTGACAGCATCGATACTGACCGTGTCCTCGACCGGATACCGCTCGAGAAGGATGCGGATGTCCTCTCGAAAGCGGCGTACGCGGCTTTCAAGGAAGGGAAGAGCGGGGCGCTTGTTCCTCCGGTCGCAGGTGCTGTCGCGCGCATTCTCGAAGCGCATGGCATCGATCCGAA
>CAYWEI010000037.1:0-4898 GCA_964457265.1 uncultured Candidatus Saccharibacteria bacterium
ATCCTGTAAAGGGCATTGCGATGCCGCGTAAAAGCAGTAGACTCTACACATTATGCGTTTCATACCTGCCCTGGGCGTCCTTATCATAGCTGGCCTCCTGGGCTGGTTCGCTTATACTACCGCTGCCACGTTCCCCGTAAAGCTCGGCCTCGACCTCGCAGGAGGGACCGAGCTCATCTATCGTGCGGATACGAGCGCTATAGCGGGCGATAAGCAGAGCGCGCTCAACTCGCTCCGCGAAGTCATAGATAAGCGCGTGAATCTCTTCGGCGTCGCCGAGCCTCTCGTCCAGCTCGAGCGTTCGAGCGCGGTCGCAGGAGCGGTCGAGGACCGCCTCCTCGTGGAGCTCCCGGGCGTGACCGATGTCCAGGCCGCCGTCGATGCTATCGGGAAGACCCCGACGCTCGAGTTCAAGCTCATGACGCTTACGCCGCAGAAGCTCACCGCGACTACCTCCACGCTCACGGTCAATCAGGAATTCGTCTCGACGGGTCTCACGGGCCGTTACCTCAAGAAGGCTGATCTCCAATTCGGGTCCGGGAACGGCGCGGGTCCTGCGAACGAGCCTGTCGTGGTCCTGACGTTCACCGAAGAAGGAGCCCAGCTCTTCGAGCAGATAACGCGCGATCATATCGGGGATACTCTGGGCATCTTCCTCGATGGCGAGTCGATCTCGACCCCAGTCATCCGCGAGGCGATCGCGGGAGGCACGGCTACGGTCTCAGGCGGATTCACGCCGCAGGAAGGGCGCGACCTGGTACGCAACCTGAACTTCGGGGCGCTCCCGGTTCCGATCGAGCTCGTCGGCAGCGGTACGGTAGGAGCCACCCTCGGAGCGGAAGCATTCGAAGCAGGGCTCGTCGCTTCCGCGCTCGGCTTCCTGCTCGTCGCGCTCTTCATGATCATCTGGTACCGCCTTCCAGGGATCATCGCCTCGGCAGCGCTGGTCATCTATGTCCTTATCACAGTGGCCGTGATCAAGTTCGTCCCGATCACGCTCACGACTTCGGGCATCGCCGGCTTCATCCTGTCTATCGGCATGGCAGTGGATGCCAATGTCCTGATCTTCGAGCGCATGAAGGAAGAGCTCCGTGCCGGGAAGGGCGCCCGCGAAGCGGTCCGTGACGGATTCGCGCGCGCATGGACCGCTATCCGGGACGGCCACTTCACCATGCTCATCTCGAGCGCCATACTCTTCTGGATGGGTACCTCGCTGGTGCAGGGGTTCGCGCTCGTTTTCGGATTCGGCGTCATCGCCTCCCTCATCTCAGCCGTCTTCATCACCCGTGTCTTCCTCTTGGCTATCGTTCCTGAAGAGGGAGGCCGCACCTGGCGCTTCCTTCTGGAGACCGGGCTTTACCGGCATAATCGCTCTAAGGAGGGCGCTAACAACAGCTAATCATGTTTATCGTACGTCATCGCCGCTTCTTCTTCCTCCTGACCGGCCTCCTTCTCGCGGCTTCAGTTATCGCTTGCATCGTCATCCCGCCGAAGCTCTCTATCGAGTTCACTGGAGGCTCTCTCATGGAGGTCTCGTATGCGGGAGACCGTCCTGAGCTGCAGCTCCTCAAGGACCGCGTGCACTCCCTCGCGCTCGGCGAGGTGAGTATCCGTGAGAGCGGCGAAAGCGCCGTGACCTTGCGTACTCGTAACCTTTCTCCCGAGGAACGCACGCTCCTTCTCGGCGCGCTGTCGATAGAGGGCGCAGCCCCGGCTTCCGAATTGCGATTCAACTCTATCGGCCCGTCGCTCGGCAACGAGCTAGCCATCAAAGCGCTCTATGCTATCGGCCTAGTCACGCTCGCCATCGTCTTCTACATAGCGTGGGCGTTCCGCGGCGTTTCCCGTCCCGTCCCGTCGTGGGGCTACGGCCTCATCGCCGTGCTCATGCTCGCGATCGACATCATAGTGCCTACCGGCTTCTACGCGATCTATGCCTATTTCACGGGCGCGCAGATCGATTCCTTGTTCGTCATCGCCCTCCTGGCGCTCCTCGGATACTGCGTGAATGACGTGATCGTCATCTTCGACCGTGTCCGCGAGCACCTCGCGAACAACGCGAAGGGTAACGTGAAGGAGTCGTTCGATGTCACGGTCGGGAAGTCTATCGATGAGACTATGGGCCGTTCGATAAATACCGGCCTTACCGTGGTCCTCGCGCTTCTAGCTCTCGTGCTCTTCGCGAGCGAAGCGACGCGCAACTTCGCCCTCGTCATGATGGTGGGAGTCCTTGCCGGCACCTTCTCCTCGATCACGCGCTCCGCGCCGCTCCTCATCCCGATAGCTGACTGGCTGGAGAAGCGCCGCGCGGCTTCTAAGGCATAGCACCATGATCATCGGCGTCACCGGAACCAATGGCGCGGGAAAGGGTACGGTCGTCGAGTATCTCGTGAACGGGAAAGGATTCACGCATCATTCGGTGCGTGAATTCCTGCTTGATGAAATCAGGACACGCGGGCTTCCTGAGGACCGGAGTTCCTTGCGGCATGTCGCGAACGATCTCCGTCAGAAGCATCACCCGGCGCATGTCGTCGAATCCCTCCATGTACGAGCGAACGGAAGGGAAGAGGACGCGGTCATAGAATCGATCCGGACTATAGGAGAGGCGGAGTTCTTGAAGGCATCCGGCGCCTATATCATCGCGGTCGATGCTGATAAGCAGATGCGCTACGAGCGCATCACTGATCGAGGCTCGATAACGGACCAGGTCTCGTTCGAGGAGTTCTGTCTGCAAGAGGATCGCGAGATGAGCTCGACCGAGCCATGGGACATGAACGTCTTCGGGGTCATGGACATGGCTGACGCGCAGATCATGAATGAAGGGACCCGCGAGGAGCTCCATGCGAAGATAGATGAGACTCTTGCAAGCTTCACGTAACTTCCATGCCCCACATCCACGAGAAGATAGATTTCACTGCGACCACCTATATCGTGAACGATAATGCCGTGCTTCTGCGCAAGCACGACAAGTACAACTTGTGGCTAGCGCCAGGCGGGCACATCGAGCTCGACGAGACGCCGACGGCCGCTGCTCTGCGGGAAGTGAAGGAAGAAGTCGGTCTCGACGTAGTTCTTTTCGGATCAGTCGCGCAGCAGTCCGAAGGCGACGGATACGAGGAGCTGCTCCCTCCCGCATTCATGAATATCCATCCGATAAATGATACGCATAAGCATATCGATCTCATCTACATCGCTACGTGCGATTCTAGGGAAGTGACGCAAGGAGATACAGAGGTCAGCGACGAGATACGCTGGTTCACCAAGGAAGAGCTTGATGACTCTGGCTTCGATATCCGTGCGACTATCGTGCACTACGGGAAGCAGGCTATAGATGCGGTAAGCCAGGCATGACGCCGCGCTCGGTGGGCATCATAGGCCACGGAGATTTCGGCCGTTTCCTCGAATCGCTTGCTAGGCGCGAAGCACTCGGCCTGGAGATCAGGATCCATTCTCGGCGCGAGCCGCCGGACGGTTCCCGATTCTATAGCTTTGAAGATGCCTGCAGCGCTGACATCGTTATCATAGCGGTCTCCATTCGCGCGTTCGAAGAGACTCTGAGGAAGGTCATGATGCATCTTTCTCCTCATTCCATATTGGTGGAAGTGAATACGGTAAAGGTCATGCCGGTCACGCTCCTGCGCGAGCTTGCGAGCGGGCACCGGTATATCGCCACGCACCCGATGTTCGGCCCCTATAGCTTCGAGAAGCAGAGAGGCAGTCTCGATGGTCTCAGGCTCGTCGTTGCAGACCATACGTTCGGAGACGAAGAATTTTCTACGGTATCAAAGATGCTGAGCGACCTCGGCCTGTCAGTGCTTTCTATGGCTGCGGAAGACCATGATCGCATGCTTGCTGAGACCCTGTTCCTCACGCATTACCTGGCCCAGTCAGTCGCAAGGGCGGGCTTCGTGCGCACTGATATAGATACGCTTTCGTTCGGATATCTTATGGATGCCGTCGAGAGCGTGAAGAGCGATACTGAGCTTTTTAAGGACGTGTACGAATTCAATCCCTTCTGCAAGGAGATAATCTCTCGCTTCGAAGCTGCCGAGAAAGAGACGCGAGGACTGCTTGAGTCCTCTTAAGCAGAGAGCGCGAGGTCCGACCTCGCGCTTCGGAACAGTGACATCGAATGTCACTGTATCCTTATGAGATGACGGTGCCTACGAATGGCTTGCCGTCGAGGTAGTTCTCGAACTCGCCGAGCTTTGCGCCGTTCATGATGGCTACTTCGAGGCCGAGAGATTCGGCTTCTTTCGCGGCTATAGGATCGAACGGGGAAGAGAGGCCCGGGTCCCATTCTTCTGGAATAAGCTTACGGAAATCAGCCCAGTTGGTCTTCTCTATCTTAGTCGCGGTCGGATCCTTACGGGGGTCGGCAGTATAGACGTAATCGATGTTGGAAAGGTTCACGAGCTTCGTGGCGCCCAGCGTCTTCGCGGCCATGACCGCGCAATAGTCAGTAGACCACCCCGGCTTCCAGCCTGCGCCTATGATGATATTCTCCTTTCCGCGCAGACGGTGGGTCGGATTCTTCACGATGCGTGCCTGGGCTTCTTCGATGAATATAGTGCGAAGGAGGTGCGCGTTAAGCCGAGTGGAGTGGATGCCCATCCAATCCGCATCCTCGCGATCGAGACCGTCCTCTCCGCGGACTTCGCGAGCCGCATCCTGATAGTTGCGCGCAAGCTTTCCTCCGCCCGCGATGATGAAAAAAGAAGACCCGGAGCCGGTCTTCTTTAGGAGTAATTCACGGAAATTATGGAGGAAAGAGACATCGATATCGTTAGGAACGATAAGTGAGCCTCCGACGGAGACGACGATGTATTCACGTTTCTTCTTTGATAAACGCATGCAAAGCTTGACGGCTCTTTCCATTGTACGCTCCTCTGCTTTCG
>CAYWEI010000038.1:0-4826 GCA_964457265.1 uncultured Candidatus Saccharibacteria bacterium
TGCTGCGGGACTAGGACTCGAACCTAGATACACGGTACCAGAAACCGTAGTCCTACCATTAGACGATCCCGCAATAGCTAGGCCGATAAATCGACCTGCTCCGATGAAGATACTCGAAAACGGGCCTTAGCGCAACGCGAAAGGGCCCTATCTTTAGAGGATAGGGCCCTTTCTGAAGGCGTTTAAACGGGCTGCCAGACCGAGAGGATCACGCCCATGACGCCGAGCGTCACGAGGTAGTATCCTGCCGTAATGAACCAGTACTTCCACGGACGATCCTCCCAGAGGACTGAGCCCAGAGTAGCGGGCACGATGAATCCGGCCCAGACCCAGATAGCGGCCTGAAGCCCGGCTTCGACACCCACGATCCGCGTAACCGAGGTTGTGTAGAAGAGGATGTTAGCGAGCACGTATGCCATCACGAACGAGCTGATCGCGGAGATCGCATAGCTCTTCATCATCATCTTCTTGATGGCGGGCGTTATCTCGTCCGGCTTCTTGATGCCGAGAATGCGCATCCATGCCTTTCCGAAGAGAGGCCCGTACCATACCGCACCGATGATGATAGCCACCACGGCCGAGAGGAGCACTGCCCAATAATTGATCATCACTTCCATACGAATTGCTTAGGGGTATGGCATAAGTATAGCCTCTTGAGCCGTGCATGCTATGCTACTCAGGTACAACCGAATACGCAGTATCAAGAGCGCAGCGAGGTACCTGGACCTACGACCTGCCGGCAACCCTTCCGCAAGGAAAACGGTGCCCCCAGACCCTTATGGGGACGATGCCTAGCTTTACGAAAGCATCTCCTCTCGAGGAGATGCTTTCGTTTGGTACGGCTACTATTTAAGAATCAAAAATGTTCCACTCACTCACGCATTACACGACAGAGAGCGTTACGAACGGACATCCCGACAAGGTATGCGATCAGATGTCAGATGCGATCCTTGATGCCTGCCTCGCGCAGGATCCTAAGAGCCGCGTGGCAGTCGAGACCTTCGGCAGCCATGGCACGCTCATGATCGGTGGCGAAGTCACCACGACCGCAACCGTCGACTATGAAGCGATCGCGCGCCAGGTGTACAAGGACATCGGGTATGACGACGAGCTCGAGGTACTCTCGCGCGTAGTTACGCAGTCCGGAGATATCGCTATGGGCGTGGATACGGGGGGTGCCGGCGATCAGGGCATCATGTACGGCTATGCCACCGACGAGACGGAAGAATACCTTCCGCTCGGCGTCGTGCTCTCGCACGCGCTCGCCCGCAAGCTCGAGAAGCTCCGCACCTCAGGCGAACTCCCCTACCTCCGTCCGGACGGAAAGACGCAGGTGACCATCAAGGAAGGAAAGGTCATAACCGCGCTCACCTCCACGCAGCACGCCGAAGAAGCGGAACTCGAGGATATCCGCCGCGACCTCACCGAGAAGCTCTTCCTCCCGGTCCTCGGGGATACCGATGGGATCGAGCTGCTCGTGAACCCTACGGGGCGCTTCGTGATGGGAGGATTCGCTGCTGATGCGGGCCTTACGGGCCGCAAGATCATGGTGGATACCTATGGAGGCCTCATGCCGCACGGCGGAGGCGCGTTCTCCGGAAAGGATGCTACGAAAGTGGACCGTTCTGCTGCGTACATGTGCCGCTACGCCGCTAAGAATCTCGTCGCTAACGGGCACGCGAAGAAGGCGCTCGTATCAGTGGCGTACGCTATCGGCCGCGTCGAGCCGGTGATGGTCGAGGCATTCGATGATGAGGGCAACAACCTTTCGGATATCGTGGCAAAGAATTTCGACTTCCGTCCGCGCGCTATACAGGAGCGATTGGGCCTCACCCGCCCTATCTTCCGCGATACGGCAGCGTACGGGCACTTCGGCGTCGCAGGCCGTCCTTGGGAAGAGATCATCAAGATCTAGCGCTCCATAAGGGATAAAAAGAGGGGCCGGCGATGATTTTCGCCGGCCCCTTTTGGCAATGATGCGTATCAGTTACGCCTCAGCTCTTCGTTGAACGACTTCGCGAGTTCGAGAAGCTGGCGACGCGGTCGCTCGCCAAGCTGGTAGTACGCGCGGATCAGCTCGAGGGTTTCCTTACGGGCGAACACCTCGCCCTTATCGTCGCCCTCCAGGGCAGGTTCCTGATGAACGATTTCCGAGAGACCGTCGTAGAAATACCCGACGGGTACTTCGAGGGCTTCGGCGAGCTGCCAGAGCCTGGCTGCCGAGATGCGATTGGCACCGCATTCGTACTTCTGGATCTGCTGGAAGCGGATGCCGCAGGCAGTAGCCATTTGCTGCTGAGTCAGACCCAGCAGACGCCGGCGACGCCGGAGCCTTTTGCCGAGATAGACGTCTATGTCATCGCCCATGTGTGGACCTTTCTACGCTAAGCGTACTGTTTAACAGGAACGTTCCCTGGGACTATAACACGATTCGTATTTAAAACAACTCAGGCTTTCGCTATCGTACCCGCGAGCGCGCAGTGGTCGCTCACGCCACAGATCATCTCGACGGCAGACACGTCATATCCCTCCGTACTGAATACCCCGTCTACCATATACGGCAGCGCGCCCGCCCTATGAATTGAACCGTCGATGCTCGTCGCATATATAGCCGGAACATTATCGCGAAAGCGTTCGGCAAGGGCCGTGAACACTTCACGGCCACGCGGCGCATTGAAATCTCCCGTCACGACGAACTCTCCGAGGTTCTCGGTAATCGCGAGGAACCGTGCGAGCGCAGCCCGTTGCAGATCGTCCGCTTCCCCGTGGCGGGTCACCGGGAAATGCGTAGTACCTATGCGGAACGCTTCCCCATCCTTCTCTATCTCGGCGACAGCGAGCATAAAGCGTTCTGTCTCGTGCTTAGCCTCGGGACTCGAGTTGTCATATTCGGGAGCTTCGCCTACGATTCCTCCGAATTGATATGAAGCAGTCGAGAGCATGGGGTACCGGGAGAATATCCCGAGACCTTCCACGCCGAGGCCGCGGGACTCGCGCGTATAGTGCTTCATGCGTACGAAGAAGCAGGTCGCCCCGAGAAGCTCCTCGAAGAACGGGATATCGTCCTCGAAGAGTTCCTGAAGACACACGACATCTGGCCTGCGGGAAGCGAGGAGCGGCCGTATCTTCTCCAGATGCTTATCGGTCTCGATATTGAGCTGTACGAACGAAAGCGGCATGGAACGCTACGCAGCCGG
The DNA here is from genome assembly GCA_964457265.1 of uncultured Candidatus Saccharibacteria bacterium. GTDB lineage: Bacteria > Patescibacteriota > Minisyncoccia > Phycocordibacterales > Phycocordibacteraceae > C7867-001. Next base: position 3,198 of record CAYWEI010000038.1, read on the forward strand.
ATGCTTCTCGCTCGCCGCCTTAAGGAACGCCGTGAAAAGAGGATGCGGAGCGAGCGGACGCGCCTTGAGCTCGGGGTGGAACTGGCAGCCGAGATAGAACGGATGCTGCTCTTTCGGAAGCTCCGCTATTTCCATGAGCACGCCATCGGGACTCGTTCCGGAGAAGACGAGACCTGCCTCTTCGAGCCTGGCTACATACGCCGGATTGATCTCGTAGCGGTGACGATGGCGCTCTTCGACTGACTCCGCTCCGTATGATTCGCGCGCGACCGTCCCCTCTCCGAGTTTCGCTACATAGGTACCCAGACGCATAGTGCCTCCATACTTGCCGGCAGCGAGCACCTCCTTCTGCGCATCCATCATAGCGACGACAGGATACCGGGTCTCCTGATCGATCTCGACCGTGTGAGCGCCTTCGAGACCGACGATAGTGCGTGCGTATTCGATAACGAGCATGTGCATGCCGTAGCAGAGGCCGAAGTACGGGATCTTGTTCTCGCGTGCGTAGCGCGCAGCGAGAATCTTGCCTTCGATACCGGTCTCGCCGAATCCGCCCGGGACTATGATGCCGTCGAAAGCCGCGAGCATGCTGGCATCTCCGGTCTTCTCGATCTCCTTCGCGTTCAGCCACTCGATCTCAGCCTTGAGCCCGAGCTCCGCAGCGGAGAATTTGAGCGCTTCTATGACCGAGAGATACGCATCGGAAAGCACGAAGTCTCCCGTATCGAAATACTTGCCCACGATGCCGATCTTCACGTCCTTGCGCCCTTCGGCTTGCGTGCGATCGACGAATGCCTGCCACTCAGAGAGATCCGCTTTCTGTTCCTTGGGAAGCTTGAGGGCATCGAGAAGCAGGTCCCCCAGATTGTCCTTCTCGAGATTGAGAGGGACGTCGTAGATGCTGGCTACGTCAGGAGCGGAGATTATGTGATCCATGCGTACGTTACTGGAGATGGCGAGCTTCTCCTTGCGCTTGTCATCGAGCGCGTAGCGGCTGCGCGCCACGACGAAGTCGGCCTGTACGCCGTAAGAGTTCAGTTCGCGGATAGCATGCTGGGTAGGACGGGTCTTCATCTCGCCGAGCGTGCTCGGGACCGGGAGATAGGAGACCATGACGAAGATGACGTCATCCGGCTGCTTCACCTTGAGGACGCGCGCTGCCTCGATGAACATCGCGTTCTGGAAGTCGCCTATGGTGCCGCCGATCTCGATCACTGATATCTGGCTGCCGTTATGGGACGCTGCTGCCGCGATACGGTGCATGATCTCGTCGCGGACGTGAGGGACGGCTTCGACGCACTTGCCGCCGTATTCGAGCGCTCGCTCCCGGTTGATGACGGTCTGATACACCATGCCGCTGGTCATGTAATCCTCGGGTCCGAGATCGCGATTGAGGAAGCGCTCGTAGTTGCCCATATCCTGATCCGTCTCAAGGCCGCTGCCGAGCACGAATACCTCGCCGTGCTCGGTAGGATTCATAGTGCCGGCGTCGACGTTGAGATACGGATCTACCTTGACCAGGTTCACGCCATACCCGCGTTGCTGGAGGATAAGGCCCATGGAAGAGGTGGCGATACCCTTGCCGACGCCCGACATCACGCCGCCCAAGACGAATATGTATTTGTGTCC
>CAYWEI010000039.1:0-4266 GCA_964457265.1 uncultured Candidatus Saccharibacteria bacterium
GTGAGAGCATCGAGCTGATCTTTAGTTGAGGATTCCATGGATGTATTCATTAGGGATGATTAAGCGTTTCCTGCCTTTATCGCATGCTCGACGAGCGTGTGCGTGTACCCTGCCTCGTTATCGTACCAGGCGAGCACCTTCACGAGATTCCCGTCTACGACGCGCGTCATGCCTAAGTCGGCGATCGATGCGAAACGCTCCCCGATGATGTCGCTCGAGACGAGTTCCTCGTCGGTAGCCGAGAAGATGCCTGCCCATCGGGGATCCTTCGCGGCCGCACGGAGGATATCGTTCACCTCTTCCGCGGTCGTCGCGCGCTTGGCGATGAAGGTCACGTCGGCGATCGAGCCGGCAGGGACCGGGACGCGCAGCGAGATGCCGTCGAACCTACCTGCGAGAGACGCATACGCCTTGGTGACCGCGATCGCGGCGCCCGTCGACGTAGGCACGATGTTCTGCGCCGCAGCGCGCCCTTCCTTCATATCCTTCTTGGCAGGGCCATCGACGATCGACTGCGAAGCCGTGTACGCGTGCGTGGTCGAGAGGATCGCCTTCTCGATGCCGATGGCTTCGTCGAGGATGGCGATGACCGGCGACACGGAGTTGGTAGTACAGCTGGCGTTGCTCGTGATGTTGCACGTAGAGAGCTTGCTCTCATCGAGGCCCATGAGGATGGTACTGCCTAGAGGGTTCTCATCCTTCACCGGAGCCGAGATAACGACGCGACGCGCGCCCGCGAGGACGTGCGCATTCGCCTTCTCGTAGTCAGCAAAGAAGCCGGTCGACTCGATGACGACGTCCACGGCGAGGTCCTTCCACGGAAGGAGCGCGGGATCTTTCTCAGAGAGGAACGCTACCGGCTTCCCGTTCACCATCAGCTTCCCGTCTGTAGCTTCCACCGTGAACGGCGCACGCTTATAGACCGTGTCGTACTTGAGCAGGTAGGCGAGGTTCTCGAGGGAACCCAGGTCGTTCACTGCTACTATCTCGATCTCAGGACGATCATAGGCTTGTCTCACGAACGCTCGTCCGATCCTCCCGAACCCGTTGATTGCTACGCGTATTGGCTTCATATATAGGTCTTTCTGATATGTCCGAAGTCTAGCATGCGCCTCACGGCCTGATTAGCCTGCAGAGGCCTGATCATGTACGAAAATAGTGACATCGAATGTCACTATTTTGTTTGGATACAGAAGCGGGGACATACGATGTCCCAGCTTGTGGAAGCGTTAGGAAGTAGGGCCGGACTCTAATTCAAACTACCGTTGCGCGATCAGCCGTATCTCAAGGCGCATGCCAAGTGCCTCTGATACCCGAGTCATGAAATCTAAAGTTGGATTGGCGCCGCCCGCCTCAAAGCGAGCGATTGCAGACTGCGTCGTTCCCGCGCGTTCTGCTATCTGTTTCTGGGTCATGCCCTTCTTCAGACGTGCATCAAGCATTGCTCGCCTAAGAGCGAATTCAGGCATCCTCGCTTCATACGCTTTCTTGAACTCGGGATTCCGCATGCATTCCTTCTTCCAGTCGTCGAAAGAAACATACTCAACTCCGCTTGAGGTCTTCTTATACTTCATACGAATGAGTATAGCATATATGCTATACTAGCCGCAATACGCTTTTAACTGTTTACGGGCCATACTCACCTCTTTTGGGCGAAGAGCTGGCCGTTGCTTTTTGAGAGCCACGAGAAGGACAATATCGCTTCCGCAGAACCCATATAGAATGCGTACCTGCGGACGGCTAGTTTGCCGCAATTCCCATAATCCTTTCCCAATCGGTTTTGCATACGGCATAGGTAAGGTATGCCCATGCTCTCCCAGCAGATCTATAAGGTCTCTTACATCGACTCGTATATGGATATCAAGACCGTCGACGAACTCCTGCACCTGGGTTAATGCGACTACGTTCATCAACTCACTCTATACAAAAGCAGATAGTGAAAAGATAAAGGACCAGTATTTTTTTCTACAGAGCAGGAGCAGGCATCCTAAGCTGATTCGCAGAAATAGTGACATTCGATGTCACTATTTTTTTGGGTACTGAAACGGGGACATACGATGTCCCCGTTTGCGGAAGCGTTAGGACGCGGGTACCGGCTCTGGAGTCGGTGCAGGCGGAGGGAGCGGTTCAGGGACGGGTTCCGGAGCCGGTTCAGGGGCTGACTCCGGCATTCCTATCACCGTCACGATGCGCGAGACGTGCGCTTCGTTACCTGCAGCATCCGCTACTGCGTATGACACAGTATACGTCCCCGGAGTCGCAGTATTCACAGTTCCTGACACCTGGATCGCTGACGTGAGGTCTCCGTCGACCGCATCATTGGCTATCGCGCCCGGGTCGGTCCAGGCGCCGCCCGCAGCCATCTCGCTCGCGGCCGGACCGTTGAGCGAGATGGTCGGAGCGACGCTATCGTCGCTTCCTCCTGCCGGCGGAGGATTCTCGGGAGCGGGCTCCCCCGCCGGTGGATTAGACGGCGGGATGACCACCTGACCCGATGGAGCGGTCTGCGGATCCTGGACGGTCTCGTCGTCTCCCTCGGTGCTCACGATGAAGTAGTCGAAGGTGACGTCAGCGTCCTGCGCTTTCTCGAGCTCGATGCGGAAGCTTCCGTCCTGCTTGGAGGAGAGGTACCACGAGCCGTCGATAGCCGAGGTAAGCGTGATGAAGATCTTGCTCGTCGGCTTCACGATCGGGTTCTTCACCTCTACCACCCGGTTCCCTTCGAGCACGTAGCCTGCTCCGGCCGCGGAAGTCTTGTCGCCTCCCTTCGCGATAAGGAGCTCGCCGATCTTGATCTTCTGGAAGTATGCGATGCCGTTCTCGATTACCCCGCCGATGCTTGAAAGCGCGTTAGCGAAGAATCCGCTGAAGCCTTCCGTAGTGAGGCTCGTCGAGGTGGCGGTCTCAAGCAGCGTCAGGCGATCCTCGATGCTCTGCATCCTGGTCTCGAGAGCGCTCATGCGCGTAGCGAGCACCTGAGTCTGAGCGAGCGAGAATGCGCCGAGCTTGTAGAGATCGACGCTCGTGCCGTCAAGGGTGAGCACCTCTGATGGGAGCGCGATATCCGCAGTCGTAGATCCGAACACGAAGCTCAGGGCGGAAGGCGCTACCGTGAAGGTATCAGCCTGTACGCTTCCGACCTGAAGCGTGGAAGTCGCATTCAGCGTGTGCGCTCCGGCCACGAGCGTATTGAGCTTCTCTTCGTCGATGCAGGTAGCTCCCACGCAGACTTCCTTGGAGTACACCTTGAGGAAGTTACCCTGGATCGCGGTAGCACGGGTCGCCACGAAGTCAGCGAGCGGAGCGGCTCCGTTCTGGAAGAGGCCGGTGAAGTAGGCTACGACATCGCGTACCGGGCTGCCATCGGTCTCGGCGAAGAAGAGCGCAGCGGCGTCAGTGGTGGTACCGATAGAGATAGTCGAAGTCGAGAACGCGAAGGTCGTAGACGCGAGACCATCGATACGGCTATTGGTCTGCTGCACCGCGCTCACGAGGTATGGCACGAACCCAGCGTAGTTAACGCCCAGGTATCCCTGATCGTCAGTAGAGACCAGATCCGGCATGATCTGCTGCACTGCCTGAGCGAGGAAACCGGCATGCTGCTGGTCGGTGTCTCCTTCCTTGTTCCAGTTGTAGAAGACCGAGGAAAGCTTCGAGATGCGTGCGAGCGCATCGCTCGTGTCGATAGCGACGACATTCTTCTTGAGGCGTTCGTCCGAAGAACACGTGAGGGACGTGGTATTCGGGTTGATGGTACAGGTACCGTTGCTGTTGGTGAAGCTTGCCACGACTCCGCTGACATCGCTGTTGCCGACGTTGAGCAGGTAAGGAGATAAGGTGGTACCCACAGAGAGAGCGCCGTACCCGTTAACCTGGAATGCGTAGGTAGGGGTGAACATGCCCACGTCAGAGGTCATGACGCGGTTGGTGCCGTTTGCAGAGACTGCCACGAACCTTCCGTTGCCGTAGGTGACGCCGTTCCATAGATTCGCTTGCGACGCGGTGCGTGCCGTCCAACTGGCGCCGCCATTTGAAGAAGTCATGATCTGATTCGTACCGCTATCAGAAACTGCAACGAAGAGGCCATTGCCGTAGGTGACGCTCGTCCAGGTATTCGCCTCCGCTGCGTTGCGTGGAAGCCAGGTGATGCCGTCGGACGAGGTCATGACCCGGTAGGTGCCACTTTGTGCAACAGCCACGAAGACACCGTCGCCGTAGGTGACGCTGAACCACTGATTCGCTTGCGCCGCGGTGCGTGCCGTCCAG
>CAYWEI010000040.1:0-3640 GCA_964457265.1 uncultured Candidatus Saccharibacteria bacterium
TCTCTCCGCCTCCGCAATCAGAAGGCAAGGCAAGAAAAACGGGCGCCGACGAAAGTCGGCGCCCGCAGTGCGTGCTAGTAATCCAAGAAGGAATCATAGCGGTCCGCAAGGTACGCTGCGATGGATTCCGGTCCGGGAAGGCCCGGGTACGCGACGTCCCCGATGACGATCTCCCGAACCCGGCGCCCCGGAGCCTTGAAGCTGAAGTAGCCCGGCTTCTCGCTGCTGACCATACGCTTGCGGATCCAAGAGATATCCTCTCCTGCATACGCGCTTCCGTAATAGTTAGTCCCCGGACGCAAGTAAGGAGCGAGCGGGGAACCGGTCACGAGCAGGAATGCCGATCGGCAAGCGTCGCCTGCATAGCACCCTGCCCTGAGGTCAGGAAGCTGATCGCCGAAGATCAGGAGGTCGTCGATAGAGTCATCGGCAGAAAGATACTTGAGACCCTTCTCGACCATACGTTCCTTGGTCTCATCCCTGAGGGTGATATAGAACTGGAACTTCCCGAGGTCAGGCTTGCTTTCGTCGACTATGCGGATGTTCCGAAGGACGGCCGAGTAGTCGTTGAGGACTTCATCCCTCATGCTCGCGAGGCTTTCGGAGTCCCAGCGGGCGATGTACTCGAGCTGGCGAAGGAATGCCATGACCTGCCACTTAGCGCGGTTCTTCTGGTGCTCGTCCTTGAACTCGAGCTGGATCCGGCCTTCGAGAGGGTAGACATCGGTCTTCCGCTGCCAATAGTTATCCTCATGCTCGATCGATGCGAGGTGGTCGATAAGGTTCCCTTGGCCGGCCTCACTCATCATGGCGAGCATCTTCAGCACGGCGGGCCGCCAATTCTGGCGGCGTTCCTCCTCCTCCTCGTCAGCGATAGTGGCGTAATAGCCGTCCGCATGGCGAAGATAGGAACTGGTCCCCATGCTCATCACCATCGTTGGGTCAGTGAAGGGTATGCGGCTCGGGATGCTTTCCGGTGCCACATATGACCTCAGGCCGTCAGGATCCTTCTGGAGCAGAGGCTGCGGCCTGGCAAAGCCGCGGTCCCTGCTCGCCTTGTACGATGCTTCGGACAGGCACATCTCGACGGTCTGAGCCGTCGCGACAGCGAAGGTGCCATGGTCATCGATAAAGTCGCGGACGCGCCTAGCGCAGGCCGTCTGGTAATCAGTCTGGTCGGGCAGGTAGAGCGTGCCATCCACGTCGGATACGCACACTAGGTTACCTGGTTCTGAAGAGCAGATAGTCACGGTCAGTCCCCCTTTTTTCGTTGGATTCGTTGGATTGGAATGAACAACCTGGTGGAGCATAGGCGCAGGGGCATGAACTATCCATGAATCCCATATTCGTCTGTATTTCAGGTAAGGGAGGCTGGATAAGATGGGGTATAATCCGCATATCATGAATCTCGCGCTGCCTAAGCCCGCTCCCTGCGTTGAATGCGGGGATGGCGCGATCTTCCATCGGATGACCTACGTGAGCATCATCATCGATGAGCTGCTCTTCCCGTTCGCCGATTCGGAGTCCTTCTTCCGAGGGTTCTCGAAGCTCGTCTATCGGATCGAAAGGAAGGTGACCCCGCGTCTCCTGAACGCGATGATGGATGCAGGCGCCGCTAAGCGCATTACCGAGCCCGACGACGATACGCAGCTGCTCGCGCTCATGCTCTGGAACGAGGCTAAGGAACGAGGAATCGAGATGTCCGAGTTCCGGCTATTCGATCTGCCGCGAAATATCTTCGTCGCCAAGTATCCCGACGGCCGCGTAATCGCCTATGAAGGCATCCCTGTGCCTGTCGAGGATCTCGATCGCGTCCCATGGATGGATAATAAGGCCGTACTGAAGGAGAAGTTCAGGAAGCTCGGACTCCCGATAGCCAAGGGAGGCGCGGTATCCTCTTTCAAGGAAGCGCAGAAGCTTTTCGCTACCCTTGCGCCGCCGGTCATCGCGAAGCCTTTCTCAGGCTCCGGATCGAGGCATACGACATTGCACGTGATGGACGAGGAGGGGCTGAAGAAGGCATTCGATATCGGAAAGCAGGTGGCGCCGCGCGTCGTAATCGAAGAGGAGCTCGTTGGTCCGGTATATCGGGCGACGGTAGTAGATGGGAAATTCGCGGCAGCGCTCAGGCGTGACCAGCCTCATGTGATCGGTGACGGCATACATACGATCGAAGAGCTCGTGCTCGAAGCGAACAAGCATCCGAAGCGTTCAGGTCCTTACTTCCATCAGATGAAGCTGGACGATACGGCGCTCAAGGAGCTGCGTTGGCAGGATTTGTCTCCGTCAGACGTGCTTCCGGCAGGGAAGCGGGCGATCCTGCATCAGAAGATCAATTGGAGCGTCGGCGGCACTACGTGCGATGTCACTGATGAGACGCATCCCGACAATATCGCTCTCTTCGAAGAGGTCGCGCGGGTGCTCAAGGCGCCTATCGTGGGTCTCGATTTCATCATCGAAGATATGAGCAGATCGTGGAAAGAGCAGGATCGGTGCGGCATCCTCGAATGCAACAGCATGCCGTTTTTCGATAATCATCATCTGCCGTTCGAAGGGAAGCCACGCAACGTAGCCGCTTTGATTTGGGACATGAACGCTCAGAACACCTAAGGAACTCATCTGCTTCGTTACGGAGCCTTGGCGTCTCAGTCACCGTACCAGCACGTACGCCTCCTTCACCGCTTTCTCCGTGCCTCGCATCTGAACTCCTTACGTGTCCTGAGGAATCCTATTCATTGCCCTTTCATGGGGGTCTGTTAAAATTGAAGTATAGGTCGAATTGCCAGCCAATTAAGCATTGGATGGCTTTGTCTTTCACCCAGGTGGAGTACAGAGCCATCCCAACAACAATCATATGGATGAGAACGAAGAAGTAGTCGCCCCTGTTGAGGGTGAGGAGGTAGAAGAGACCACCGAAGCTCCGGCTGAGGAGGCTCCGGCTGGCGAGGAGGAAGCAGCTGCATAAGCTCAATTCTCTAAGCAGAGACAACCCTGCGCATCCGTGCGCAGGGTTGTTTTGTTAATGAGCGGCCTCGCGTTACTCTTCATTCAGGTGTTCATCTCGAAAGGGGAGTTTATATGGAATTTCATTCCGCCATACGACGGACCGTCCTGTCGCCATTCTATGGGGAAGAGGAAGGTCGCGCAGCCATCGCGCGGCGTTATCTGAATGGAACGGGTGAATCGGTATTTTACCGGCATGCGTGGGGGTTACGATTTCCGGAAAAGAAGCCGGAGCCGCTCAAGGACAGTCCGCTCATCTTCTTCCTGGACGCGATCACGCCGGGCGAGGTACTCGCAGAGCTGATCCATTCGGCGCACGAGACGGCTTCGGTCGTGATCGGCTTCACGTCCTGCCTCCGGCTCCCTGAGGAGCTTATGCGCGACGGCATCATCAGCAAGATCGATCGTTTCTATCTTGCGGAACCGCTGGCAGACCCGAGCCAGCACAAGCCTTGTATGGTGGTACTCGAATGAGCGAGCATACCCTGTACGAAAGAAGAACGACCCTTCGCAGGATCGTTCTTTCTTTTTTCTTACCTCATCAGGATCAATGCGCCATCAGCCACTGGTAGATGTCCTCGAGCGCTTTCACGGCGTCGCCGGCCGCTATGTTGTTCTGGTGGTAGAGCTCGTCGGT
>CAYWEI010000041.1:0-3336 GCA_964457265.1 uncultured Candidatus Saccharibacteria bacterium
AATCAGATAGGATGGGGCGGTGCGGGTGTAGGGCGTTGCCGATGTAAACTTATTCTGCGAAGACGCGAAAAAGTTTGCATCGGCTGCACTCGCAGAAAATCAAAGCAAGCTTTGTTTTCGTGCTCGTTTGCCGATGTAAGCCTGTTACTTTCACAGTCTTGCATCTGGCTCTCTCGGGCGAAAAGGAATATGCATAAGAATGCACGTTCCTTTTACCCTCGTTCGCCGATGTAGCTCAGGGGTAGAGCAACTCCATGGTAAGGAGTAGGTCGGCAGTTCAATTCTGCCCATCGGCTCAACATGACAGATCAGGATCAGAAAGGGAGCGAGTACAAGCGCAGCACGCGGGGACGGGTCCTTGTTCTCATATTCACGCTCCTCTATATCGCCGCAGCCGCGGTGTACTTCTATTCGACCGGCGTGAAGGAGTTCACGATGTATCTCGGCGTACTGCTCGCGCTCATCGCGCTCGTCGCCTGGACGCTGCCGCGCACGAAGCTCCCGACCTGGGCGCTTTGGTGCCTCTCGGTGCTCGGACTGCTCCACGCCCTCGGCGGCGGCGTGATAGTGAATGGGGACGTGCTTTATAATTTCGTCCTCATCCCGATCGTGAACAACGGCCTCGAAGGGATCACGCTCTGGCGATTCGATCAGCTCGTGCATCCGTACGGCACGGCGATCGCGGCTATCATCATCTATTTCTTCATCGCGCGCGCAGCTAAGCTTCCGCGCATCTGGATGGTCGTCATCGCCGCCCTCGCAGCGATGGGCGTAGGGGCGATAAACGAGGTCATCGAGTTCATCACAAAGCTGACCATCCCCCACACCGAAGTCGGCGGGTACAACAACACCGCGATAGATCTGTGTTCGAACATGATAGGTGCCGTGATAGGAGCTGCGTTCGCGGCGCTCCGATGGGGCAAGCGTCCGCCGGAAGCATAACCGTCTATTTCATCAGGGGTTTATCACCCGCTCATCTTTTCGTAATCTCGCGTCGGTATGCTTAGGATATGCCGAAGCCTAAAAGTATCTGCCGAACCTGTTCTAATGAAACTGCTCGGAATGGCTATCTGTATTGCAGCAATACCTGTCAGATGGAATACCAATACGTCACCTTCATCAGTAAGTGGAAGGCCGGAGAAGTATCGGGACTTCTCCGTATCGGCGTGGTATCCAGTCACGTTAAGCGATATCTGCGTGCGAAGTATGGCAATAAGTGCTGTATCTGCGGATGGAAAGAGGTAAACGTAAAGACAGGAAAGGTCCCGGTTGTAGCGGATCACATTGATGGAAACTGGCGGAATAACTCGGAAGATAATTTGCGGTTGATCTGTCCAAACTGTGATTCTCTGAGTCCCACCTACGCTGCTCTCAATAAGGGTCGCGGGAGGAGGAACCGAGTCATGAGTAAACGATCGAAGGAAGCTCATGTCCTAGATTAGGTTAGGTGCAGTGTTCTTTTCTATAGCGGCAGGACATGATATGTTTCTATCGTTCAGCCGAAGTAGCTCAGTTGGTAGAGCGTTCGCATCGTAAGCGAAATGTCGCCGGTTCGAATCCGGCCTTCGGCTCAAAGCAAGGTAAGCAAAGGCCGGAGGACTACTGTCCTCCGGCCTTTGCTGTACGAATCCGGCATGCTGAAGCTCCTGCTTCAAGAAGTCTCATTCGAAAGATCTCCCGGTCCCAGGCATAGCGATAGGAAGTAGCGAAAACATAAAGACGAATCAGGCCGTAGGTCCGCTATGTAGCAAATATCAGCGCATCGTTTACACTCAGGCGATGAATGAGACTGAGCAGCGCATAGCAGAACTGGAGGCTCTCATGGCGACGCCGGACTTCTGGGCGGATAAGGAAGAAGCGCAGCGACGGATCGCTGAATACCAGAGTCTCAAGGAAGGCGGTACCGGAGATAGTCACGATGCCGGTTCCGCGACCATCGGCATCCTGGCTGGGGCGGGAGGGGATGACGCCGAGGACTTCGTGCGCATGCTCCGGCGCATGTATGAGGGGTATGCGGGCAAAAGCGGATGGAGCGTATGGGAGCTGGACGCGAACGAGAATAATCAGGGAGGGTATCGGAACGTGCTGCTCGAGATTCCCGGGAAGGGCGCATACGGGAAGCTGAAGAACGAGGCGGGCGTGCACCGGCTGGTACGCATCTCTCCCTTCAATAGCAATGCCAAGCGTCAGACTTCGTTCGCGCTCGTCGAAGTGCTCCCTAAGCTCGCAGGGAACGAGCAGGTAGAGCTTAATCCTGATGATCTGGAGATCCAGTTCGCCCGCGCGGGAGGTGCCGGGGGCCAGAACGTGAACAAGCGAGAGACCGCGGTCCGGATCGTCCACGTTCCTACGGGAGTCTCCGCGCATGTGTCGAGCGAGCGCAGCCAGCTCGCGAACCGCGAGAAGGCGCTCTCGCTGGTAAAAGCCAAGCTGTTCCGCATGGAAGAGGATAAGCGGCTGGCGGAGGCGAAAGGCCGCTCGATAGCATCTACGACCGCGAATGAGTGGGGCAGCCAGATGCGCTCCTACGTCCTCCACCCGTATAAATTAGTGAAGGATCATATAACGGGCGTGGAATCTCATGATCCGGACGGGGTCCTGGAAGGGAACCTGGATAATTTCATAGACGTGCACGCGGACGGTACGGTATACTAATCTTCGTTATATGATCTATTTCGATAAGGTCTCGAAGATCCACCGTGATGGCACTCCTGCTCTCGAGGATGTCACCATATCGATCGCTCCCAAGGAGTTCGTCTCCATCGTCGGCCATTCAGGCGCCGGCAAGACCACGCTCATAAAGATGCTCCTCGCGGAAGACCGGCCTACGGAAGGTACGGTCTTCTTCGAATCAGCGGACGTTCATGCGTTCCCGAAGAGCAAGCTCCATCACTATCGTCGCAAGATCGGCACCGTGTTCCAGGACTTCCGCCTCATCCCGAACAAGACGGCATATGAGAACATCGCCTTCGCCATGGAAGCTGCGGGGCGACCGGAGGACGAGATACGTTCAGATGTCCCCCATATCCTCGATCTCGTCGACCTGGGAGGCAAGGGCCATCATTTCCCGTCACAGCTCTCGGGCGGAGAGCAGCAGCGCATCGCTATAGGCCGCGCGATCATCAACCAGCCGGACCTCATCATCGCGGATGAGCCGACCGGTAATCTCGACCCGGTGAACACCTACGAGATCATGGACATACTGAAGAAGATCAATGAGCTCGGTACCACCGTGCTCATAACGACCCACAATAAGGGCGTCGTGGACGCGATAGGCCGCCGCGTTATCACCATGGATCGCGGCCGCGTCGTTCGGGACGATATGCAGGGGCAGTA
>CAYWEI010000042.1:0-3199 GCA_964457265.1 uncultured Candidatus Saccharibacteria bacterium
AATAGCAAAAGGCCCCGCAAGGGGCTTTTTGCTTTGCAGGCCATGTTTTACAGAATCAGTCAAAAAACATATACTGCGCTCATGAAAAATCTGGACCGTTTGCTCGCGGGCGTACTGGTGTTCGGGCTCGTAAGCGCGCCGCTCTCGACCGCGTTTGCCGAGGATGCGACGGCCCCTGAAGCACCGGCCGAGACGGCCATGCTCGAGATCGAGATAGCGACCACGACTCCATCCGAACTCTTCCCAGAAACCCCGACTGAAGAGGCGACTATCTCGCCTATCATATTCGAACCGATGCCAGAGGAAGCTACATCGACTCCTGTAGCGACGACGCCAGAAGAGCTTCCCGTAACCCCGGATGCTGAGACCGTGATCGTGAAGTTCAAGGACGAAGCGGTGAATCTTGAGACTTCCGCAGGGAAGGAAGAGTCTGAAGACGTCGCGAGCAGCGAAGACGCTGTAGTCGAGGAGCACCTCGAAAGCGCCAATATCGCCGTGATCTCTTCTGAAAATGGCCAGAGCGCTGAAGCGCTCGCGAATGACCTCGAACGGAACCCGTCGGTCGAATACGCCGAGCCTAACTATGCGCGCACGCTCGATACCATCGCCGCGAATGATACGAACGCCGGCCTGCAGTGGGCGCTCGAGAACACCGGACAAGCCGCGAACGGAGTGAGCGGCACTATAGACGCTGACATTGATGGCACGGAGGCATGGGACCTCTCGACTGGCACGTCGACCATCGTCGCTATCGTCGACATGGGCGTCCTCTATACCCACGGAGACCTTGCGAACCAGATGTGGGACGGCTCAACATGCGTATCGGAGACCGGAGCTGCGCTCGACGGCTGCAACCATGGCTATGATTTCGAGATGGATGACAAGACGCCGCTCCCTGAAGTGCGCGTGGGCACCACTTCCTACCAGGGCTACCACGGCACCCATCTCGCAGGCATCGTAGCTGCTGAGATGAACAACGCGACCGGAACCATCGGCGTGGCTCCGAATGCGAAGATCATGGCGCTCAAGTTCGGACTCGATGTCACGAGCGAAGCTAAAGCGATCGACTTCGCACGCATGAACGGCGCGCGCATCATCGTCGCGAGCTTCGGAGGAACGACGTTCTCTCGAACTGAGTACGATGCGATCGAACGCTTCCAGAACGCCGGCGGCATCTTCGTGACGTCAGCGGGGAACGGCGGCTCTGATGTGATCGGCGACGATAACGATGCGACGCCGGTATATCCGGCAAGCTATGACCTTCCGGGAATAATCACGGTCGCGGCGAGCGATCAGAATGATCGGTTCGCCACCTTCTCGAACTACGGGGCGACTTCCGTAGACATCTCCGCGCCAGGCCGGAATATCTACAGCACCTTCACACCGGAAGGGACCGGCACCACGTATGGATACTTGAGCGGCACCTCGATGGCAGCCCCGATGGTGGCCGGCTCCCTCGCGCTCGCTCGCTCGCTATATCCGACTGCGACTTCCACTACGCTCAAGAGCACTCTGCTCGCGAGCGGAGACTCCCTCGGAATCTATGCGACCACGACGAGCGGCAAGCGCCTCAACGCTCGCAGGTTCTTGGAAATGCTCGCGCCGCTCGATACCGTGGCACCTGTCATCTCGCTTACCGGCGCTGCTTCCATGTCGCTTACCGTAGGCGACACGTATACGGAGCAGGGAGCGACCGCCACCGACAATGTCGATGCTACCGTGGCCGTCGTGATAGCCGGTTCGGTAACGACGAGCACGGCCGGTACCTATGTCCTCACGTATTCAGCCACGGATGCTGCGGGCAATCAGGCGATACCTGTCACGCGTACCGTGACGGTCGCTGCGGCTCCGGTTGTTTCGTCGGGCGGGGGCGGAGGTGGAGGAGGCGGGGGCGGAGGTGGAGGCAGTAGCAGCAAAAGCACGAAGAAATCCGCAACGAAAGCTCCGGTAAAGAAGAAGACGATCCCGAAGTCTGATACTAAGCCAGTAAAAGAGTTGCATGCTGCTCCTGCGCCTATCGTTCCGGCTCCCAAGGTAGCAGGCGCCAGTTCCTACAGTTTCAACGCTAATCTCACCGTAGGCGCCCGCGGGCAGGATGTGACCGAGCTCCAGAATCTCCTTACGCGCCAGGGCTTCTACCAGGGTCCGGTAACCGGATATTTCGGACCGCTCACCGCGACAGCCCTACGTGCCTACCAGCAAGCGAAAGGAATCGCTGCGACAGGTTCGTTGGACGCGGCTACGCTTCCACTCCTGAATCAAGGCACGAGCACGCTGCCTATAGTCTCGAGCACGAGCGAGGCTGCCCAGCTCGCTTCGCTCCTTGCGCTTGTCGCGCAGCTGCAAGCGAGACTCTCCGCGCTTTCTGCGGGTCGCTAGCTGATCCGTCTTTGATATTGTCTTTTGCCCTCGCAGGTATAGAGTAGCCGGATACCCGGACCGTTCGGGTAGTTCAAAAAGAGGTACTAGCATCATGGGAATGCCGCACGTCTCACCGCCGACGGTGAGCAGGAAATTCAAGGCAGGCCGTAAAGCGGAGATGCGGAGCAATCTGCGCGCTGCCAATAGCAAGGCGGTTTCAGCGACCAACTGGACCCACTCGCTGAAGGGCGCCTTCTTGGCCGCTTACCGCTGTGACATCGGTTTCGCCGAGGAAATCCAGGAGCAGTTCCGTATCACCAGCAAGATGATCGGTGAATGGGCCAGGAACCCGGCCATCACCGCGATCCGGGACAGTTATTTCGAGCCGGCATAAGCCGGAACAGGGCAGAACGCCCTCTAGGAGAGCCGCGCCTTCGGTCGCGGCTCTTTCCCATTCCTGGATAAAATCCGGATATGCTATCGTTAATCCTATGCAATCAGACAAGCCCATCCTTCTTTCCGGCATAAAGCCGACCGGTACCCCGCACATCGGCAACTATTTCGGCGCCATGAAGCAGTTCGTGGAGTTCCAGACCATCGGCACCCACGACTGCTATTTCATGATCGCGGACTACCATGCGCTCAATTTCATCCAGAACGCAGGAGAGATGCGCGAGCTCACGCGCGAGCTCGTCCTTTCGTACCTCGCCGTCGGCCTCAATCCGGATAAGGTTGTGCTCTTCAAGCAGTCGGAGGTCGCC
The DNA here is from genome assembly GCA_964457265.1 of uncultured Candidatus Saccharibacteria bacterium. Lineage (GTDB taxonomy): Bacteria > Patescibacteriota > Minisyncoccia > Phycocordibacterales > Phycocordibacteraceae > C7867-001. The sequence goes on from CAYWEI010000042.1 coordinate 3,123, forward strand.
GCTCACACCGAGCTCGCATGGATCTTCGATACGTTCACCACCATGCCGTACCTCATGCGCGCGCATGCGTACAAGGA
>CAYWEI010000043.1:0-2862 GCA_964457265.1 uncultured Candidatus Saccharibacteria bacterium
ACGTATCGATGAACCGTTTCGCAGATGTCGGATTCGCGGGGTTCGTAACGCTTACGTATCCAGAGCTCGTACGGATCGACCGAGCGGTAGTGAAGGACCTCATTCCCTTCCCGTACGTACCTGGCCTCCTTTCATTCCGTGAGATACCGATGCTGGTCAAAGCATGGGAGAAACTCAAGACAAAGCCCGATGTGCTCGTCGTCGACGGGATCGGGATCGCACACCCTCGAAGACTCGGCATCGCTTCCCATCTCGGTCTCGTGCTTGGCATTCCCACTATTGGCTGCGCCAAGAGCGTCCTTATCGGTACCTACCAAGAACCTGCCCTCGAAGCTGGGTCGGTATCTGATCTTATCGACCCTAAGACTGGCGAGGTATTAGGACGCGCCTTACGGACCAAGTACGCCGTGAAGCCGATATTCGTATCTCCTGGCCACCTCATTACTCTTGATGAATCAGCTGACCTGCTGTGGAACTGCGTGCGAAAGCACCGGCTCCCGGAACCTACCCGTTTTGCTCATGCCACGGTGAATGAGTACCGCATCGATAATGCCACGGACTAGGCTCTTCATTGTCCATACCTGCGGATACTGCTATATAAAAGGCATATGCAGAAATGGCTCAAGATACTCCTCGTAACGCTCGGTTCCCTGTTCGCGCTTATCGGGCTCGCGTTCACGGCGGTCTTCTTCGCGATGCAGTTCGAGCTCTTGAACGTGCGAGGCTCGATCCCGGCCAGGAATGCGTTCTTCGCTGCGGTCGGGACGAGCACCGCTGCCGTGCCGGTAATTCCCGGCGTACCCGCTAAGCCCTGCCTGACTGAGGGAACCCCGACTTGCTCGTGGAGCCAGACGCCGGAGTGGGTCGTCGTCGCCGGAGGCCTCGAGAAGGATCAGGCGATCATCGCCCGCGTAGAAAGCGAGACCGGAGTTTCCGGACGCATGATAGCCGCAGCGGTCATGCCAGAGCAGATCCGTTTCTTCACTTCCAACCGCGAGGTCTTCAAGCGCTATTTCGAGCCCCTCAAGGTGCTCGGCTCCCTCTCGCAATTCTCGCTCGGCGTCTCAGGCATCAAGCAGGAGACGGCGCGCAAGGTGGAGGAGTACGCGAACGACCCCTCTTCCCCGTTCTATCCCGGAGCAGAGGTAGCATCGCTCATCGCATACGCCCCCGGCATAGCTGACCGCGACGCGGAACTCTACCGCAGGCTCACGGATGACAAGGATCATTACTACTCCTATCTCTACACTGCCGTGTTCATGAAGGAGATCGCTGCGCAGTGGAGCGCCTCCGGATTCGATATCAGCGATAATCCTGAGGCCTTGGTCACTCTCTTCAATATCGGATTCGCTAAATCGAATCCGAATCCGAATCCTCAGGCAGGAGGAGCTCCCGTGTCTGCGGGCGGTCAGACTTATGCGTTCGGACAGCTCGGTGCGGATTTCTATCATTCAGACGAGCTGCTCTCGCTTTTCGGCCGATAGCGCTTCATCTTCCTCTCATGCGTCACGGAGTATCCTTCGCGCATGGAAATAAGCATCGAAGCATCGCTCGCCAGGAAGCATGAGGCACTCGGTCCGCATCCTCTGGTAAAGCGCCTATACTCGGTATCGCTCGTTCGCGCCTTGCGAGCATCTCTTACGGGAAATGAGAACGGACCGCGGGCGCAGTGGGTGAATCTGCCGCCGGTCGTCGCGTAACGCAAGGGAACGTGAGCCCGTGAGCGATAGGCGGTACACTATGCTCATGCCGAACCGGCACTAATCTCTCACCCATTGCTATGAATACAAAGACTGTGTGGATCGCTCTTGCCGTCGTCGCACTGATCGCTATCGGCGGCTGGTTCGCGCTCTTCAAGATGAGCGTTCCGGCGGCACCCGTCTCCGATACGGCGACAACGACGAACCCAGGGACGGCCGGAACATCGGCAGACACGACTGCTGCTCCTTCTACCCAGTCTGACGGCGCAGCCAGCATTATCGTGAGCTATTCGGATGACGGATTTTACCCGAAGAGCGTGACCGTCCGGGCCGGTGATACCGTTCGTTTCGTGAATCAGTCGACACACGGCATGTGGGTCGGCGCGGATGAGCACCCGACACACACTGAATATGATGGCACCAGCACCCGTGAGCACTGTGCAGACGGCGCTGCGACTAACGGAACGTTTGACCAATGCGCCAGTAGCGCGAACGGCAGTACATTCGAGTACACCTTTATGAAGGCAGGTACGTTCGGATATCATAATCATACGCGCGCTGCCAACACCGGTTCCGTCATCGTCCAGTAGCGCATGGGTAATCCGTTGCGCCTATCGTTAGATGAGACCTTGCTCCGTCTCGCGGTCGCGTTCAGTTTCATCTATCCTGCAGTATCAGCTCTCAGCGATCCGTATTCGTGGGTCGGGTACTTCCCTTCCTTTCTGCTTGCCAGCGTGGGAACGAATTCCTTAGTCCTGCTTCACGCATTCGGAGTGATCGAAGCGCTTCTCGCGCTGTGGATCCTCTTCGGGAAACGGATATTCGTTCCCTCAGTCATCGCGGCCGTGATGCTTCTCGCCATAGTCGCCTTCAATCTGGCGCAGTTCCCTATCCTCTTCCGCGATGTCTCCATAGCGCTCGCGTGTCTGGCGCTCGCGTGGAAGCATCATCTCCCGTCCCGCTCACATGGAACCTCATAGACGGCGATGCGCGGGCGGTATCGTGCTCGGAGATTCCGGCACCATAGCGGTAGTCCGTAACCGTGCTGAGACCGGATGGTTCTTCCCGAAAGGAGGCATAGAACAGGGCGAGACGGATGAAGCAGCCGCCAGGCGCGAGATCGAAGAGGAGACCGGACTCGCAGATCTCGAACTCATCGATG
>CAYWEI010000044.1:0-2840 GCA_964457265.1 uncultured Candidatus Saccharibacteria bacterium
CCGAACGGCGTGACGGATTCTGTCATCGTCAACGTGCTCCCTAAGATAGAGGAATTCTAGGGGCTTGAAGGGCAGAGGTTCCTTTGGTATAGTCATTCCACTATGAAAAAGGATATCCATCCCGCCGATTACCGCACGGTCCTCTTCGAGGACATGTCCTCAGGCGCTCAGTTCCTGGTCGGTTCTACTATCCGTACCTCGGAGACTGGAACCCTCGACGGAAAGGAGTACCCGAAGTACACCATCGAGATCTCGAGCCAGTCCCATCCGTTCTACACGGGCGAGGACCGCACGCTCGACAAGACCGGACGCGTGGAGCGCTTCAAGCAGCGCGTGGCGGCAGCGAAGAAGTAGGGGCGTTGAAGGAAAATACGGACGCCACGCGTCCGTATTTTCTTTTGATACGATGCCGCGCGCAGGATAGTCGCCTTCGCTGCTCGCGCCTTGCTCTCCAAGAGAGCAACCCCTCATGTTTCCTTTGGCATCCCGCAAGTCGCCGAAACATATCGTCCCATCACCGAGCAGCGAGCAGCGAAGGCGACTACCGCGATATCTCCTGCGCCGATATCTCTGATACAGTTATCTCACTACATGGAATACAATCCCGAATTCAAGCAGAACCATCAGACCGCATACCTTGCGGAGGAGTATGAGCGGTTGATCCGGGAGCTCGCCGACAGCCATGAAGCGGCAGGGGAGGACGCCGTACTCCGCGAGATGGCCGAGGAAGACGCGGTACGCATAGAGGCGCGCCAGAAGGAGATACTCGAAGAGATCGGGAAGATCCTCGACAAGGACAAGGAAGAGGCCGCGAAGGCCAAGGCTATCGTGCTCGAATTCCGCGCCGGCGCTGGCGGGGATGAGGCGACGCTCTTCGCGCGCGAGCTCAAGGACATGTATCTGAAATATGCCGAGGCGAAGAACTGGCGGGTGCAGGTGATCGATGAGCTTACGCTCGAGATCCAGGGCGCTCGCGCGTACGAGGCGCTGCGGTATGAGACGGGCGTGCATCGCGTCCAGCGCGTGCCAATTACGGAGAAGTCGGGCCGTATCCATACGTCGACCGCTTCTGTGGCAGCTCTCCCGATCCGCGAGAAATCGAAGTTCGTCATAAAGCCATCCGATATAGAGATGGAATTCTCCCGTTCAGGGGGCGCAGGCGGACAGAACGTGAACAAGGTGGAGAGCGCGGTCCGTCTCATCCATATCCCGACGGGCATCGACGTGCGCTCGACGAGCGAGCGCAGCCAGCTCAATAACCGCCTCAAGGCGATGGAGATCCTTACGGCGAAGCTCGATGCGCTGCAGGAGGAGGAGGAGGCGCAGCAGCATTCCGATCTCCGTAGCGGCCAGATAGGTACTGCCGACCGTTCTGAGAAGATCCGCACCTATAACTTCCTCCAGGACCGGGTCACCGACCATCGCCTCAAGGAGTCCTGGCACAATCTCCCTAAGATCATGCAAGGGTTCATCGATCCTATCGTGGAAGCGCTCCAGGCGGCAGCTGAGTCAGGGGGAACAATAACGGGAGGGGAAGAGGAAGAAGACTGAGCTTCCTAGGAGTGTGGTATTCTTTTTCATATGGATATCCGCTCGCGAGGCTTCACCCTGATCGAGCTCCTGGTGGTCATCGCTATCATCGGCACCCTGTCCGGCGTGGTGCTCGCATCCTTGAATACCGCCCGGTCGAAAGCGCGCGATGCGCAGCGGCAGTCGGATATCCGAGAGGTGTATAAGGCGTTGCAGCTCTATTGGCTCGACAATAACGCCTACCCATCGACCGGAGGAATCAATAATGTCTATATGGATCCAGGGTGCCGGACGAGCGGTAACGCATCAGATTCGATAACGGCGAACTGGGTTCCCGAGCTTGTCTCTAGAGGCTATATGGGAAAGCTTCCTCAAGACCCACGTCCTATCGATACGGCTAGCGGGTACGGCGGAGGAGGGGCATGCTACATGTATTCGAGCGACGGGAATCAGTTTCTCCTTTCCGCGTGGAGTACGGTCGAGAGGACCGTGACCAGTGGCGGCCTCTATTCTCGGGCAGGATATCGCGAAACGTCCTGGAACGTCCAGGATGCTGCCTATATGTGCAATTATCAGGGCGGGGGACCGACCTATTTCCTTCCTTTCTATGAGCACTCATATACCATATCGAACGTGAATTGCAGTTGGTAAGCCGGGAAACTCACCGTGCAATCGAAAGAGCTTGGCTATGCTTGCCGCATGAACGTGGCTAACTTGGGGATCGAGCGGCCGAGCAACGGCACCCTGCCCATAGGAGCTTGCGGGAATACCCGGGCTTATATCTATTCGGTGACCGTGCCTTAGGCAGAGGCCGCCCCGGGTGTCCTGGAAGGCCATTGTACGGCTGAAATGCGTGTGTTAGAGTGGGAAAATCATGACTGAAGCACCAGAAACCGTAGCCCCGGGACAGACCGGACCGGGAGTCGACCGCCTGTTCGGCGTCGGCGCCCATTTCGCGCAGGTAAAGAGCCGCCGCCACCCGACCATGCGTTCGTTCGTGCTCGGCGCGAAGTCCAACCTCGAGATCTTCGATCTCGCGAAGACAGATGCCCAGCTCGCGAAAGCGAAGGAGGTCATGGCAGCGCTCGCTCGCGACGGAAAGGTCGTCCTCATCGTCGGCGGAAAGCGCGAAGCGCAGGATGCGGTCAAGGCAGCAGGGAAGCGCCTCGGCGTCCCGTTCGTCGCTGGCCGCTGGCTCGGCGGCACCGTCTCCAATTTCACGGAAATCAAGAAGCGCATCGACCGCCTCGCTGATCTCGGCGGAAAGCGCGAGACCGGCGAGCTCGCGAAGCTCTACACCAAGCTCGAGC
>CAYWEI010000045.1:0-2737 GCA_964457265.1 uncultured Candidatus Saccharibacteria bacterium
GTGATGCGTTGAGTCGAGAAGTACTAATATGCCCAGTTTTCTGTGCGGAACCTTGTACATTACGTCTAGCGACGTGATCTGTAATTCAAGTTGTTTACATATTTGCATATTCGTTTGTCCTCGAACGAGGACAAAAAACGTGCGCATAATGCTGGTGATTCATCGGAGGGGCCATACCCGTTCTCATTCCGAACACGGCAGTCAAGCCCTCTTGAGCCAATGGTACTCGTAAGGGGAGAGTAGGTTGTCGCCAGCATTATGCGCAGGTTTTAGTCTTCTGCAAAAGCCGCCCGAAAGGGCGGCTTTTGCTATAGTGAGCGAATGATCACCTTCATCACCGGGAACGCAGGGAAATTCGCGGAGGCGCAGGCGGTGCTTGAAGGAATCGACCTTGTACAGCAGAAAGTGGATCTCCCTGAGATTCAAGGAATCGACCCCGAAGAAGTATTGCGTGAGAAGCTTATCGCCGCTAAAGCGCACGGCATCGCCCCGTGCATCGTCGAAGACAGCTCATTGACGCTTACGTGTCTCAACGACGAGCTTCCGGGCCCATTCATAAAATGGTTCGAGGACGCGCTTGGCGTAGAGGGTATCTATGAGCTTGTGCAGAAATACGGAGAAGACCGAGCGAGCGTACATACGTATGTGGGGTATCTCGATGCGGAGGGAGAATCGCACGTATTCAGTGCATCTATGAGCGGGCGGGTCGTCGCGCCACGCGGGGACAAGGACTTCGGATACGGGCCGATCTTCCAGCCTGACGGACAGGAGAAGACTTTCGGAGAGATGGAACGGGAAGAGAAGTATGGACTGAGCAGTCGCGGGGATGCCTTCCGCAAGCTGCGTGCGTATCTTGCGGGCGGATAAGGACTGTCCTGCATTCTCGTCGGGACGCAGGGTATCTTATATACTGTCGGTATGACTCTGAACTGGGCAGACAAGAGGCGCGTCGTGCTATTAAGCGTGACCGGCGCTGCGCTCGTGCTGCTCGTCGCTGCGGTGACCATCGCGGTCATGTATGAGACTCCTTCATGCATGGACGGCAAGCAGAATCAGGACGAGCGGGGAATCGATTGTGGCGGCTCATGCGCGTACCTATGCGCCGCTGACGTAGCTCCTCCCCGCGTGACCTTCGCGCGGCCGCTGCAATACGCGACGGGCCGCGCTGATGCGGTAGCGTATATCGAGAACCGTAATGACGATGCGGAAGCGAAGAGCGCACGTTACACCATAGAGATCCGCGGAGAGGATAATCTCTTGCTGGCAGAGAAAGAAGGGGTCATGGATCTCCCGGCCCGCTCTATCGTGCCGGTGTTCGTGCCTTCGCTGTATCAGGGAAGCGGCGTCGCTTCGCGCGCATTCCTCTCCTTCGCGGAACCCGTGCTCTGGTCTGCCGCGAAAGAGCAGGCGCTGCAGCCGCTCATCGAGAAGGTCGAGCTTGAGGCGGGAACGCGCCCGCGCGTGACCGCGAACGTGCGCAATGCCTCTCCTTCGTCTCTCTACAATGTGCGCGCCATCGCGACCATATTCGATAGCGAGGGTACCGTGATAGCGGCATCCCAGACGATCGTGCGGCTCGTGCCGGCGCAGGGGAGCGCGCAAGCCGTATTCACCTGGAGCGAGCCGTTTCCTGCGGAAGCGGCCAAGGTCGAAGTAGTATCCGTGCCGCAGATCCCCTGACGGTATGAGTGAACGCATCCGTAACCGGACGCTCCGCTCGCTTCTGTCCGAGTGGCCGCTCTTCCTTATTCCGCTCGCTATCGCGTTCCTCGGGGTGCTCACCATGCATCCGTTCGGCACGGGAAGCTCGCTGGCCCCGCGCCAGCTCATCTGGATCGGTATCGGTTCGATAGCCTATCTCGTGTGCGCCAGTATCGATATGCGCTTCATACGCCGTACGCCCGTCATTCTCGTGGGATATGCCGGATGTCTCGGGCTCCTGTCCTTGCTTCTCGTGGCGACGCATGCGGTGCAGGGAGCGAAATCATGGTTCGACCTAGGTGCGTTCTCTCTCCAGCCGGCAGATCCTGCGAAGATAGTGTTCATCGCTCTCATGGCAAAATACTTCTCCCGGCGGCATATGGAGATCGGGGATTTCCGCCATATCATCGTTTCAGGCGCGTACGCGGCAGGGCTGATACTCCTCATCCTCGTCGAGCCGGATCTCGGGACCGCGGTGATATTCACCATCATCTGGCTCGGCATGATACTCGTGTCCGGGATCTCGAAGAAGCACCTGGCGATCATCATGGCCACGGGACTTATCGCGGCGGCCGGACTCTGGTTCTTCGCCCTCCATGATTATCAGCGGGCGCGCATCGTCTCATTCGTGAATCCTGCGAGCGACATCCACGGCACGGGATATAACGCTTATCAGGCGACGATCGCGGTCGGATCTGGCGAGGTATTCGGGAAGGGTATCGGATACGGGACGCAATCGAAGCTGCGGTTCCTGCCTGAATACGAGACCGACTTCATCTTCGCTTCGTTCGCCGAGGAGTGGGGGTTCGTGGGCGTGCTCCTGGTGCTCACGCTCTACGGGCTCCTGCTCGCGCGTCTCCTCTCCATCGCTCGCAGGTCAGCGACTAATTTCGATGCGCTCTTCACGATCGGGGTCGCCCTGCTTTTCACGGCCCACGTATTCATACATGCCGGAATCAATCTGGGTCTCTTGCCGGTGACCGGGACCACCATACCTTTCATGAGCTATGGCGGCTCGCATCTCATCGTCGAGTTC
>CAYWEI010000046.1:0-2624 GCA_964457265.1 uncultured Candidatus Saccharibacteria bacterium
CTGGGGCGAAGCTTTCCAGCTTCTTCTGCTATGTAGAACTTTTGTAACTTGTGCCGTACGAGTACGGCGCTTCCGCCCTACAACCCCGAATACCGAAGTATTTGGTTTGGGCTATTCCCGTTTCGCTCGCCGCTACTTAGGGAATCACGAGAGTCGCGTTCCATCTACTCGAAGCATCGAATAGACGGAACGCAACTCGTTGTTGTTTTCTATTCCTCCAGGTACTGAGATGTTTCACTTCCCTGGGTTCGCTCCTCTACAAAATATTGAGAGGTAACCATTGCTGGTTGGGTTTCCCCATTCGGATACCTCCGGATCGATGGCTACAAATCGCCTCCCCGGAGCATTTCGCTGATTAGTCGCGTCCTTCTTCGCTGTTGCAAGCCTAGGCATCCACCGTGCACCCTTACTGTTTCCTGTGCGGAAACTTGAACACCACTGTTCTAACGATTCTGTGATTCTGCAATATTCAATCCGCCAGGCATGTACGCGAACGCACACGCCTCGCGGCGTTGATTACCTATTTGCATATTCGTCTGTCAACGAGCGGGTGTTCTTCCCAAGAAAAAAGCCCCTCCCGGGGCGGCGAGACTAACCTTACGGCAAGTCCTTATCCGCTCCGTTTAGTAAGTAATTTCTTGGTCCTCAACACGTAATAGCGAGTATACGCGGGGGGTTCTGGCCTGTCAAACCTTCGCTCGCGCCCCTCGATATCGGAAACGAGGACTCCAGGGCGCAGGATAGGCAGCTCCCCTGGGGAGCTGCCTATCCTGCTGCTTCCGTCCTATGTTTCCGGATCGAGGACGCTCGCTCCGTTCTACGCCTGAGCGAGTGTTCTTGCGGAAATAAGCCTTTGCCGAAAGCAGCAGAAAACCCAGTCATATTCATGACTGGGTTTTCTGCGCCTTGAAAGACGCGGGGCTTCGTTTCGGAAGAACGCGAGCGGCTCTATTTGATCTCGTTCTGGATGCGCTCGATGTAACGAGCCGCTGCCTGCTGCCCGCCGAGTCCGAACGCGAGGCCGAATGCGAGGGAGAGCGCTACCACGACACCGGTGAAGAGCGTCTGGATGAGCGGTGAGACGCCCAGGCGATCGAGCGCTACCAGGACCGCGAAGATCCAGATAGCCCAGCGTGCGAGGGTTCCGAGCAGGTTGGCTGCCTGGATGTTCGCTGCGCGAGCTGCCCCTGCGATGACGCGCTGCGCGGCCTCCGCGAGTACGGCCGCCACGAGGAGGATGAGGACCGCCACGATCACCTGCGGGATGTAGGTGAGCACGACGCCCGAGAGGAAGTCAGTCACCTGCGTAAGGCCGAGCACGTCGAGCGCCGCGACCAGGAACGCGATGATGAAGAACCACTTCACGAGGAAGCCGAGGAAGGCTCCTGCATTGAGGGTATACCCTGCTCGCTCGAGCACGCGCTCGACGCCGGCGGCGCGGAGCGCCTGATCGACACGGAGCGAAGCTACGACCTGCGCGACGAGTCGTCCGATTCCAGCGCCGACAAGCCATCCGACGATGAAGATGATAAGCGCGACGACAAGTGCCGGGATGAAGGCTACGAGTCCGTAGAACAGGTTCTGAAAGGACGCGGTCAGCACATCTGCCCATTGAGTGAGGAACATAGGGGTTGGGGTTACTTCGTAGGAGTTACGATGGATAAGGCAGGAACTAGCCTGCTATAGGGTAAGTGTAGCAAGATGAAGCCCCCGGGAAGAGGGGTCTGTGGATAGGGCCTACTTCGAGGTCACTCCGAGCTTGTCGATAATGACCCGGTTCGGGAAGTCGAAGACGTCACGGAGAAGGCGGTCATATACTCCCAGACGATACCTGAACTGCTCCGTAGAGAACGATGCGTACCGCAATTCCCTTCCGAGCTCAGCCTCAAGGGAATGTATGGACGTCGCGAGCACCTTCTCGTCGATAGAATCGCCGACGACCAGCACGTCGACCTTCGATTCCAGTGCGCCCGTGAAAAGACCGGACAGCACGATGAGCTTCATGGCACCGGCCTTCTTCAGGGCCGTCCCGATATATGCATCGCTCAAGTCCGTGGTAGTGCGCACGAAGACCTTGAGCGCCTCGTAGTGCAGCGACTTCTTCTCGGTCGCATACGTCGCCTCCTTCCCCGGCTTCTTCCGGATAATGCCGCTCCCGACGAGCACGCTGAGCTCCTTCCGGACAGCATCCTTCGGGGTACGGGTACGGAACGCCGTATCGGCAGCCGTGAAGGCCATATCATCATTGAAGAGGAAGAGCCGGAGAAGCTTGAGGCGGGCCGGGGAGCCGAACAGTTTCGCGAGAGGGTCCATGAAAGTAGGCGTATTGTACCTACCCCTTCCCCGCCCCGCAAACTTGACGTTCCCAACGAAAAACACCCGCTTTCGCGGGTGTTTTCTCGGGAACGGAGCGAGCCGGTTCGAATCTAACCCGTCAAGTTCCTACAGGGTTGAGATTCGATCGGCGAGCGGCGCTTCAGTCAAAGTCACCTTGGCCGGTAACGTTGAAGATTACCTGTGGTGTTAACCTTGGCCGGTAACGCATCCCTACATCGCTGCGCCATAAGAATGGCTTTGCGATGATAGGGGCGATCCGGCACAGGCGGTAACCCTGAAGATTACTT
>CAYWEI010000047.1:0-2498 GCA_964457265.1 uncultured Candidatus Saccharibacteria bacterium
CGTGCCGATATCCGGACCGGCGACCTCTTCGCTCCGTTCGCGGATGAACGGTTCGATATCATCGTTTCCAACCCGCCGTACGTGCCGAGCACGCGCACGCTCGACCTGAGCGTGACTGAGCATGAGCCACCTCTCGCACTCTACGCAGGCGAAGGCGGGCTCGACATCATCAGCCGGATAGCCGAGGAAGCCCCCGGGCATCTCGATCCGGCCGGCGAGCTCTGGATCGAATGCGATATCTCGAACGCGGAGAAGACGAAGGATCTGCTCGAGACTAATGCTGCGCTCTGGAGCGAGATACGCACCGATCCGTATGGGCGCCCCCGGCTGGTCGTGGGATACTATTCGTGATGCAGGAAGAACCTATGGCGCCGATGGCGCAGATCGCGCCCTTCCCCTCTCCGATGGATTATCTTTCCGGTATCGATCCGGCACAGGTGATATCCGTGCTCTTCGCGATCCTATTCATCATATGGTCCGTCTACACGCTCATCACCGCCTATCACTGGCTCCGGTACGGGCACCGCTCCTCCGTAGCCATCCCTGCGCTCATCACTCACGTCCTCGTATCGGGCTTCCTCGCCTTATTCGCCGTCAGCGGCCTTCACGCATAATTCCTGCACGTATGGAAGAATTCGAGCTCGACGAGGGGGAACGCATCACGCGGACGGTCCGGAAGCATTGGTTCGTGCTCGCCGTCAGCATGCTCCCCTTCCTTCTCTTGGCGTGGCTGCCGACGATCGTCCCCGGCCTCATATCCTCGCTGGCGACGGCGAGCCCCGAGATCATGACGCTGCTCGGATTCCTCACGCTCGCGAATCCCTATGCCCGCCTCTTCCTCGGTCTCTGGTGGCTCGCGCTCTGGATCGGCGCATTCAACTCCTTCACGCGATACTATCTCAATCACTGGGTCATCACTACGCACCGCATCGTACGCATCGAGCAGCGAGGATTCTTCAATCGTGAAGTCTCGAGCTTCCTCCTCACCCACGTCCAGGATGTCTCGACTACCGTCGACGGCATCTTCGCCGACCTCATCGGATACGGCACCGTGCAGGTCGAGACTGCCGGCACATCCTCAAAGCACTTCGTGATGGACGGCGTCACCGATCCCCAGGGCATGCGCGATCTCATCATGCGCGAGATCGCGGATCTTCATGACGCACCTAAGACTGGCGTTTAGGAAACCCTTCTAATCTGCTACTATCAGCTCAATGACCGCTAAAGAAGGCCTGACGACCGATTCCTATAAGGGCGTACGCGATTTCTACCCTGCTGATTGGGGACGCTTGTCCGCAGCATTCGCGAGGATTCGCGGAACCCTTTCTTCATGGGGCTATGAGGAATATCAGGCGTCGCCGCTCGAGCGCTCCGAGCTCTATCTGAGCAAGGGGAACGAGGAGATCATCCGCGACCAGACCTACACTTTCGAGGACCGCGGCGGACGCAGCGTCACGCTCCGTCCGGAGATGACACCGAGCCTCGCGCGCATGGTCGCCGGAAAACGCCGCGAGCTCGCCTTCCCCCTGCGATGGTTCTCCATCGGCAACCGTTTCCGCTACGAGCGTCCGCAGAAGGGCCGTCTCCGCGAGTTCTTCCAGACCGACGTCGACCTCATCGGGCTTCCGGAGGGCCAGGCTGATCTCGAGATCCTTACCCTTGCAAGCAGCATCTTCCGTTCCTTCGGCGCTACCGATGATGATTTCACCATACGCATCAATTCGCGCGCGCTCCTCTCCGCGGCATGCAAGGCGTGCGGCCTTACTGACGCAGAAGGCGTGAAGGAGTACTGGCTGCTCCTCGACCGGAAAGCGAAGATGTCCGCAGAGGAATTCGACGCCGCCCGAGGCGCAGGCAAGGATCCCCTCCGGGCTATCGAGGAAGCGGCAGATCCTGAGGTCGCGCAGGAGAAGGAGAAAGTCCTGGCGCTCATCGAAGAGCTCAAGGCACGAGGCGTCACGAACGCCTACTTCGAGCCGGAGATCGTCCGCGGCTTCGACTATTACACCGGCGTCGTCTTCGAGGTGCAGGATGCCAGTCCCGAGAACCCTCGCGCGCTCCTGGGCGGCGGCCGCTACGACGGCCTCGTCGCCATGTTCGGCGGCGATCCGATCCCGGCTATCGGCTTCGCGTTCGGCGATGTCGGCCTCATGGATTTCCTCGCTACCCACGACCTGCTTCCTGAGCCTGCCAGCGCTCCCGAGATCTACATCGGCACGCCGTCCGCATCCGATATACCGCTCGCTCAGGCATACGCGGCGACCCTCCGCGAGAAAGGCATGCGCACCTTCGTGAACCTGGGAGACAAGCAGCTCGGCGACCAGATCCGCGACGCCGTCCGCCGCGGCATCCCCTACTTCGTCGCCTACGGCAGCGAAGAAGAGCTCAAGCAGAGCGCAAAGCTCAAGACCCTCGCTACCGGCCTCGAGGAAGAAGTCGGCACCTACGTCATCGCCCAGCACCTATACGCCAAGAAAGATTAGTCATGGTCGAAAGGC
>CAYWEI010000048.1:0-2460 GCA_964457265.1 uncultured Candidatus Saccharibacteria bacterium
GAGACGCCGGAGATGACGGCATCGAACTCCTCGCCAATATGCTCCGCCATGTACTCCACCTGCTTCATCTTGATGGAGTCGCGCTCGGCTTCGACTGCAGCCGCTTCGCGCTCTGAGGAGTGGAACGCAAGCTGGTCGAGCTCGGCGAGCTCCTCCTTTGAGAACACGCCATCTACGGTGTAGCGCTTCACGAGACGATGGATGAGGAGGTCGGGGTAGCGGCGGATTGGGGAAGTGAAGTGGGTATAGAACTCGAACGCGAGGCCGAAGTGCCCGATGTTCTTCGTGGTGTAGATTGCCTTCGCCATTGAGCGGAGTGTCGCTGTCTTGATGAGGTATTCCTCTGGCTTTCCGGCAACCTCACCAAGGAGTTTGTTGAGAGCTTCTCCCTTCACTTTGCCTGCTTCAACCGGAAGTTGGTAGCCCATCACGCGCAGGAACGCGGCGAGGTTCTCGATGCGATCCGCATCAGGACGGTCATGCACGCGGTAGATAGTGGTGCCCGAGAGGTGTGCCTTCTTCATCTCATCGGTGAGGAACTCGGCAACTGCTTCGTTCGCAAGAAGCATGAAGTCCTCGATGAGGAGGTTCGTGTCCTTACGCTCTTTGAGCACAATCTTCGCGGGCTTGCCATTCTCATCAAGAAGAATCTTCACCTCAGGAGTGTCGAATGCGATTGCGCCCTTACGCGTGCGACGGCTACGGATCTTATCCGCGAGCATCTTCAGGATATTGAGTTCCGCAAGGAGGATACCGTCCTGCTTCTCGAGTACTTCCTGTGCTTCCTCGTACGTGAAGCGTTTGTCCGAGTGGATAACGGTAGGACCGAACCAGCGGGAGACGATGCCTGCCTCCTCGTCGAGCTCGAACACCGCGGACACCGCGAGCCTGTCCTCGTTCGGGTTCAGGGAACAGAGGTCCGTGGAGAGAATATGGGGAAGCATCGGGATGGTGCGGTCCACGAGGTATACCGAGGTAGCACGCTTCCGGGCTTCGGTATCAATCTGTGTGCCGGGACGTACGAAATGCGAGACGTCCGCGATATGGACGCCAATCTCGTAGTTGCCGTTTTCTAGCTTCCTAACGGAAAGCGCATCGTCAAAGTCCTTCGCATCGAATGGGTCGATGGTGAAGGTGGTCGCGTCACGGAAGTCCTTACGGGTGCCAGCCTTAATACCTTCGTCAGCGCCGTCTCGGAGCATCTGCCGGCCGTGCTCTTCAAGGTATTTCGCCTCGGTCATGACGCCCGGAGGGAAATCGGAACGGAAGCCTTGGGAAAGCGCGAGCGCACGCATCTCGGTCTCATGCTCGCCAGCGGGGCCGATGATCTCCTCGAGTTCGCCCCACGGGTACGGCTGATGCTTGTTCCAGCCCTTGAAGCGGATCATCACTTTGTGGCCAATAGGGAGGGACTCGCCCTTAACCACAAACGGTACGTACATCTTCTTCCAGTCCGGGATGAGCATGGTGAGGTTTTCCTCCTCGTTCCTGACGAGCTTGCCGACGAACGTCTCGCGAGCACGCTCGGTCACCTCGATGACTTTTCCAGAAGGCTTCTTCTTGCCGGTGCGCGTATCAGTGTCGTAGCCCGTAAACTGCACCTTCACGGTGTCGCCGGGGAACGCACCCGAGAGTGCTTCTCCCGGGATGAAGAGGTCCTCTTCGTTGGGGTCATAGGAGAAGAATCCCTTGCCCGTCTTGATAATGCTTATGGGTCCTTCGTAGATAGTGTCCTTCTGTATAGGCATGTGTATGAACTGTAGCAGATGAACCTGTAATTGGTATGATGCATATGGGCCAGTTCCCCGGCCCTTCCTGAGAACCTGGGGCGGTCTTCGGACCGCCCCTTCTTTATTTTCTCGTTTTGCGTATAGTCCGAGCAGATTGATCTAATCGGGAGAAAACGATGTTTAGTGATGAACTGAAGCGCCTGTACCGCCAGCGCGCCGTTAAGGACGCTGCCATTTCAGCGTCATGGGTAGGTGTCTTCGTGGCGTGTCTGTTTTGGTATGGTCACGGGGAGGGGTGGTTCGCCGGCGGCATGATCAAGGATCATGCGTGGGAGGCGGCGCTACTTGGCTATCTGCTCGGCGCGTTCTTCGGTGCCGGCGGAGTCATGGGGTCGTACAGTGATGAGAGCTACAATTATCGCGAGCGGCGCCTACGTGAGCTCGACGAGCGCGTGGACGACGATCAGGAGTTCCTGGAGAGCGAGATGCGCCGCATGAAGCGTGAAGCGCTCCTCTGGAACCCCTTCGTCTGGCCGTTCGCGCTCCTCTACGGCATCATCCTCGCTCTCCGTCCCATCCCTCAGCCCCGCTCTTCGCTGGACTGAGAGACGCGCCCTGACACAACCTGTCAGGGCGCTTCTTTGACGGAAAAGCCCCTATTTGGTACAGTTCCGCCTACATATGTTGATGATCCGATTCCAGCGCATTGGCCGCAAGAACGACGCGGCTT
>CAYWEI010000049.1:0-2227 GCA_964457265.1 uncultured Candidatus Saccharibacteria bacterium
GTGCGGGTATACTTGCGGTATGTCCCGTCCGCAGCTGCTCGTTCTGATAGGCATATTCGTCACCGTGTCACCGTTCATCGGTCTCCCGCTCTCGGTGCTCCGATGGGCGCTGCCGGTAGTGGGCCTCGTCACTCTGGCGATAGGTGTCACCCTCCGTCCGGCCCCTAAGCCTTCTCCCGCCGTTGCCTATGACCCGTCTCAGAACGCTGCTTAGCAATCCTTTCGTCGTCATAGCCCTTCTCGGCATGACCGTGACGCTGATCGGTACGCACCTGATCCCGTACGCGATGGCGACCACCTATGATCGCACCGGAAAAGCCACGAGCACGCCGCTGTTCGCGGAGAAGAAGAAGGAGCCGGCGAAGCTCGATACCGCCAAGTACGATGCGCGCATGATTTCCATAGCGAACTACGCATCGACCACTTCCACGACGACCGCCCGGTTGTGGCCCGCGAAGACCGTATATCCGAACGTAGGCGCTATCCTTCCTGATAAGCGCATCATCGCGTACTACGGCAATTTCTATTCCACGAAGATGGGCATCCTCGGCGAGTTCGAGAAGCCGGTCGTGCTCCAGAAGATGCGTCAGGAGATAGCTCGCTGGGAAGCAGCAGATCCTAAGACGCCTGTAATGCCTGCGATCGAGTACATCGCGGTCGTGGCCCAGGACAATCCAGGGAAGAGCGGTATGTACCGTGCCCGCATGCCGGATGATCAGACCGATCAGGCCATAGCCATGGCGAAGGAGATCGACGGCATCGTCATACTCGACATCCAGGTGGGTCTCTCGACGGTCCAGTCCGAGATTCCTGCGCTCGATGCGTATCTCTCCATGCCGCAGGTGCACCTGGCGCTCGATCCGGAGTTCTCCATGAAGGGCGGCGAGGAACCGGGAACCGTTATCGGCTCGCTGAACTCTAACGATATAAACTACGCGATACAGTACCTTTCGGACCTGGTCCGCGAGCATGACCTTCCTCCGAAGATACTCATCATCCACCGGTTCACGCAGGCGATGGTGAAGAATGCGGAGGCGATCAAGCCGACGCCCGAAGTCCAGGTGGTGATGGTCATGGACGGATGGGGAAGCCCTGCCCGCAAGATCGGGACGTATAAGAGCTTCATATACCCGGAGCCCGTCCAGTTCACCGGATTCAAGCTCTTCTATAAGAATGACCTCAAGCCTCCGTCCGAGCGCCTTCTGACGCCTGCTGAGCTCCTCAAGCTCACGCCGCAGCCGATGTTCGTGCAGTATCAGTAGGTGTCTCGACAAGCAAGCATTTAGGAGTAGAGTTGCGAGCATGGTGGGAATAGTCCCACGGTGGTTTTCAAGGAGGGAACCATGTCAGTACCTCATAGCCTGGAAGAGGTCGTCGATGAGGAAAGCGCGTGGGAATGGTTCTGCGAGGTCGTCCGAAACCTAAGCGTGGAGCTCATCAAGAAGATCCAGAACTCTCAGATCGCTTCCGCCGAATGCGAGAATGACTCGAAGCTCCGGACAGCATGCGCCGCTTGGAACCGATATCTGGTTTATACCGGCGGCGTGATCACGCTTCCGGATCAGGCCGTTCATATCCCGGCCTGAAGCGAGCTCATGAGACTTTCAAGCCGCGTGCCCAGTGCGCGCGGCTTTTTGTTTTCTCTTCTTCGGTGCGCGGCGGTATAATCTTCTTATGTACAATCCCGAACGCGTGACCTACTTCGCCGCAACCGATGCGCGCGGCAAGCGCGTGCCGTTCGGCATCAAGGCGAAGGATCGTTCGCGCCATATGTACGTGATCGGGAAGACGGGCATGGGCAAGTCGACCATGCTCGAGAACATGGCCATCCAGGATATCCGCAACGGCGAAGGCATGGCGTTCATCGATCCCCACGGGAGCGCGGTGGAGAAGCTGCTCGATTTCATACCGCAGGAGCGCGTGAAGGATGTGGTCTATTTCGCCCCGTTCGATCTCGACCAGCCGATAGCGTTCAACGTGATGGAAGACGTGGGGTACGACAAGCGGCATCTGGTCGTGTCGGGCCTCATGGCGACCTTCAAGAAGATCTGGGTCGACGCCTGGTCCGCGCGCATGGAATACATCCTCTCCAACACGCTGCTCGCGCTCCTCGAGTATCCGGACTCCACATTGCTCGGCGTGAATCGGATGTATACCGACAAGAACTACCGGAAGAAGGTGGTGGAGAACGTGAAGGATCCAGTCGTGAAGGATTTCTGGACGAAGG
>CAYWEI010000050.1:0-2220 GCA_964457265.1 uncultured Candidatus Saccharibacteria bacterium
TTCTGACCCATGAGCGTCACCTTCATTCCGCGGCGCAGGGAAAAATCTACCTCGGTCAGGATAGGGTGATTGTGACCGTATCCGAATGATACGTTCTCGAAGCGGACCAGAGCCTCTTTAGGAGGTCCTCCTTGTTCTGTATTAGTCTTTATGGCCACGTTTTTATCACCATACCACGATTGCGGTTGACTTACACGCACTCCGGGTTCCGCTGCTATGCCATGACCGGGTGTAGCATGAGTGACAACGGCGGCGCATTCTGACCGCCGAGACGCTCTTTCACATCGAGCAGAAGGAAGGAATACCGATGCCTTATGACGCAACCATGGCCGATCACGGCCAGCCGAAGATCATCGTGGACTTCAACTGCGGGGACCGGTGCCATAAGCGTGGCACGCTCCTCGTCACTGAGTCCGATCCTCGAGCCTTGCAGCACCCGTGCTGCAGCACCTGCGGGATCCACCCCCACAACGTCCCGTGGAGAGTGCCATCGCAGATGACCCTATAGACGACGAATCCCGCTCCGGCGGGATTCTTCTTCTATTGCCGGCACGTCAGGCATTCGTGCCCGCGACGAATCCGGTAGTCCAGCAGAGCTGGAGCGAATAGCCGCCTGATGGACGAGATATGTGGAGGAGATCCCCCGTCAGGAAGAGATTCCCGCACTTCTTCGAACGCATGGTCCGCATATCCACTTCCTCGAGCGACACGCCGCCATCAGCGACCACCGCGCGGTCGAGACCCATGAGCCCTTCTATGGAAACGGGCAGCGCCTTGAGCGTATCGATGAGCATGCGACGCTGCTCCTTCGTGACGCTGTGCACCTTGAGGTCGGGATCCATGCCCGGCACGAGCGAGAGCAGCACTTCCGTAGTCCCGCTCGGAAGGAGCTCCGTAAGCGCATTACGCAGAAGCTTGTTCTTGTTCGATTCGAAATGGGCGACCAGCTTGCTATCTAGTATCCCGATATCATCGTTCGGAAAGAGATCGATAGCGGCGGTCACTATCCCTCCATACAGGAGCTCCTGCACCCGGCCCGCGAGATTGAGGATCGTCGGCCCTGAGAGACCGAAATGCGTAAGAAGGATATCTCCTTTCTGAGAGAACTTACGCACCTCATCCTGGAAGAAGGTTATCTTCACGCCGGCCAGAGTCTTCCCTTTGAGTTTCGGGATCCATGCATCGCTCGCGGCTAGCGGCACGATGGTAGGCGTCGGTTCTTCTACCGTATGACCTAGATCCCGGAGCCACTTGAATCCGTCGCCGGTCGAGCCGGTCTCCGGATGCGAGACGCCGCCCGTAGCGAAGATATAGGATTCAGCCGTGAACTCGAACCCTTGTGTCTGTACGGAACGGATCTTCCCGTCAGCCATATTCACACGCTGCACCGGAAGATCCGTGCGCACGTCGACATGCTGATCGTCGAGATACTCCTCGAGCGTCGCTACCACATCGGTTGCGCGTTCGGTCCTCGGGAACGCGCGCTTATTCTTCTGTATGACGAGCGGGAGTTCCAGCCTGTCGAAAAATGCGAAGGTTTCCGGCATGCCGAATTCAGAGAATGCGGAGTAGAGGAACGGTTCTGCCTTGCCGAACTTCCCGAGAAGGATCTTCTCGTCCTCTTCGGCGTTCGTGATGTTGCAGCGGCCGCCCCCGGATATGGAAAGCTTCTTCCCGAGCTCAGGATTCTTCTCGAGCAGGAGCACGCGCTTCCCGCGCTCAGCGGCTATGCCCGCGGCCATCATGCCGGAAGCGCCTCCCCCGACGACTATGACGTCGTATGCGCTATCGGTCTTAGGCATGAGAAAGTTCGCGACGGCTCTTCGTAGCTTCTGCGCACGCATCCGTACAGAACGTTCCCTCCGGCTTCTGACAGCTCTCGCACGCAAGGAAGTGCAAGTGGCAGAAATCATCCCCGCAGTTCACATATGACTCTGTCGTCGCATCGCACAGGCGGCACTTCCCGATGATCTCCCGCTTACCCCCGAAATCCATCGTGAGGCGCTTGTCGAACGTATAGAGAGTCCCCAGGAAGTCCTCTCCCGGATATTTCTCCATGTATCCGTGCATGCCATTCTCGAGCTGCTGCACGTCGGTGAATCCGTTCGCGAGAAGCAGTGCCGACATCTTCTCGCAACGGACGCCTCCCGTGCACACCGTGAGCACTTTCTTATCCTTGTATCGCTCGAGCTTAGGAAGCGCCTTCGGAAGGTCGCGGGA
>CAYWEI010000051.1:0-1371 GCA_964457265.1 uncultured Candidatus Saccharibacteria bacterium
AGGTTCGCGTTATCGCGAAGGAATACGCGCGTGCCCTTGGCAGGCACGGAATCAAGCGTCAGTCCGCTATGAACGAGCTTCCGGGCGATGTGCTCGTCATCGGGATCGATGCGGGTATCGCGACCGCTCCTCTTGAACGCCGCTTGCTTCTGCGCGAGCAGTGCCTGCAGGGTTCGTCTCCCGTCACCTGTCACGTTGAGCGGGATACGTTCGTAGGCGGATATGACTTCACCGTCGAGCACGACGATACGGTAGTCGCGTCCGACGACGAGCTTCTGGACGAGCGCGACTCGATCGGTCGCGAAGACCGCCGAGAGCGACCGTGCGAGCTCCCGTTTCGTGCAGGCAACGCTCACTCCTGCTCCCTGGCTTCCGGAGTTAGGCTTGACTACGACCGGGAAGCCGGATTCGCGCGCGAATCCGTACGCAGCCTCGGAATCGTACGGGACCTGGATCGCCTCCGACCATGACTTCGAATAGAAGGCTTTCCCTGGCACGATCGGATAGCCGGCTCTCGCGAGAAAGAAATTCGCATAGTCCTTGTCCTTGGCCACCTCGGAAGCGCCGAGCGTGTTCAGGTCGAGGCTGTTATAGCGGAAATACCGCTTACGCCCGTTCTTGAAGGCTATCTGTCCGACGATGCCCCACACAGGCTCGATAGTGACGGTCGCGCCGACACGCGGAGCGAGCTTTGCGAGCAGGGGACCGAGGAACGGTTTCGGACGCTTCTTCATGAGCCTCATTGTATGCGCAATCCTTCCGCTGGGAAGCTCATCGGCCATTAGCCAGCATGGCGGGTCCCGTAAGGCCGCTATTTGCCTGATAAGAAAATATGTCGTATGGTAATCACGATCTTCAATAAGGGAGATCATTGTTCCAACCAAGGAGAAGAGCATGACTGCTCCGATCGTACTGCGGGATAGCGACGTGGCCGTAAAGGTCACCTTCGGCTTCGAGCCGTTACGCATATCCCGGCTGCCGCCCGCCTATGGCGGACGCGACTGGCATTCTTGCTCCATGGAAGAGTATCCGGTTACGGGACTCTTGAGGGACCTGGCCCGAGAACGCAGTCACACGCTAGTCGATGCGCGGTGTTCAGACCGCGACCCTAGCACCACAGGAGCGTTCCGGCTCCTCTTCCTTTCACCGGTATTCTGGCCGTCGAGTGTGCGCACACGCACACCTCCGGCCTACGTGCTACCTAATCTGATCGACCATGCGCAATTGGCGCAGGAGATACAGTGGGTTCGCGAACCCGTAATAAGGAATGACAACGCCGGACCGATGGTCCTTCGCATTCATCTTATGCCCCCTTCCGGTCTCGATACGTTCGAGCTTTTCGGAAGGCGGTATGTACGAAGTGCCGCATCC
>CAYWEI010000051.1:1381-2197 GCA_964457265.1 uncultured Candidatus Saccharibacteria bacterium
GCCAGGTAGTCTCTGAACTATCCATTCGACTCGAGGGGGCCGGAAATCACACTGATTTTCCGGCCTTCAGCATATCTACCTGCGAGGATATACTTTGATATATGAAATCCGCGTTCACCGAGAAGGTCTATGAGATCACCCGGAAGATTCCCGTAGGCAAAGTCGCGACCTACGCGCAGATCGCTCGGCTCGCGGGGAATGCGAACGCAGCGCGTGCAGTAGGCAGTGCTATGCGGACGAACCCTGATATTCCCGCTACGCCTTGTCACCGAGTCGTGGGGTCAGACGGCTCGCTTACGGGATACAGTGCCGCATTCGGTATGGTCTCGAAAAAGAAGATGCTCCTCGATGAGGGAGTGGAGTTCAAGTGGGATAAGGTGAACCTTACCCTGTCCCAGTGGAGCGGTCGCAAATAGTATCGCTCGATCTATTGCCTGCAAGAGTACGCGTCACCTGGCCCTGCCGCCAGGTGCGCTCACTCTCACTTTCGCAAATTCCGTCGCAGCCCATTACGGCTCCGGAATTACCATGCTGCTCAAGCTCCGAGAGCCTCCTGCAGTCAACAGATACTCACTCAAGCGTTAACCTAACCGGCGAGACCGAGCGAGGTGAGGAAGATCTCGAGCTCCTTGCTCTCGATGACGCGATAGCCGCCTTCCTTTATAGGACCCATCTTGACGTTCATGATGCTGGTGCGCTTAAGGTCGCCTACCTCGTTGAAGAGCGCCACGACCATGCGGCGGACCTGATGGGTCTTTCCCTCGGTGATGGTGATACGGAAACGATTCTCGTCGAGGATCTCCACTTTCGCGGGCT